>BCRI01000160.1 GCA_001552515.1 Sphaerimonospora mesophila NBRC 14179 = JCM 3151
CGACACGTGAGCCAGCCCGAAACTGCGCACGCCGGGCGTATCGATGATCCAGCCGCCCTCGGGGAGCTCCAGCGCGACGGCCGACGTCGAGGTGTGCCTGCCCCGCCCGGTGACCGCGTTGACGTGCGAGACGGCCCGCCGGGCATGCGGCACCAGCACGTTGACCAGGGTGGACTTCCCGACGCCGGAATGCCCCACCAGCACGCTGATCCGGTCGGTCAGCCGCTCGCGCAGCCCGTCGAGCGGGCCGCCCTTCGCGACCACCACGTACGGCACGCCGAGCGGCTCGTAGAGCGCCACCAGCTCGTCGGCCGAGGCGAGATCGGCCTTGGTCAGGCACAGCAGCGGCTCGATGTCCGCGTCGAACGCCGCGACCAGCAGCCGGTCGATCATCCGGGGGCGCGGCGGCGGATCGGCGAGCGCGGTGACGATGACGAGCTGGTCGGCGTTGGCCACGACCGGCCGTTCCACGCCGTCCTCGGTGTCGTCGGCGCTGCGCAGCAGCACCGAGCGGCGCTCCTCCACCCGCACGACCCGGGCGAGCGTGTCGGGCTGTCCGCTCACGTCGCCGACGAGTGCCACGCGGTCTCCCACGACGATGCCCTTGCGTCCCAGCTCACGGGCCTTCATCGCGACGACGAGGACCGGCTCGGCGCCGGGCCTGCCGGCGCGGCCGTCTCCGTCCACCGAAGGCGTGCCGTCGTGGCCGACCAGGCAGGTGTACCGCCCGCGGTCGACCGCGACGACGAAACCCTCGACCGCTCCCTTGTGGGCAGGGCGGATCCGCGTCCGGGGGCGGGATCCTTTACCCGGCCTGACCCTGACGTCGTCCTCGTCGTAGTGCCGCCGCCTGCTCAGCGCTCGCGCCTCCTCGCGGACGCGGCGGCCGTACGGCTCGTGCCACGTCCCATCAGGGGGCTCCGTCCAGCATCGCGGCCCACATGCGGGCGAACTCGGGGAGCGTCTTCGCCGTGGTGGCGATGTTCTCCACCTCGACGCCCGGCACGGCGAGGCCGATGACGGCCCCGGCCGTGGCCATCCGATGATCGTCGTAGCTGTGGAAGACCCCGCCGGACAGCGGCCTCGGCCGGATCTCCAGCCCGTCGTCGGTCTCGCGGGCGTCGCCGCCCAGGCGGTTGATCTCGGTGGCGAGCGCGGCGATGCGGTCGGTCTCGTGACCGCGGATGTGGGCCACGCCGCTGATCCGGGACGGCCCGTCCGCCAGCGCGGCGAGCGCCGCGATCGTCGGGGTCAGCTCGCTGACGTCACGCAGGTCGACGTCGATGCCCCGCACCCCGCCTGCGCCGGTCACCCGCAGGCCATCGGCCGTCGGAGTGACGCTCGCGCCCATCTCGGCGAGCAGGTCGCGCAGCCGGTCACCGCCCTGGGTGGTCTCGGCCGGCCAGTCGGGGACGGTCACGGTGCCGCCGGTGACGAGGGCCACCGCCAGGAACGGGGCCGCGTTCGACAGGTCGGGCTCGACCGTGACATGCCCGGAGCGGATCGGTCCGGGCTGCACCCGCCACACGTCGGGCTCGGAGTCGTCCACCTCCACTCCGGCCTGGCGCAGCATGTGCACGGTCATCGCGATGTGCGGCATCGACGGGACCGGCGGGCCGCTGTGCCGCACCGTCACGCCCTTCTCGAACCGGGCCGCGGCCAGGAGCAGGCCGGACACCATCTGGGAGGAGGCGGACGCGTCGAGCACCACCTCGCCGCCGGCGATCGGCCCGCGGACCGTGAACGGCAGCGCGTCGCCGTCGACGGTCGCGCCGAGTGCGCGCAGAGCCGTCAGGATCGCGCCCATCGGCCGCTTGCGCGCGTGCGGGTCGCCGTCGAAGGCCACCGGTCCGTCGGCGAGCGCGGCGACCGGCGGCACGAACCGCATGACCGTGCCGGCCAGACCCACGTCGATCGACGCGCCGCCCCTGATGGGGTGGGGGACGATCGACCAGTCCACGCTGGAGGGGGTCTCGTTCGACGGCGTCATCTCCGTGCCCAGCGCGCGCAGCGCGGCCGCCATCAGGTCCGCGTCACGGCTGCGCAGCGCCAGCCGTACCGAACCCGGGGCCTCGGCCAGCGCGGCGAGCAGCAGCGCGCGGTTGGTCACCGATTTCGAACCGGGCAGCCGTACGGTCGCGTCGATCGGACCGGCGGCCGTCGGAGCCGGCCAGAGCGACCCGGTGTCGTTAGGTTCGTCGTCACGTGGTGTGGACAGTGCGGAGACCATGTTCGCAAGCTTATCGACCCGCCCGCCTCCGGAGGGGCCGCGCGTGATCCCGTTGTGGATGGCAGAGTTGTGACATGTGCGGTAGGTACGCGTCTGCGCGCAAGAAGCACGAACTGCTGGAGGAGTTCCAGGTCGAACTGGACGGCGTCCCCGACCAGGAGCTTCCCCCCGACTACAACGTCGCGCCCACCAAGCAGATCTACGCGGTGATGAGCCGGGTCCCCAAGGTCGACGGCGAGAGCCTGTCGGACCGCCCGGTCAGGCAGCTGCAGATCGTGCGGTGGGGACTCGTGCCGGTCTGGGCGAAGGATCCCTCGATCGGGTCGCGGCTCATCAACGCCCGGGTCGAGACGGTGGCGGAGAAGCCCGCGTTCCGCCGGGCGTTCGCCGCGCGGCGATGCCTGCTCCCGGCCGACGGCTACTACGAATGGATGCCGGTCGAGGGCAAGAAGAAGCAGCCCTACTTCATCCACCCGGCCGACGGCGGCGTCCTCGCGATGGCCGGGCTGTACGAGTTCTGGAAGGACCCGGAGCGGGCGGACGACGACCCGCTCAAGTGGCTGTGCACCTGCACTGTGATCACCACCACCGCCGAGGACGAGGTGGGGCACATCCACGACCGCATGCCGATGATGATCGAGCGTGACCGCTGGGCCGAATGGCTCGATCCGCGGACCGAGGACCCCTCCGGGCTGCTGGTCGCGGCGGGCCCCGACCGGCTGCGGGCCTACCCGGTCTCCACCGCCGTGAACAACGTACGCAACAACGGCCCGGAGCTGCTCGAACCGCTCGACGGAGATCCGGAGAAGAGGGAGGCGCTTTTCTGACCATCCCGACAGGAGAGGGGTGTAAAAGGGCGCTGAACTGGGAATTTGTGGGGAAAGTGATTTACCCGCGGTGACCGGCTCGACCCGTCAGGAGGCCGGGGCTCCAGGCGGTTTTCCCCCCCCCACTCTCCCGGAGGTGCGGACTCGTGGATGACGCGACCGTGCGCATGCGCCTGGAAGGCATGCTCCAAGAGCTCGACAGGTCCATCAGGGTGCTCACGGGGGACGGCGCCGACCTGCGGGACAGGTCGGCGGCGGACGGCGGCGCCCATCTCACCGATTCCGACCGGACCCGGGCCATGCTCGACGTGGCCGCACGGCAGCGCACCGCGGTGCTCGCCGCACTCAAGCGGCTCGAGGACGGCGGCTACGGCCGGTGCGTCGACTGCGGCGGCGCCGTACCCGACGGCAGGTTGGAGGCGCGTCCCGAGGCCGCACGGTGCGTGCAGTGCCAGTCGCGGGTCGAGCGCCGTCGCCGCTGAACGCCGCTCACAGCCGCGTCATCACCGCCGCGTCGCACAGCGGCTCGTCACAAGGGCCTGTCACAGCGGCTTGCGTGCGCTGGCGACGAGGTGGATGCCGACCGTGTCGTCGCCGTCGGCCTCGGACTCCAGCTCCGTACGCACCAGCCAGGCGAGTGAGCGGCTCTCCGTGCTCAGCACGTGATCGACCATCGAGGGAGACAGCACGGTGCGCGGCCGGATCCACTCCGTCTCCAGCCCGGCCGAGGTGATCAGCTCGCGCATCTGGGCGCTGGTGAAGCAGCGGGTGATGCTGCCGTCCGGCCACGGGACCAGCATGACCTCGCCGGTCTGGCGGAGATGCGCCCAGTAGTTCTGCTCGGCGAGTATCGCCATGCCGAGCACCAGCGAGTCGACGCACAGCAGCGCACGCCCGCCGGGCTTCAGCACACGCGCCACGTCCTCCATGACCGACTCGGCCATGATCTCGACCGACAGGACGCGCTGCTCGGCGATTATCCCGTCGACGCTCCCGTCGGGCAGGAAGCTCAGATCGTCGGCGCGCACCTTGTGAATCCGATCGCAGGCCGCCCTGAGCCGAGGCTCCGCCGGACGGCGGAAGTCCACCACTTCGATCACGCGGTGTCCGGCGCGCGCCGCCTGGGCCGGCCACCGGCTGCGGCCGCCGGACAGATCCAGCAGAAGGGAGGGGCGAGTGGGAAGCCACTGTCTGAGCTGCTCGGCGACCACGGCGTGATAGAAGGTCCAATAAGGCCCGAGGGTGCCCGAGCCGTTGAGTTCGGTGGCCGGGATAGGCAGCACGAGCGGCTCCTGGACGTCGGTTACCGGGCTCCAGCCGGTACTTGGTTTCTTTCCCCACCCGGGGGCGTTCATCACCTGAAACTGCACCGGGAACAGACTCTACGCCTGCCCTGTTGCAGTTGGGCATGAAGACGTTGGTGCTGCCAGAAGTCTCACGGCCGGCCCCTTGCCCCGGACCGGTATCCTCGGCTGGGTACGGCGTCCTGAAGGGGGTGGGTCCGGTCGCCAAGACGGCCGAGGAGACTCTGGAACAGCGTAGTGAACGGTTCGAGCGCGACGTCATGCCGTATCTCGACCAGCTTTACTCCGCAGCGCTCCGGATGACCCGAAACGCAGCGGATGCCGAAGACCTCCTGCAGGAGACCTTCGCCAAGGCCTTCGCCTCCTTCCACCAGTTCCAGCAGGGGACGAACCTCAAGGCCTGGCTGTATCGCATCCTCACCAACACCTTCATCAACAGTTATCGCAAGAAGCAGCGGGAGCCCAGGCAGTCCGGCACCGAGGACATCGAGGACTGGCAGCTCGCACGGGCCGAGTCGCACATGTCGACGGGGCTCAAGTCCGCCGAGATAGAGGCGCTGGAGCACCTCCCCGACAGCGACGTGAAAGACGCGCTGGCCGCGATTCCCGAGGATTTCCGCATCGCCGTCTATCTGGCCGACGTCGAGGGCTTCCCGTACAAGGAGATCGCCGACATCATGGGCACTCCGATCGGGACCGTGATGTCGCGCCTGCACCGGGGACGGCGGCAGCTGCGGACCCTGCTCCATGACTACGCGCGCGAACGCGGACTCGTGCGGGCGGACTCCCCTGCCGGAGGTTCCGACGGGTCGCTTGGGGAGGAGAAGCGATGAGCTGCGGGCGGCATCACGACACGCCGTGTAGCGACGTACTGGACCGTGTGTACAGCTACCTCGACGGCGAGTTGGACAGCAGCCGCTGCGCCGAGATCCGGCAGCATCTCGACGAGTGCGGGCCCTGCCTGGAGGAGTACGGCCTGGAGCAGGCCATAAAACAGCTCGTGGCCAAGAAATGCGGCTGCGACCCCGTCCCCGAGGACCTGAGGGCCAAGGTCCTGTCGCGCATCGCCCAGCTCCGCGCCGAGCTGGCCGACTGAACCGACCGGCCCTCAGCGGGCCGGGATGTCCTACCCGCCGGTTAAGATCTGCCGTCTAGGGAGTGTCCTGCGGATCTTCGCCGCCGCGAGGGTCGCCGGACACGACCTGAACCTTCGAGGGAGGGCGGGACATGCGGGCACTGGTCACGGGCGGGGCGGGGTTCATCGGGTCGAACCTCGTCGATCGGCTCCTGGCGGACGGCCACGACGTGGCGGTGGTGGACGACATGTCCTCCGGGCACAACCGGAACCCCCACGCGTCGCTGCACGTCATGGACGTACGGGACCCCGCGCTCGGAGACCTGGCCCAGACGTGGCGGCCCGAGGTGATCTGCCATCTGGCCGCCCAGATCAGCGTACGCAGGAGCGTCGCCGACCCACGCGCCGACGCCAGCATGAACGTCGAGGGCACGGTCAACGTGCTGGAGGCCGCCCGGCGCGGCGGCGCGCGCAAGGTGGTCTACGCTTCGTCGGTCGCGGTGTACGGCAAGCCGGCCGTGATCCCGGTGCCGGGCGGCGCCCCCACCGATCCGCGTTCGCCGTACGCCGCCTCCAAGCTCGGCGGCGAGCTCTATCTGGCCACCTATCGGGCGCTGCACGGGCTGGAGTACACGACGCTCGTGCTGTCCAACGTGTACGGCCCGCGGCAGTCGCCGGAGGGTGAGGCCGGAGTCGTCGCGATCTTCACCGACGCGCTGCTGTCCGGCAGGTCCACGGTCGTGTACGGCGACGGCACGCAGACGCGGGACTACGTCTTCGTCGAGGACGTCGTCGACGGTTTCATTCGCGCCTGCGGGACCGGCGGCGACGGGCGGCGCTTCAATCTCGGCACCGGTGTGCAGACCACGGACCGGGAGCTGCACACGCTGATCGCCGAAGCCGCCGGAGCCCCGGACGAGCCGCGGTTCGAGCCGCCGCGCCCGGGCGATCTGCCCGCCATGGCCGTCGACCCCGCCCCGGCCCTCGAAGGGCTCGGCTGGCGGCCCAGGCACGACCTGCCGACCGGGCTCAAGGCCACGATCGAATGGGCCCGCGAGGCCAGAGAACGCGGCTGAGCCCGGCCGTCGTTCATGTCACGGCCGGGTCACCGGCCGATTCGGCCGCAATGTCCACACGACGGTCATCTCGGCCACCACGACGCCGTCCGTGTCCAGGATCTCCACCGCGACGTCGAACTCGGGCCGCTTCCCCTCGTCGAGCTGCGCGACCACCTCGGCGCGGTCGGCCCGGAGGGTGGCGGACGCCGTCACCTCGCCCATGGCCAGCTTCCGGTAGTCGACCCGCGCCCCCTTCGCCAACGGCACGGCCTTGGAGAGCTGGTCGGCGAACGCCGACAGCATGGCCGCCCCGGAGGCCGTCTCGGCGAGCGTGAACATCGCTCCCGCGTGCGGCCCGCCGACGTGGTTGTGCAGGTCGGCCCGGTCGGGCATGCGGGCCACGGCCGTACCGGAGCCGGCGGAGTCGAGGGAGATGCCGAGCATTCGCGCGAACGGCACACTGTCGAGGATGAAAGCCGCGAGGTCCATGAGCGGATATTACCGATCAGTACGGTATGACGCACGGGTCGGCGCGCGTCCGGCGCTGCTGCGCCCGGGTGGCGGCACGATACCTTGGTCCATGTGATGGGATACAGCGACGATCTGCATCTCGCGCATCTGATGGCGGACGCCGCCGATGACATCACGATGCGCCGGTTCAAGGCCGTGGACCTGAAGGTCGACACCAAGCCCGACCTCACGCCGGTGAGCGACGCCGACCGGGCGGTGGAGGAGGCCATCCGCGGCACGCTGCGCCGCGCCCGTCCGCGCGATGCGGTCGTGGGCGAGGAGTACGGCAGCACCGGGGACAGCACACGCTCGTGGATCGTCGACCCCATCGACGGCACGAAGAACTACGTGCGCGGCGTCCCCGTGTGGGCGACGCTCATCGCGCTGATGGAGCGGGGAGAGATCGTCGTGGGAGTCGTGTCCGCGCCGGCGCTGCACCGCCGCTGGTGGGCGGCGAAGGGCGGAGGCTCCTGGACCGGCCGGAACCTCACCAAGGCGTCCCGCTGCCAGGTGTCGTCGGTCGGCCGCGTCGACGACGCCTCCCTGTCCTTCTCCGATCTGGAGGAATGGGAGAAGAAGGGCCGGCTCGACGACTTCCTCGACCTCACCAGGGAGGTCTGGCGGACCCGCGCCTACGGGGATTTCTGGTCGCACGTGATGGTCGCCGAAGGCGCGGTGGACGTCTCGGCCGAGCCCGAGCTCTCCCTCTGGGACATGGCCGCACTGACGATCATCATCGAGGAGGCGGGCGGCACCTGCACCACGCTCGACGGCACCTCGCCGCTCGACAGCGCCTCATCGCTCCAGGAGGTCAGCCTCGTCTGCACGAACGGCCTGCTCCACGGCGAGGTGCTCAAACGCCTCAGCCGGAGCGCCCCTTAGCCGAAGCGGCCGGTGATGTAGTCCTCGGTGGCCTTCTCGGCCGGATTCGTGAAGATCTTCGAGGTGTCGTCCATCTCGATGAGCTTGCCCGGCCGCCCCTGGGCGGCGAGGTTGAAGAACGCGGTACGGTCGCTGACCCGGGCGGCCTGCTGCATGTTGTGCGTCACGATGACGATCGTGTAGTCCTTCTTGAGCTGCGCGATCAGGTCCTCGATCGCCAGCGTGGAGATCGGGTCGAGGGCCGAGCACGGCTCGTCCATCAGCAGGACCTCCGGTCGTACGGCGATGGCCCGCGCGATGCACAGGCGCTGCTGCTGACCGCCGGACAGGCCCGCCCCTGGCTTGTTGAGCCGGTCCTTGACCTCGTTCCACAGGTTCGCGCCCTTGAGCGACGTCTCGACGACGCCGTCGAGCTCCGAACGGGAGACCCGCCCGTTCAGCCGCAGCCCGGCCGCGACGTTGTCGAAGATCGACATGGTCGGGAACGGGTTGGGGCGCTGGAACACCATGCCGATGGTCCTGCGTACCGAGACCGGGTCGACGTCCGGCCCGTAGAGGTCCTGGTCCTCGAGCCTGACCTTGCCCTCCACCCGGGCGCCGGGGATGACCTCGTGCATGCGGTTCAGCGTGCGCAGGAACGTCGACTTGCCGCAGCCGGACGGGCCGATGAACGCCGTGACCGACCGCGGCTCGATCGTCATCGTGATGCCCTCGATCGCCTTGTGCGACCCGTAGTAGGCATCGAGGTCCGACACCTCGATCTGCTTGGCCATTGTTCCTAGGACCCCTTCCTCGCGGGCGACCGCCACCACCCGATGAGGCGCGCGACCAGGTTGAGCAGCATGACGATCAGGATCAACGTGAGCGCCCCCGACCACGCACGGTCGATCGCGGCGTCCGTCGGGCGGCCGGCCTGGTCGAAGACGTACAGCGGGAGACCCATCTGCGGCCCGTTGAACGGGTCGTTGTTGATGGAGTCGGTGAAGAAGACGGTGAGCAGCAGCGGCGCGGTCTCCCCGGCCACGCGGGCGACGGCCAGCATGACGCCGGTCGCGATGCCGGTGAACGCCGTGGGCAGCACCACCTTGACGACGGTCCGCCATTTCGGCACGCCCAGGGCGTACGACGCCTCGCGCAGCTCGCGCGGCACGAGCCGGAGCATCTCCTCGGCCGACCTGACCACGACCGGCATCATCAGGATCGACAGCGCGAGCGCGCCGGCGAAGCCGGAGAACGGCATGCCGAGGACGAGGATCCAGAAGGCCAGGACGAAGAGCCCGGAAACGACGGAAGGGACGCCCGTCATGACGTCCACGAAGAAGCCGATGGTTCTCGCCAACCGTCCGCCGTTGCCGTACTCGACCAGATAGATCGCGGTGAGCAGACCGATGGGGACCGCGATGAGCGAGGCGAGCAGGACCTGTTGCAGCGTCCCGATGATCGCATGGTAGGCGCCGCCGCCCACGTCCCTGGCCCCGATGTTGCGCATCGAATGGGTGAGGAACTCCAGGTCGAAGCGCTGCATGCCGTTCTTGACGACCATCCAGAGCACGGACGCCAGCGGGATGAGCGCCAGGACGAAGGCCAGGCAGATCAGCACCTGGACGACCCGGTCCTTCACCCGCCGTCCGACGGAGATGGGCCGGATTCCGGTCCGTACGGTCGCGGTGCTCGGTGTGGTCATGCCGCCGCCCTCGCGTACTCCTTGCGCCGCGCGATGACGAGCCGCGCGCCCATGTTCACCAGCAGCGTGATCAGGAACAGGACCAGCCCCGAGGCGATGAGCGCGCCCCGGCCGGTCTCCGTCGCCTCGCCGAAACCGTTGGCGATGTTGGCGGCGATGCTGTTCCCGTTCGGGCCGAGCACCTGGAACGTGACGGTGAACGTCGCGGGGAAGATCAGCGCGACGGCGATGGTCTCGCCCATGGCGCGGCCGAGGCCGAGCATCGCGGCGCTGATGACGCCGGGACGGCCGAACGGCAGCACCGACATCCTGATCATCTCCCAGCGGGTGGCCCCGAGCGCGAGCGCCGCCTCCTCCTGCGCCTTCGGCACCTGGAGGAACACCTCGCGGGAGATCGCGGCGATGATCGGCAGGATCATGATGGCGAGCACGAGCGCCGCGGTGAGCATGCTCCGGCCGACCACCTGGTCGCCCCCGAACAGCGGGATCCATCCGAGGTAGCGGTTCAGGAACCGCGACGGCTCGAGCATGAACGGGACCAGGAAGGCGATGCCCCACAGCCCGTAGACGACGCTCGGCACCGCCGCGAGGAGATCGACCACGTAGCCGAGTGCCGACGCGAGCCGCCGGGGCGCGTAATGGGAGATGAACAGCGCCACGCCGACGGCCACCGGGGTGGCGATGACGAGCGCCAGGAACGAGCTGAGCACGGTGCCGAACGCGAGCGCGCCGATGCCGAACACGGGCTCGGTGGCGTTCGGCTGCCAGGTGAGCTCGGTCAGGAAGTTCGTGGTGTTCGCGCGGAGCGCGGGGACGGCCTTGACGACGAGGAAGGCCCCGATCGCCGCCATGATCGCCAGGAGTACGGCACCCGCCGCCGTGGCGGCGAAACGGAACGGCCCGTCACCGCGGGCGCCCCCGATGCCCACGGCACGCCGACGGGCGGCCCGGCGCATGGCCGGGCCGCCCGTCTCCCCCCTGTCGAGCTCCCCAGGCGGCTCCCGCAGCGCCGACCCGCTTTCGGGTGCGCCGGCGGATCCGTACTGCAGCGGCTCGACCTCGGGCGTGCTCTCGGCGCCGGTCACGGACCCCCCTGCCGGTTCCTCGCCGTGGCCGCCCTGCCAGGTGCGGATTGTCGTGGCCATCGTGATCAGGAGATCGCGTCGATGGCCGTACGGACCTTGCCGACGAGGCCGGCCGGTAGCGGGGCGTAGCCGAGACCGCTGAGCGCCTGCTGGCCCGCGTCGCTGGCGGTGTAGGCCAAGAACGACTTGACCAGGCTCACGTCGGCGGCCGGCAGGCCCTTCTCGCAGGTGATCTCGTACGTCACCAGGACGATCGGGTAGGCACCCGGTGCGTCGGTGGCGTAGTCGATCTTCAATTTGAGGTCGTTGCCGGTGCCGACGATCTCGGCGGCCTCGACGGTCTTGCCCGCGCTCTCCGGCGTGAGCTCGACGAACTCACCCGAGCCGTTGGCGACCTTGGCCTTCTGGAGCTGCGAGTTCTCCGCGAAGGACAGCTCGACGTAGCCGATCGCGCCCTCGGTGCCCTTGACCGCGGCGGCGATGCCGTCCGAGCCCTTGGCGCCCTGGCCCTTGGCCTCCGCCGGCCACGCCTTCGCCGCCTCGTACGGCCAGTCCGACGTGGCCTTCAGGAACTTGGTGAAGTTGTCACTCGTGCCGGACTCGTCCGACCGGTGGAAGGCCTGGATGGCGGTGGAGGGCAGCCGGGCGTCGGGGTTGTCCGCCTTGATGGCCGGATCGTCCCACTTCGTGATCTTGCTGTCGAAGATGCCGGCGAGGGTCTTCGGAGACAGCTGCAGACCGTCCGCCCCCGGCAGGTTGTAGACGACCGCCACCGGGCCCGTCACCATGGGAAGGTTGATCGCCTTGCCGGTCGCGCAGCGTGCGTCCGCCTGAGCCGGCTCCCCCTTCTCTTCGTTCAGCGCCGAGTCCGAGCCGGCGAACGCCACGGTGCCCTGGATGAACGCCTGCACCCCGGCGCCGGAGCCGCTCGGCTGATAGTTGATGCTCACCTCGGGATTCGACGACTGGAACGCCTTCCGCCACTCCGCCATCGCGTTCGCCTGAGCCGACGAGCCGGCGGCGTTGATGGTGCCCGACAGCCCGCTCGGCGCCGGCCCCTCGGCCGCCGCCGCCGAGGTGCCCGACGTGCTGGAAGTGACGTTGTCATCGGTGCCGCATGCGGCGAGCGAAAGCACGCCGGCGATGGCGGCGGTGGCGGCGAGCCGGCCTGCATACTTCACGGTTGTTCCTCTCAGTTGCACTGTCAACGAGAGGGACGCTAGGCGGCAAAGGTGAAGCAAAGCCCTGGTAAAGGTGAACGGGTGGTGAATGAGCCAGGTCGATCTCCGTCACCTGCCGACCCTGCCCGAGCACACACCTCCCATCGGTCGCGACCATGACCGGTATAGGAGAGCATTGGAGTCATGAAACGCGTGTGTCTCGTCTGCCTGGGTAACATCTGCCGCTCTCCGATGGCCGAGGTGGTGCTGCGCCGTACGTTCGCCGAGCACGGGCTCGACGTCGTGGTCGACAGCGCGGGCACCGGCGACTGGCATGTCGGCAATCCGATGGACGAGCGGGCGCTGGCGACGCTCGCCGAGCACGGCTACGACGGCTCGGCTCACCGGGTCCGTCAGTTCGATCGCGCCTGGTTCGCTGAGCGCGATCTGGTCCTCGTTATGGACCGGGAGAACCTGCGCGACATCCGCCGCATCGCGCCCCCGGACGCCGATGTGCGGCTGCTGCGTTCGTTCGATCCCACCGCACCGGAGGGAGCCGAGGTGCCTGACCCCTACTACGGCGGCCCCGAGGGTTTCGTCGAGGTGCTCCACATGATCGAGGCGGCGGCGGAGGGACTGGCCAAGCACCTTGAAAATCGTTAGAGACCTGGGCGGAAGCCACGCCTGGACGCTTCACGAAGCCGAGCTCGACGACGGCAGGAGAGCGTTCGTCAAGAAGGGGATCGGATCCGCCGGCTCCCCCGGCTTCACCGGCTTCGGCTCCGAGGCGGCGGGCCTGCGCTGGCTCGCCGAGCCCGGCCTGGTGGCCGTACCCGAGGTGATCGACGTCGCCGATGACACGCTCGTGCTCGAATGGATCGAGACCGGGCCTGCGACGGCCGCGGCCGCGGAACGATTCGGACGTGAGCTCGCCGCCCTGCACGCGACCGGGGCCCCCGATTTCGGGGCGCCCTGGTCCGGGACCATCGCGCGCCTGCCGATGGACAACACCGCCCTCCCCGACTGGCCGTCGTTCTACGTCACCCGCCGGGTCCTGCCGTTCGTACGGCTCGCGCGCGACGACGGCCGGCTCTCCCCCGCCGATGTCGAACTCATCGAGGACGCGTGTGCGTACGTCCCCGAGGTGGCGGGCCCGGCCGAGCCGCCGAGCCGGATCCATGGCGACCTGTGGAACGGCAACCTACTGTGGACCGACGGGAAGGTCGTGCTGATCGACCCGGCGGCCCATGGCGGCCACCGTGAGACCGATCTGGCCATGCTGGCGCTGTTCGGGGCACCGCACCTCAGCACGATCCTCGGGGTCTACCGCGAGACGGCGCCCCTTTCGGACGGCTGGCGCGAACGTGTCCCACTGCACCAGCTCCACCCGCTCGCCGTCCATGTCTGCCTGTTCGGTGAGGCATACCGGGGCAGCCTGACCACGGCGGCGGCCCAGGTGCTCGCTCTGTGACCATCGTGGTGCTCCGCGTCGCGGGGAGCGGAGCACCCGGTCACGAGCGGCGTACGGCGGCGCGGGGAGACCACGCCCAGACCAGCACGGCCACGGTGAGACCGAACAGCACGAGTCCACTCGGAACGTGCGTGCCGAGCATCTCCCAGCTGAAGTGCTGGCCCATGCCGACCAGGAACAGGACCAGGCTGGCCAGAGCCGGCCAACCGGCGCCACGGCCCGGACGCCACACCAGCACCGCCGCGATGATCTGAAGCAGTGCGATCAGGTGAACGACCATGCCGACCATGACATGCGTCTCGGCGAGTTCCGCCCCGCCGTTGACGGCCTGACCGGCGTACGACGCCGCGACCACGAGCCCGAGCGCCTGAGCGACGACCAGAATGCGCAGACCGTAAAGCAGACCTGCGGAGACCTGACGTTGGTCAGCGGGTGCCGCCAGACCGATGACGTTCTGCATGTGATGTGCCCTTCCTAGTGAACGGAGTCGGAGCACATCCTCATCAGCGGGTCGTCCTTCGTCATCATCCCCGAGAGCTACCATGCATCCGCCCCGGGATGTAGCCGGAACCGCGGAACCCCCGGGCACAAACAAAAAAAGGGAGGCGCGACCACACCCCCCCAACACCACACAGCCCGGAAACGCGTCCAAGCCCACAAAACATAAA
>BCRI01000161.1 GCA_001552515.1 Sphaerimonospora mesophila NBRC 14179 = JCM 3151
TCTCCGGAATCCGGAGACCCAACCGCTCGGTCAGGTGCGAGCCACATCATCAGACCAGGGCCCGGATCACCGAGCTAGTCGTCAACGTCACGCGCTGCGGCCGGGGAGCGCGAGGAGGGCGAACTCCGGCTCCCCGACCGCTCCTGCGAACGGGACGGCGGCGGCGTCGAGCGGTGGCCGTGCACGGACCGGCGAGACGACTCGCGGCTCGATCGTGCCGCTGCCCGGTTCAGTGATAGAAGTACGGGTCCAGCACGCGGACCTCGGTGATGCGCTCCACCGGCAGACCGTTGGCCTCCGCGGCCATCCGGATCGACTCCGGGGTCGGGCCGTCATAGATGCAGTAGGTCTTCGTGTTGTCGGGGCTGACGTACGAGTGCACCCAGGTCACGGCGTGCTCGGCGTTGCCGTCCACCACGCGCAGGCACTGCTTGGCGCCTTCGCCGTCCGTCGGGATGGCCAGGCCGTCGGGAAAGGTGCGTTCGACCAGGTAGCGGGGCATTCTGTTCCTTCCAGAAAAGGGAGAACCACTTGTGGAAAGGACTTTGCCTGGCCGCCGGAGCCGGGGGATCGGGAAACGTTCCCTATGTTTCCCCGGTCGGTTCCCCATTTTCGGAGAGGGCATCCGGATTGTCGCGCACCCAGCGCGCCGCCGCCTGCCGGGAGGCGACGCCGAGCTTGGCGAGGATCGCCGAGACGTGGTGGTCGACGGTCTTCGGCGAGATGTGCAGCCGCGCGGCGACGTCGACGTTGCGCAGGCCTTCGGACAGCAGCCGCAGCACGTCGATCTCACGGCTGGTCAGATGGGCCGGGTTACCTCGGGTGGTCCGTCGTGGTAGGCGAGGCAGGCGGCGTACGCCGTGCTCACGGAGCCGTCGGGCCACCAACTCGGCCGCAGGCCACCCGCCCAGCCGCTGCAGCTCGCGTAACGCGACGAGTTGCTGATCGGTATCGTCGCCGTCGGCCAGCGCCAGCGCCGCCTCGTACGGGCAGCCGAGCCGACGCCAGGACCGGGCCGCGTCGGCCCAGTCACCGGTCATCTGCAGCTTGTAGGGGCTCGCCGCAACCTCCGCCGGCCGTGTGGAGGCATCGGCGATCCACAGCCAGTACCCCAGTTCGCCGACCGCCCATTCGTGGCCGAGCCGGACCGCGAGCCGGTAGGTGTCGCCGACCGCCTCCTCGATCTGCTCGGGAGAGCCGCGTAGCCAGGCAAGCTCGGCCCTTGCGGCGGCGATCGGCCAGAGCCGCTGCAGGTCGCCGGTCTGCTCGGCGAGCGTCCACGCCTGGTCCAGCGGTGTCCGGGCATCGGGGTCGCCGCGTCGCGTCCGCAACCGGCCGAGCACGGTCAACGCGACGATGCGGGTGGGGACGTGCTCGGGACACGCGTCGAGCACCATGGTGGCGGTGGTGGTCGCCTCTGACCACCGTCCCTGCTCCAGGCGGGTGCGGGCCAGCCAGGCCAGCCCGTAGCCGCGCAGCGTGTCCAGGTCCCGCTCGGTGCACCAGGTCACCGTTTCGGCCAGCCAGTGATCCGCGGTCTGGTATCGCCGGACCTCCCCGGCGCCTGAGCCCAGGTTGCACATGGCGGCCGCCACGGCCTGATCGTCGCCGGCCCGGCGAGCGGCGCCGAGGCTGCGCACCAACATCTCGACCGCCCGGTCGGGATCGGTGAACCAGTAGGCGCTGCCGACCGCGTTCAACGCCCGGGCGAGCACGTTTCCGGTCGCGTGACGCTCCGCGTACTCGACCGCGGCCGAGCCGACCTCGATCGCGCCGGCGCCGTCGCGGGCCAGCATCAGCAGGTACGCCAGTTCGGTGTACGCCCGGGCCAGTCCGGGACCTGGCGGCAGAGGCTCCAACAACGCGACGGCGGCGCGAGCGCTCTCGTACGCCTCGACGTTGCGCCCGAGGTTCCACAGGGTCCCCGCGCGGCGGGCCATCACGGTGCCCCACCGCTCGGTGTCGCCCACCTCCCGCCACAGGTCGGCGGCCCGCGCCGAGGCCTCGACCGCTTCACTGAGCTGACCGGTGTGACTGCACTCTTCAGCCCGATGTTCCCACAGGGTCGCCCGCTGCCGCGGTGGCACGCCGGCGGCATGGCGCAGCGCCCGCGCGTAGTGCGCGGCGGCCTCCCGGTGTGCCCCGAGGCCGACCGCCCGCCGGGCCGCGGCGGGTGCGTACCGCAGCACCGCCGCCGGATCTCCCGCAGCCTCGGCATGGTAGGAGAGCCGGGCCGGGTCGGCGTCGGGCACCCTGGACAGGTATCGCAGGATCTGAGCGTGCAGCCCGAGCCGACGGGCGGCCGGCACGTCCGTCTCGACGGCCAGCCGCGCCAACTCGTGGCGGAACCGCACGGTCGCGTCCTCGACGACCAGCATGCCGGCCTGCACGCACTCATCCAGGGCGGCGAGGTCGGCTCCGCCGCTCGCCTTCAGCAGCGCGACCTCGGCCCGGTCCGGCACCATGGCGACGACGTCCAGGGTACGGCGCGCCAGGGTGCCCAACCGGGCGGCGCGGGCCAGAGCCGCATCGCGCACCGTCGCCGGAATCTCATGCTCCGGCGCGTCGAGCGCTTCGCTGACGAAGAACGGATTGCCGCCGGTGACGTCGTAGAGCCGGTCGCCATCGCGGCCGAGCGGTTCGGCGAGCGTCACCACTGCAGAGCGAGACAGCGATGGCACCGACAGGCGCCGCACCGAGCGCACGGTGGCCAAATCGCCAAGAATCCGACGCAACGGATGGTCTCGACCGATCTCCTCATCCCGGTACGTCACGATCACCATGGCCGGCAGGTCGCTCACACGGCGGCCGATGAACAGCAGAAGATCGAGCGTCGCCTCGTCGGCCCAATGCGCGTCCTCCACCACGGTGACCGACGCAGCGGCGGCGAGCAGATCAAGGAACGCGGTGAAGATGGTGTGCCGGTCGGTTCCGGCGGCCAGCAGCCGGTTCAACCCGTCGTCGGCGGTGCGGGCGATGTCGTACAGCGAACCCAGTGCGCGCGGGGTGTCGAGCGCATCGCAGTAGCCCCGGCGAACCAGGGTCCTGGACGGCAGGTCGGCACAGAACCCGTCCACCAACGCGGTCTTGCCGATGCCGGCCTCACCGGAAACGAAGACCATGCACCCGCGACCGTCTGCGGCAGCAGACTGGAGCTCCCGTAGTGACACCAGAAGTGCCGCACGTTCCACCAGCTCCACAAAGGGATGCTAAGGGGCGCATGCCCGACGGGCCACCTTCGCTGCGAGGGCGTGCACGAGGGGTCGAAGCCTGCTCGATCGGGAAGCTGAAGCGGTGCGGCGTGGCTTGGTCGCCTTGGGGTTCGCTGAAATTGACACGGGTGGTAGAAACGAGCCTCTTAATTAGATCCGGTGGTTTGCGCGAGGGCCTCGTTCAGCAGGTGTCGCAACTCGGAGCCCTCGACGACGGCCGACTCCGACAGCTGGCCAGGTGGGAGACGCGTAAGCACCCAGATCTCCATGCGGTCAAAGTCATCCTTGGCGTACTCACTCAACTCATTCAACTCCGGAGGAATGTCATCCGGCTCGGTGGCCCGGTAGGCCACGAAGATGGGAAGGGCCATTCCACTGCCTTCGGGGGAGAAGCGCTCGGCGAGTTCCTCAGCGCGAGGACGTCCGGAGATTTTGTGCAGCGAGAGCGCATAACCCAGGAAGTCACTGATGACCAGGTTCGGGTCATCGGTAACGTAAATGATCGGACCTTCGGGGCGAACGGTGCGCATGTCTGAACAGGCTACCGTTGCCTCCGTCCGTGGTGAGCGCCTGGCGATGCCTGTCCTGCGGCCTGTCCATCGCCTTGCCCTGGGCCTTTCGGGTTGGCCTGGGAGAAGTGGTGCATGGTCCCGGTTTTGCCCCACTCGATCTCACACCCCGGAACTCCACATCCAGAACATGGACCGTCCGGAGTTGAGCCAAGCCGCCAGCGGCAGGCCAGTTCCTGGAGCATTTCCGCAAGGGAGGCGTAGACCTGTTCGCGCTGCAGCCACCATTCGGCGAAAGGCCGGCCGTACTGCTCGAAGGCCGTCTTGTGTATCGGGGCGGGGTCGTGGAACGGCTTTAGCCCGAAGTTCTCGTCCAGCCAGGCGAGATACTCGTGATGGGCCTCGGTGTGATCCTCCTCCAATTCGGCACCGTTGATGTGGGCGACGTCGAGAGTGAGAATCCGCAGCAGGTCACGCGGACTGGCCGTCTCGATGAAGATCTCACCCTCGTCTCCGCAGAAGATGACGGGCAGGGTCGCGCGGTCTTCCCGGTCGTCGCACCGCCACAGGGCGTACAACGAAGGGGCACCGGTGGCATGGGCGAAGAAGATCAGTCGCTCCTTGAGGTCCGGATCGTCAAGACCACGGATCCTCTCTCCGTGGTCGATTGGCGTGAAGTCACCCGCGTAGGACCGGCCTTCGAGTCGGTCCTGGAATTCCTTGAGCAGATTCAGCTCATGGAAGGGGGAGTACGCGTCGCTCACGAAGCCTCCGTACGCCAGCGGGCGCCTGGCCGTTCCTGGACCTCGTCGAGGTCTTTCCCATCAGCGTTACCCACCTGCCTGAGCTTGGCCCTGTCGCGTCCGGTCATGCTAAAGCCGCGGAAGTCGGCGCCTTCGCTGCCACCAAGGCCATTCAGGCGACGCATGCGGATTTAGCGACGTCCGGGCGAGAAACCGCCTATCCAGCGGGAGAATCAATGAGTACAGATAGGGCCTTGCCCATGGCGGCAAAGCCATGAGCGCCTGCTCAAGCCTCCACCGAGGGGCCACTCCGCAGCACTCAGGGCACATACATGTCGGGGCGATCCGGTCGACGGTTCCGGGGACGACTGCCTGTGTCCACGCAAGCAGCGCCTCGGCTACCTCGCCCGGCCGCATTCTGGTGTGCTCAAGCCTGATCACCTCGACCATGGGACGACGGCCGAGACCAGGGACCTGATGGATCGAGACTCTGTGAGTTCCGCACACCGACCCACATGCACGGACCTGAGAGGGGCGCCTACGAGGCATAGCCCTTTCTGCTCGACGTCATAGCCATGATGTTCGCACCCCCATCCCCGGGACCGGCGGCTTGGTCTGCTCGGCTAGCCCCGGGTCGATGGCGGGGGATCGGGCTCCTACCTCAGCCAGCTACGGCGAGCCACGATGAGCAGGTTCTTGGTGATCGCCCCGGAGCCGGAGCACCCCTCGCCGGATGCGAATGGCAGTGGTCTTTCGTCACTGAATGGTCATGCGGAAGCCGTGCTCGGGGGACATCGGGCAGAGGAAGATGGTCAGGGCGCCCCATCGGCCGAGATTCAGTGCGGTGGGCTCGTGGGCGTCCTGGTATTCGGGTTCGTCGGAGGTGAGGTGGCGTTCCTCCAAGGGTTGCCATCGCGGGCCGCTGCCGCCATCCCATTCCGAGCTGGCAAGTTTCAGTAGCGGCTCGGTTTCGGTTCCGCAGACGTTGCACGGCAGCTCGTACATGTCGGTGAGGTGCCAGGACTCCCACCCACCGATCTTGCATCCGGGCGCTATGGAAAGCAGGCACTGATAGTCGCCCTCGGTCTCTGCATCCCACTCATCGAGAGCCGCTTCGAGATCCGCGGGAAGTTCCTCCGAGTAGGGATATTCGGTGACCCGTTCAGGATGCAGCACACAGGGGCGAGGGAGGTAGTACTCCCCGGCGATGGTTGCCATGTCTGAACGGAGGGCGGCCACGTCCGGGCCGGCGGGCCCGGTCGCGACATCGGTGAGGTCTGCCGTGTGCCGCCAGATGAGCTGGATGGCCGGGCCCCAGATGTCCTGTTGCTGGTGCTCGTTCGGGCACCAGAGAAGCTGGAGGAGGTCTTTGCCCTCGGGGAAGGGGATTTCGGGGATGTCTCGCTTGAAGAACTGGGCGACCCCGAGCATGGATATGGGGGAATCCGGGCGCCGCTGGTCGAGCTCACCAGCGATGCCAACGATCGGCACATCGCATGTAGGCCAGGCTTCGCGGGCCGGCCATAGGAGCGGCCCACCGATGTGGCTGTCCCCAACGGCTGGTGTTCCGGGTCGGGGGTGCAGCCGTACTGTGGTTCGCGCGTATTTGACTAGCTCTGGGAACCTCGCTGTGACGTCGATGGGTGGAGCGGGTGTGGTGCGTGTCATGCGTGGAGTCTAGGGAGCTGTGTCGCTATGGGCGGTCCGAGTTGACTGGCGGCCGGGACCGGCTACCAGGCCGCATGCCCGGCCGCTGAGCGGGCGAAGAGCCGCGAGGCGGCGCGGAGCGCCGTCCTTGACCACGCGGGCCGCGTTGATCTAGTAGCACATCGCGATGGAGCGGGACCGGGCCATCGCCGACGTCGGGAAGCTCGCCGAGGATGCGCTGAGCAAGCAAGATTCAGATGGATCGGGCACGTAACGGGCACGGAAGATCGAGAAGGCGCTAGAAGCGATCAATGCCCATGTCGGAGAATACCTGCTGACCTGGGCCTTCGTGCTTGGAGCGGGTGACGGGAATCGAACCGCGCTATCAGCTTGAGAATTGCATGGATCACCGCACGTAGGGGCGCTGACCTGGGCGTGGTGCCGGTCATGAGTGACCGTGGTTGCCCCCTCGTCACCATGGCGAATGGCACGCTAACGGCACGACGAATGCAGCTCTGGCCAGGGTTTCCGCCGCGCCGGCCCTCTGCCCTACGGTTTGCTATTACGACGTTGTCCTTGTGATCGGAGTGATGAGCATGGGGCTGACGACTCCCTCAGCACCGTTTGATACAGCAGCCATCTTTCCTGAGCTGGAAGGTCAGAGCAGGACGACCGTTCGGCTGCATCCGCGCCGCGGTGAGCCGGCTATTACGGATAGTTCTATGGGCGGGCCGTTGTTGTGGCCTGCCGATGAACCCTGGCCCAGCTGCCCAGCGCCTCAGACTCATAATCCCTCGGAAGGGTTCGATCCACTTCCGCTGGTCCCAGTACTTCAGCTCTTCGCCCGCGATGTCCCGGAGCTGCCTTTTCCCGATGGCACCGATACTCTCCAGGTGCTGTGGTGTCCAGTCGATCACGAGCCGTTCTTTCAGCCGCACCCGGTCGTACGCTGGCGCAAGGCGATAGCAGCCGGATCTCTCCTGGTCGAGACACCCGAGCCCCACGCCGACAGCGACGAGTCGTATCTCCCTGCCGCCTGTGTATTGTCGCCAGAGCGAGTGGAGGAGTATCCGGCTGGCTGGGCACTGCCCCGTGAGTTCAGGGATCGCATCTGGGACTGGGAGAAGAATCACCCGAGTCCCGATGGCTGGGGATACTTTTCCCACCTGTCAGCGGCTCCGGGAAGTAAGGTCGGGGGTTGGGTCGACTGGATTCAGGATCCGGTCCAGGTCGAGTGCAGCCGAGGCCATGAGATGGAGCACCTGTTGACGGTCGCAAGCTGGGAATACGACGCGCAGTCCTGCAAGAGGTGGACGCCTATAGAGGAACAGCACCTGCTACGACGATTTCAAGTCCCGGAGCTTCAGGAACCCGCAGACATCATGCTCGGGGATGCAGGATCGATGTACCTATTCGTCTGCTTGCAGTGCCCGGAGCGTCCGGTGGAGATGGTTGGCCAGTGCTCGTAGCCCGCCACAATGCGCATCGCGCGCACCTCCGCCTGCTGATCACCCCGGAGCCGGAGCGCCCCCGCCGGGGGCATACCCCTCGATTAGTTGTTTGTAATGGGCCCCGCACAACTCTCTCGCCTTGACGAGGCGGCCTCACTCTGGGAAGCGACATTTTTTCGGTGGTAGTGTTTCACGTAGGGGCCGTAATTGCTCTCCTATATGCCACTGCATGTAATGTGCAGGACTAAAATTCCTCGTCTTAGCCTCTTTGCTGCAGCTTTCAAAGCTGCATATCTTGCTACTCAAGCTTGCTGTCTCGCTTGGGCCTTTGGGGGGAATTGTGCGAGCCGATGTTAACGGAAGGCCGGTTATCAGTCGAGAAGCTCGTGCCGACGGGTGTCGAGGGCCCGTCGGGCGGTGGTGTAGCGTTCGTGGAATTCCTTGGCGAGGGTTTTGCGGCGGTAGCGTTGGCGTAGGACGCGGTCGAGGTCTCCGGCTCGGTTGACGAGGTCGGTGAGGGATTTGCGTTCGATGTCGAAGGCCGCCATGCCTTGGTCTACGGCGGCGTCGAGGTCGCCGCGTCGGGCGTGGACGATGCCGAGGTCTATGTGGGCGTCGGCGACTCGCATCGGTGCGTTGGATGTGCCGTCGGGGCGGGTGTGAATTTGGATCGTCTCCAGTGTGTGTTCCTCGGCGCGGTCGTTGTCCTCCAGCCAGGTGTAGGCGGTGGCGGCGTAGAAGACCCACTTGGCGTGGTCGAACACGAAGTGGTGGTCTGGGTTCTCGGGGATCGGCAGTTTGGCGAGGATGTCGGCTCCGCGTGAGAGTGCCTTGTCGGCTTCGCGGCGGTCGCCGATGCGGGCCAGGCCGCGGGCTTCTTGCAATGTGAGTTGTACCTGTGCGCTGGATTGGCCGGCGAGGGCCTGGCCTTGGCGGGCGGCGGTGACAACTTCTTCGTATCGGCCTTCGACGAGGGCGAACCACGCGGACATCTCGTGTGCCCATCCCATGAGTTCGCCGTGTACGACTTGGCGGCCCATCTCGTAGGCGGCCTGGCGGGCGGTCTCGGCTTCTTCGCGCTCGCCCAGGTCGTAACGGACGCAGCCGAGCAGGGCGGTAAGCCATCCGGTGATGACCAGTAATTCGCGGTGCTGGTCGAGCGTGATCCTGCCGGACAGGAGTCGGGTCACCTGGGCGAGGCGCTTTTGCGTCCGGTCCCGCAACGTCACGGCGGGAACAACAGGGTAGGCGCGGCACAGCAGGTCGACGGCCTTGGCGAGGGCTTCGAGGGTGCCGGTTCCGACATCGGACGCCTGGAGCTGCTGGGCGAGTTCCATCGTGCTGTACAGCTCGGCCTCGGCCTGTAGCGCGTCGCCCGGCATGATGTGTGCCTCGATGAGGCGGCTATTGCCGTTGCCTCTCTTTGTGGGGGAGAAGCCGAGAACTTCGGGCTGTAGTCCGATGTCTTGCGTCAGCGCGAGTCGAGATGGGGCACGGGGCCAGAAAACTTCACCGGCCTCCCATCGCCGGATACGTTCTTCATCTACGGCGAGGCGTCAGCCGCAGTTGTGGCGAACATGAATCAGACGGCGGAGGCGAATAAGCTGATCCGGCTCCGCTACGAACTTCTCAAGCTCGGTATCGTCGCGAAACTGCGGGAAAACAACACCGCGCTCATGGTGGCTCCCCCTGAGGGGCGGGGGCTGCCGGTGTGGGTGTTCGTCGGGTACGGCGGGGCCTACTTCTCCTGGCAGTCGGCCGAGAAGCGGCACCCGGTATCCGACGTGGCGGGTGCGGCGCAGGTATTGGCCGCTTACGTGCGGCGCTGAGACCGGCGCGGCGGGGCAGTGAGCGACCGGAGGCGTAGGGTCCGGAGCGTGGCGACGACCAGGACGACGAGGACGATCCGCCTGGCCTGTGAGTTCCCGCCAGTTGATCAGAATCACGATAGATCGGCATCGTCCATGCGTTCACCTGCGAGACGCGCGATCTCATCTACTGTGCCAATCGGCACGCTGATCCCGATGTCCCACGTCTCGTCATCGCGGCCGATGAGGATGGCCGCCCGCTCCTCGTGCACTGTCCAGAAGACGGGAGAGGCAGCGCAGATTCCAACTGCGAGTGACCGTCGCGAGTCCTAGTCCGCCCTCCTGATGTCGCGGAGACGAACCAAGTCCGCCGCAGGCGCCCAGATGTTGAGTTCCCACGTCTCGGTCTGGAGCTTCACCACGACTGTGGGGTCATCGGAGTCGTCCAAGGTCACGTTAACCACGCGGCCATGATCGCACTCGGACGTTCTGTAATGGCACGTGAAGATCGAACAGCCTCGGAAACATCAAGGTCCGGGCCGGAAAACATCTTCTGACCTGGGCCTTCGTACGTGGAGCGGGTGACGGGAATCGAACCGGACCAGTAACAGGGTTCTCACCTGCGGGTTTGCTATTCGGGCTGGTCGCGCCTACCGGGTTGAGCTGGGTTCTGCCGCGTTCTACTCACTCCTGTCGGCCCGGTGTGCCCGCGCGGGCACACCAATGATCTTGGCTGATGGGGATTCAATCTGGTGGGACTTGAGCCAACCGAGCCGCCCAGCGAGTGCCCGATCGCCAGCGCGGGCCGCGCCGGGACCGACTCGAGCAGCGACCCCGCGAACGACTCGATGTCGGCCTCGGAGTCGGCCGCGGACCGCCCGTGCCCGGGCAGCTCGACGGCGGCCACCCGCGGTAGCCGCGCGCCGCCAGCACCGGGCCGATCTCCCCGGCTGGGCGACCACCTGCCGAAGGCCGCGCTGCAACCTCTCGCCGAGGCGCGCGACCGTGCTTCCGAGATCTCCGCAGACGTCCTCGCGCTGCCCTGGGACCGGTCCGTGCTCGGCTTCGCCTGGCTGACGCTGCGCCGGATCGGGCTCGCCCCGTAGCCCGCCACTACTGGTCCTGGTTCTTCTCCGCCTGACGCTGCTGCTCGCGGTAGGCGCGACGCTGCTCCTCGGCCCGCTCCCGGCAGCGGCGGAGGAACTCCTCGTCGTCGTCGGGGTTGGAGGGGACGAACCGGCCCGGCCGGTCGTACTCGGGGAAGCGCCCGGTGTTGCCCTTGTACGGCAGCCCGCCGGGCCGCGTCACGGTCTGCGGCCGGCCCGCGATCAGCCAGAGGATCGACCCGACCTCGGGGAGGAACAGGACGATCACGATCCACAACCCCTTGGGCAGGTTGCGGCAGTCCTCCTCCGCCGTGACGATCACGTCGAACAGGCAGAAGATCCATAAGGCGAGCAGAACCAGACCGAACCCGCCGTAAATGAGGGGCATCTCGAATCCTCCCAGTTTCAGACGCGCAGAGCGTAGTGGATCCAATCTTCGCCTGACGGGACTTTCCCGGTAGGTGATCTTCCCGATGCAGCGCTGGCCGCTGGCCCCGACGGCTCGCGGCCCGAGAGGGAACGCGCGTAGGCCGCAGGACCCGACCGGCACCTGGTACGGCCCCGACCAGACCGTCGGCTTCGGTCAGCTGGACGGCAGCATTGGTGTCCGGCACGTGTGAGCGGCCACCGCAGGTGCGAATCCCAGGCGAGGGACCCAGAAGAAGGGAAACCGGAGACACAGCCTCTGACCAGGTAGTTCGCGCTCGACAACTCACGATCGAAACGGTCCGACCCCTTCCACAGCGCCGTGTCCGTACCCTCCAAGCTGCGGCGGAGGGATGAACATGATGCCGTTGCCATCCAACCTCTGGATCCGACGGACGTCGACGGGCAGCGCGTTGCTGGTGGCTTTGATCGCCGCGGTCGTCTCGTTCCGTACCTGTCCGTAGACGGCATGGTCGTCAGCTCGTCCATGGCGCTGCTGCTGGAGAGCCAGCATGGCCGGCGGGGCGGAGTCCTCCCATGGACGCTGCTGATCGTGGCGAGTCTCGCATCGCTGGGCTGCCAACGTCGCCGTCGCCGAGCCCACTCTCATCGGCCGCGTGATAGCGGCCTGGCCGTCCTTCGCCCTGGTCGGCGCCTACGAGACTCTCATGCGGCAGATCCGGCATGCCTTTCTCCTCCGTCAGACCGAGGCCGAGAACGTTGCTAAGGAGCCGGTAGGTCCCGCTGCCGTGAATGACGTCGACGCGGGAGGGGTGAAGCTTTCTGAGCCTTCGGAGAACGGGTCTCGCGAGGGCCGAGAGGTCCAGAAAGCAGCCTGGAGATGGGCACTGGCAAATCGAGGGTCGGACGGCTCGTTGCCCAGCGGAAGGGCCATCTCGCAGAAGTTCGCAAGAAGCCCCCGCTGGGGTCGCCTTGTGAAGAGCGCGGGCCTCGCTGGTCAACTCGATGCCGTCCCCTGAGTCAGAACCCTTCCGGATCCTTGATCAGAAAGGAGATCCCTTACTCGAGGGTATGTCCGAGGAGGTCCAGTCTTCATATCCGACTCAGACTTAGCACAGAGATCCCAACGGGGCGCTGTTGGTTCGCCATCCTCGGCATCACGCTGCGCGAGATCCAGAATGCCAGAACATGGATCGTCAAGGACGCGTGGTTGCTCGGTGATTGCTCATGTGTACGGGATATGGCACGGCGAGGGGTACGAACGGCTGGCCGACCGATAGCTGTACAGGTCGGCCAGCACATCGGCAGGCAGGTCGATAACCCTGCTGGCTATCGCGGTGTGGCGCTTCATCCCGGCCACGGTCGCCGCCGCAGCCAGTGCGAGCACCGCGCTACCGGGTGATCACGCCCTTGATCGGAACGCAGTCCGACACTCGGGCGAAGAGTGTGGGCATGTCAGCGCATGCATCGGCGAGAGGTAAGGGTGATCGGCCCGCCGGAAGCAGCAGTACACGCCGTGCCACTTCTGCGATGGAGCGGACAGTCCGTTGGGCTGGCCGGGCGACTTAAGCCACCGACTCCGTTCGGGCTGCGGGTTCGACCAGTTCGGGGAGACCCCAAGGCGTGGGGACAACAGGCATATGATTACCAGGCCATTTGGCTGGGATGAAGGCGTGGAAGTGATCTTCTCCCTCGGGCTGGAGCTTGAGCACACAGCCTTCTGCCGACCCGGCGTCAAGCGCCTCCAAGACTTGCCCGGCATTCACCGCGATTACGCGGGTGTGGAACAACATCACATCGCCGATCAGAAGTTCGTGGCCAGCAATATCCACGGTGCACCCGGATAGATCCAAGCGGAGGCTCTGGGGGTTCCCCGAGAGGATGACGCGCAGTTCTTCGCTTCCGGAACCGGTGAGGGTGGCCGTCAAGAGCCGTGCTGTCGGGTGAACGGCGCACTTGCCTTCTATCAGAAGCCTCACCATGCGTAGAGCGGCTCGTTCAATGCCAGACAATTCGGCAGGTACCGGAAAGAAGTTGTCGCAATGGCGTTGGACAATATCCAGATCCTCAGCCAGCTGTTCGCACCGGCGGATCTCATCCAGGTGAGCGCGTACCTCAGCGAAGTGGTCCTTCGCAGTGAAGCCAATCACCCCCAGGCGCTGGCCGTTGAGATAGATCTCTCCAGTGCACGTCTCGTGTAGTTGCTTGATGAGCCGCATTGCGCGTAGTAGGTCCGACGGACTGGTTTCAGCCACCGTATATGCATATGAGAGTGTGGTCGGCTGTTCCTCGTCGTGGGGAAACATGAAGACCAACTCGGCCACGTTGTAGAAGGTGGCCTTGAGACAGCGCCCCTCATAACCGGTATTGCCGTGCTGCACCTTCGCATGGTGTGAGGCCAGAGCGCGGCCGTTGTTGTCCAGGATCCTGAGCTCCATGCGGACTTCTTGGTCACTTGGCATCGTATGCGGGAGTAGCTCTACGTGAACGTGCTCCACCGTCTCGCTCAGCCATTCGGGACCATCAATGGTCAGTCGCTCAACGATCTCCGCTGGCAACACCACCTTCTCGTCGGTTCCGTAACCGAGGGTCCGTCGTATTTGTTTGCTGAGCTCTGAGTCCTCGCTCAGCGAGTGTTCCACGGTGATATGGATGGGGCTTGTCTGGTGTGCGCGCGGATGTTTGCCGCGGAGAATGCGAACGACTTGCTCACCGCGTCGGGCGAAGTCGAATGTCCAATCCCTATCGCACTTGTCTACGACCTTACCGAGGTTGAGGACGCGGTCGTCTAGGTCGCGGGGGCCGCCCAAGAGGATCGCCTTCTCCTGGTTGAAGATCTTGGCATCCTCCTTCAAGTGGTCGCGCTAGTAGTAGCCTTCCAGGTCGGGAAGGCCGATCATCTGTGAGTCGAGTTCCACGCGGCCCATCGCGGACACCCGAACTTCATGACCGGTCGCCAGCTCGTTGACGAACTCGCGCTCGTTGGGACTGAGGTTGCAGGGGACTACCAGCGTCCACTCGTACGGGT
>BCRI01000162.1 GCA_001552515.1 Sphaerimonospora mesophila NBRC 14179 = JCM 3151
CCACGACCACGCCGCCACGACACCAACGCTTCCACAAACGCATTCCCCTGCGCGTCTACACGAACATCACCGCCGTGGACGCCCTGTTCACCGGCAACTGGCCGATCCTGGCCAGCACCCTGCATCATCTCGTGCTGCCCGCGCTGGTCCTCGCGGCCTACCCGGCGGGCGTGATCGCCCAGATGACCCGGGCCGCGCTCATCGAGGAGTCGGCCCGCGACCACGCCCGGATGGAACGCGCGCTCGGCTTCGGGGAGACCGCGGTGCTGACCCGGTTCGCCCTGCGCCCGGCGCTGAACCCGGTGCTCTCGCTGATCGCGCTCGTCTTCGCCTACTCGATCGTGAACGGATTCCTCGTGGAGGCCGTGTTCAACTGGCCGGGGCTCGGACGGTACGCCGCTGACTCGATCCGCACCCTCGACACCCCGGCGATCGCCGGGGTCACGCTGCTCGTGGCCGCCCTCTACGTCGTCGCCAACCTCGCCGTCGACCTGCTGCAGGGCGTGATCGACCCGAGAGTGAGGGCCCGATGACCGCGCCGGTCGTCCCGGGGGCCGGTGCGGCCCCGCCCGCGCTGCGCCGTACGCCGCTGAGGCGGTTCGCGGGGGTGGACCGGCTCGCGGTGGCCGGGGCCGTGCTCCTGGCGCTCATCGTGCTCGCCGCGCTGCTCGCCCCGTGGATCGCCCCCTATCCCGAGGACGGCGGCTCGGCCACCCATCCGCTGGAGGCGCTGCTGCCGCCGAGCGCCGAGCACTGGTTCGGCACCGACCAGGTCGGACGCGATGTGCTCAGCCGGGTCCTGTACGGCGCCCGCACCTCGCTGCTGATCGCCGTCGCGGTGCTGGTGATCTCGGGTGGCGTGGGCGTGGCGCTCGGGGTGGTCGCGGGTTACGCGGGGGGCTGGGTCCGTGACGTGATCATGCGGGTGACCGACGTGTTCCTCGCGTTCCCCGCGCTGCTGCTCTCGCTCGCGCTGGCCGTGGTCCTCCAGCCGAGCGTGACGACGGTGATCGTCGCCATCGCGGTCACCTGGTGGCCCTGGTACGCCAGGCTCACGGCGTCGGTCGCCGCCTCGGTCGCGACTCGTGGGTTCGTCGACTCGGCCCGCTGCCTGGGCGTGCCGGCCCCGCTGATCGTCTTCCGGCACGTGCTGCCGAACTCGCTCACGCCGGTGCTGGTCCAGCTCTCCCTCGACGGCGGCGGGGTGATCCTCACCGCTGCCGCCCTGTCGTACCTGGGGCTGGGTGCGCACGAGCCGACCTCGGAGTGGGGTCTCATGGTGCAGCAGGGACAGTCGCTGTTCACCACGAACTGGTGGGTGGTGACGTTCCCCGGGCTCGCCATCCTGGTCACCGCGTTCGCGTTCAACGTGCTGGGCGAGGGGCTGAGAGCGAGGCTGGCGCGATGAGTGGAGGAGCGGTCCGGCGATGGACGGCGAGTTGATCAGGGTCAGGGATCTCGTGGTCCGGATCGGCGACCGGGTGATCGCCTCCGTGCCCGAGCTGGACGTCGGCGCCGGCGAGTGCGTGGCGATCGTCGGGGAGAGCGGCTCGGGCAAGACGACGACGCTGCTCTCCGTGCTCGGTCTCGTCGGCGACGATCGGGAGACCGGCGCACGCGATGTCGATATTTCCGGAGAAATCGCTGTTTGTGGGGTCGACGTGATGACGGCCGGACCCGGTGAGCTGCGTCGCATCCGCGGTTCGCGGGCCGCTCTCGTCATGCAGAGCCCGCAGGCGGCGCTCAACCCGACCATGCGCCTGGGCACGCTGATGCGCCGCGCGCTCGCCCGCCACGGCGTCAAGGGCGTGGCCGGGCGATCCCGGGCGGCGGAGGCCGTCAAGGCCGTGCTGCTCGACCCCGAGATCATGCGGCGCTACCCCCACCAGGTGTCCGGCGGGCAGGCCCAGCGGTTCGCGATCGCGATCGCGCTCGCCCTCGGGGCCGAGATCGTGCTGGCCGACGAGCCGACCAGCGCGCTCGACGTCACCGTGCAGGCCGAGGTGGTCGCCGTGCTGCGGCGGCTGCGCGACGAGCGTGGCCTGGCCGTACTGCTCGTCTCCCACGACCTCGCCCTGGTCTCCACGATCGCCGACCGGGTGCTCGTGATGCGGGACGGCGCCGTGGTGGAGAGCGGGCCGGCCGCCGAGGTGTTCGACCGGCCGCGCGACGCCTACACGCGCGAGCTGGTCGCCGCGGTGCCGGCGCTCCCGGAATTCCACGCTTCCGAAGTCGGGGAGACCGCGCGTGCAAAGGAGGAGCTATGACCGGCCGGGAGACCGGATCCGCCGTGCTCGGGGCGCACCGGGTGACGCTCGCGTACGGCGCGACGGCGGTCGTCCACGAGGTGAGCCTGACCGTCGACGCGGGCGGTGTCGGGCTGATCGGGGAGAGCGGCTCGGGCAAGACCACGCTCGCCCGGGCCCTGCTCGGCCTGCTGCGCCCGCGCTCGGGCACGATCAGGTACGGCTCGCGCGACCTGGCCGCACTCGACCGGACCGGACGCGCCGAGTTCCGCCGCGCCGTGCAGCCGGTCTTCCAGGACGGCAGCGAGGCCCTCGATCCACGCATGACGGCGGCCGCCTCGATCGGGGAGGCGCTGACGACCCACCACCGGATCGGCCGCGACCGTCGGCGGGCGCGGGTGGCCGAACTGCTCGACGACGTCGGCCTCGACCCGGCGCTCGCCGACCGCCGGCCCCACCAGATGTCCGGCGGTCAGCGGCAGCGCGTCGCCATCGCCAGGGCCCTCGCCGTCGAACCCCGGCTGCTGGTCCTCGACGAGCCGACCAGCGCGCTCGACGTGACCGTGCAGGCCAGGATCCTCGACCTGCTGGAGAGGCTGGCCGCTGAACGGAGCCTCGGTCACCTGCTGATCACGCACAACCTCGGCGTCGTCGACCGGCTGTGCCGTACGTCGCACGTGCTGTTCGCCGGGCGGGTGGTCGAGTCGGGGCCGACCCGCGACCTGCTGGTCCGGCCGGCCCACCCGTACACGCTGGCGCTGCGCGACGCCGTACCCCGGCTCGGCGGCGAGCCGCCGCGCGCGAGCGGACGGACCGAGGCCGCGCCCGCCGAGACCGGCTGCCCGTTCCGGCTGCGCTGCCCGCTGGCTGCGGACCGGTGCCGCGAGGAGGCTCCGGAGGACCGCGAGGTGGCGGGCCGCCGGGTCGCCTGCCACCGGGCCGAGGACGTGCTGGAGCGAGCGGGCCATGCGCAACGTCAGTGACCTGCTCAGGACGTCGGCGGGCCGCCGCCTGACGCTGGTGGCCGGCCCCTGGGACGCCCGGCCGGTCGAAAGCGTCGTGCTGGTGGACGAGACACGCGATCTGGAGTCGGCCCCGCCCGGTGCGCTCGCGATCCTGTCACGCAACGCCATGCGAGGCTGCGACGTTCCGGCGGCGCTGCGCGTGGCCGGGCAGGGACGCCTCGCCGCGATCGTGCTGCCCGGCCCGTCCGGCACCTCCCCGGACATCGTGGAGCTGGCGCGGCGGGTGGGGGTGGCCCTGCTGACCGGCGCCTCCGACCAGCCGCTGTCGGACACCGTCCTCGGACTCAGCGCGACCCTGCGTGCCGATCCCGACCTGCTCCTGCGCCGCACCCGCGACGCGATCGACGGGCTGGGCGCGATGGAGGGCGCGGCGGAACGGGACATCCTGCGTACGGCCTCCGCTTCGATCGGCGTCGAGTACGGCGTGGCGGACATCGCCGAGCCCGCCGCGAACACCGCCGTGATCCGCGTGGACGGACGGCCGGACGGCTACGTGTGCTGGGACGGCGAGGACCCGGCCGCGGCCATCGTCGCCAGGGTGGTCGCCACCACGCTCGGCCGGGTGCGCGCCGCCGCGCGCGCCGCTGAACGGGCCCGTGAGCTGGCGCTGCTGGCCCTCCTGCGCGCGGGGACCAAGGAGGTGCGGGCCGCCGCCCGCCGCGCCAGGCACGAGGGAGTGCCGGTCGACGGCCGGCACGTCGCCGTCTTCCTCCGCGACGGCGAGGCGGGCGGCGAGGCCCCGGCCGACGTCCGGGCCCGGCGGTCCGACCGTCAGCTCGACGAAACCGCGCAGCGCGCACGCGGGGACGACGCCGCACGCCGGGTCCGCCGCACGATCTCCGGGGTGTCCGACGCCGCGGAGCTGAGCGCGCCGCCGATCGTCACCCGCTGGCAGGACGGCCTGCTCGTGATCCTCACGACCGACGAGCCGTCGACCTGGGACGAGGGCGGACCGTTCACCGACGCGCTGTCCGACGCCGCCCGGCCGGGTGCGGCGGGTGTGGGCGGCATCGGGATCGGGACCTGCCGCCCGGGCGCCGACGGGCTGCGCCGTACGGCGTCGCAGGCCCGGGCGGCGGCCGGCAGGGCTCGCGCAGGAGAGGTGGTCAGGTTCGACCGCCTGGGCGCCAACGCGATCCTCGCCGAACTCAGCGGCAGCGAGAGCGCCGTGATGACGGCCCGCGACATGTTGGCCCCACTCGGCGGCCTCGGCTCGCTCAGCCCGTACGCGGTCCCCACGCTCAAGGCGTACCTGGACAGCTGGGGGTCCAGGGTCCGGGCGGCCGAGCTGCTCAACCTGCACCCCAACGCGGTGGCGCACCGGATCCGCCGGATATCCGAGGTGCTGAAGGCCGACCTGTCGGACCCGCAGACCCGCTTCGCCCTGCAGGTCGCCTGCCATGTCGTGCTCGAGCACGAGTGTCTTCCCGGGACAACGGGCCCGTCGGCGTCGTCGTGAGGGCACATCGACGCGGCCCGCGCCGGGTTCTACTTTGCCAGGCATGACAACGGTCATCGGAGTGGACGTCGGCGGCACCTTCACCGATCTCGTCCTGCACGACGCGGCGACCGGCGACATCAGGGTCGCCAAACGGCCGACCACGCCGCGGGCGCCCGAGCTGGGGGTGCTCGCCGCCGTGGACGCCGCCGCCCCGGCGGAGCTGCTCGCCCGCTGCGCCCATTTCGTGCACGGCACCACGGTCGGGCTCAACGCGCTGCTCGAATCCACCGGACCGCGCAGATGCGGCGCGGTCGTCGGCCTGATCACGACGGCGGGCTTCCGCGACGTGCTGGAGATCCGGCGGGGCGATCGCGACGACCCCTATGACCTGTTCTGGACCCCGCCGCCGCCCATCGTCCCCCGGCGGCTGCGGGTCGAGGTCGCCGAGCGGGTGGCGGCGGACGGCGGCGTCGTACGCGAACTCGATCCGGCGGACGTACGGCGGGCCGCACGGCTGTTCCAGGCCGAGGGGGTCGACGCCGTCGCGGTCGTACTGATCAACTCCTACGCCGATCCCCGGCACGAGCTGCTGGTCGCGCGGACGCTCCGCGACGCGGGGTTCACCGGGCCGATCTCGCTGTCGCACGAGATCTCGGGGGAGTACCGGGAGTACGAGCGGACCTGCACAACGGTCGTGGACGCCCTCGTCCGTCATCGGATGGGTCCTTACCTGCACAACCTCGACCATGAGCTGCGGGCGCGCGGCTTCACCGGGAGGCTGCTCGTCACCCGGTCCGGGGGCGGCGCGCTGACGCTGGACGAGGCGGTGGCCAGGCCGTTCGAGACGATCCTGTCCGGACCGGTCGCCGGCGCCGTGGCCACGGCGAGGCTGTCGGCGGCCCTCGGGGTCGGCACGGCCATCGCCGCCGACGTGGGCGGCACGAGCTTCGACACCGCCCTGATCGAGGACGGCCGGCTGCCGCTGCTGTTCCAGGGCGAGGTCGTCGGCCTGCCGCTGCAGAGCCCCTGGGTGGACGTGCGGTCGGTGGGCGCGGGCGGCGGATCGATCGCCTACGTCGACTCCGGCGGCCTGCTCAGGGTCGGTCCGCGCAGCGCGGGCGCCGACCCCGGGCCCGCCTGCTACCTGCGCGGCGGGACCGAGCCGACCGTGACGGACGCCGCGCTGCACCTCGGCATGATCCCCGCGGGTCACATCTCCGGCGGGATATCGCTGTCGGCCGAGACGGCGGCGCTGACGCTCGCGCCGTTGGCCGAACCGCTCACACCGCCGGCCGGGACGGCCGGGATCGAGGGCGTCGACGCGGCGGCGGAAGGCGTCATCAGGATCGCCTCCGCCCACATGGCGCAGGCCGTGCGCGGGGTCACGGTCGAGCGGGGGGTGGACCCGCGCGGGGCCGCCATCGTCGCCTTCGGCGGCGCCGGGCCGCTGTTCGGCTGTCTGCTGGCCGACGAGCTCGACGTGGACACGGTGATCGTCCCGCCCAACGCCGGCAACTTCTCGGCGGTCGGGCTGGTCCAGGCCGACATCGTCCGCTCGGCGGCCCGCACGCTGGTGCGGCCCCTGGACGGCGAGACCCTGCCGATGATCGAGCGGCTGGCGGAGGCACTCTTCGAGCGGATGGCCGCCGATGACGCCGTCCGGGAGGTCGACCTGGACCTGCGCCACCGGGGGCAGGAGCACACACTGACCATCCCGATGCGTCCGGGGCGTGACGACGTCGCCGACATCACCGCCAGGTTCTCCGACGCCTATCACCGGACGTTCGGCCACCGGCTCCCCGACCCGCTCGAGGTGGTCACCGTGCGGGCCACCACCAGGGTGGTGCTCGACGCCGACCGGCCGCCGGTGCCCGCCCCGGCGACGGGTGACACGGCGCGCGGCACCACCCGCCTCTGGTCCTTCCGGCGGCGGGCCTGGACCGAGGCTCCCGTGCTGCGGCGAGCCGCGGTGGACGGTCCGATCGAGGGGCCCGCACTCGTGCTGGAGCCCACCGCGACCACCTACCTCGACGCGGGCTTCACCGCCGAGGCGCACCCGAGCGGCTGCCTGATGATCAAACGGAAGGACCGTCGATGAGCGAACTCGTACGCACCCGCTACGTCGAGGCGAACCCGGGGCTGGCGGAGGGCGCCGACCCGGTCACCACGGAGATCATCAGGCAGGGGCTGAACGCCGCGGCCGACCAGATGAAGCAGTCGCTGATCCGCACCGCCTTCTCCCCGATCATCTACGAGGCGCTGGACTTCGCCGTCGCCTTCTACGACGCCGACATGTGCATGCTCGCGCAGGCCCCGACGCTGCCCGCGTTCATGGGGACACTCGGCTTCTGCGTACGCGAGGCCGTCGAAGGCGTCGGCGGGCCGGGGGCGCTGGGCCCGGGCGACGTGATCCTCTACAACGATCCGTACGGCACCGGCTCCCACCCGCAGGACGCGGCGATGATCGTGCCGATCTTCCACGACGACGTGCTGGTCGGCTACTCGGCCATCAAGGCGCACTGGCTCGACATCGGCGGCAAGGACCCCTACTGCACGGACACGATCGACGTCCACCAGGAGGGCACGATCTTCCCGGGGGTCAAGCTCTACGACGCCGGCCGCCTGGTGAGCGACATCTACCGGATGATCCTGGCCAACAGCCGGATGCCGGAGATGGTCATCGGCGACATCAACGCGATGGTGGCCGGGGCGCGTACGGGCGCTGAGGCGCTGACCGCGCTGGTACGCAGGCACGGCCTCGGCACGTTCCGCCGGTCCGTCGCCCGGATGTACGCACACGGCGAGGCGCTGGTACGCGGCTGGTTCGAGCGGCTGCCCGACGGCGTCTACCGGGCCTCCAGCATGATCGACTCCGACGGGGTGAACGGCGAGCCGATCCCGTTCGGCGTCGAGGTCGCCGTCAGCGGCTCATCGGTGACCGTCTACCTGACCGACTGCCCCGACCAGGTCGGCGGCCCGGTGAACTGCCCGCTGCCGTCCACCGTCGCGGCCGTCCGGATCGCGGTGGCCTTCCTCGCCGGCGCGGGCGAGCAGCCCAATGAGGGCCACTTCCGCCCACTTGAGCTGGTCACCCGGACCGGCTCGCTCTTCCATCCGGTGCGGCCCGCCCCGTGCTTCATGTACGGCATCCCGTCGGACCACGCGATCGAACTGATCATCCGGGCGCTGGCGGAGGCCGTACCCGACTCGGTGCCGGCGGCGAGCGGCGGCGACATCAACGCGCTCGTGTGGTGGGGAAACCGGGAGGCGACCGGCGAACCCTGGGCGGACGGCGCGCCGCATCCCGTCGGGCAGGGCGCCTCGCCCTCCGGAGACGGCGCGAGTGCGCTCATGTACATCTCCGAGTCGGCGACCCGGTTCACCCCGGCGGAGGTCTGGGAGGCCAGGAACCCGTGGCGGATCGAGCGGCTGGCCCTGGCCGAGGACTCGGGTGGCCCGGGACGGCACCGCGGCGGCCTCGGGCTGGATCTCTCCTTCCGGGTGCTGGAGGACCAGTATCTGACGGCGGGCCTGGCCAGGACGGCGCTCGAACCCTGGGGGCTGGCCGGGGGACTGCCCGGCCGACCGAACCGGCTCACCGTGGAGTATCCCGACGGGCGGTCCGAGGACTTCTCGCTCAAGACGCGGATCTTCCTGCCCAAGGGCGCGGTCGTGCACCTGCTCACCGGGTCGGGCGGAGGGTACGGCCCACCGGACGAGCGCGACCCGCAGGCCGTGCTCGCCGACCTGCGGGAGGGCTACATCACCGAAGATCACGCCCGCCGGCACTATCCGCACGCCCTGTGAGAGCGAGCCGGGGGCGCCGGGGTCCGGAGCGCGCCGGGGGTCCAGGGCACGCTTGGGGTCCGGGCACGCTTGGGGTCACAGCGCGCGCAGCCCGCTGATGACCTCGCTCAGAATCCCGGCGTTGGGCAGCCGGGCCACGTTCGCCGGTGGGCGCACCTGCACCAGTCCCTGCTCGTGGAGGTCGCCCACGAGCACCCGGACCACGCCGAGCGGCAGATCTATCGCCGCCGCGATGTCCACCACCGATCTGGGGCGGGCGCACATGCTGAGGATCATCCACTGCTCGGGGCCGAGACTGACCGGGGTCGGCCCGCCGGTCGCCGTCACGATCGCCACGAGGTCGATGGCCTTGTTGGACGGCTGGACCCGGCCGCGTGTCAGGGCGTAGGCCGGGACGACCGGCCCCGCGTCCTCGTCGAGCCACTGGTCCTGCATGCGGTCCGTCACGGTCCCTCCTCGCCCGGCTTGTCGGTCTGCTGCTCTCCCTGCCGGAGAGAGGCGAGGATGATGTCCTCGGGCGTGACCTCCTCCTCAGCCAGGCGCTTGAGGTCGGGGTCCTTGGGGACGACGATGAGTGTGGCTGGAATGAGCACGATTGCGGTCGTTCCTCCGTACGGCGAGGGCCGGAGCGTCACCCGGGCCTCCCTGCGGGCGGCGAGCCTGGCGACGACGAACAGCCCCATTCGGTCGGTGTCCGCGAGGTCGAACTCCGGTGGGTCGGCCAGACGCTCGTTGAGCTCGGCCAACCGGTCCGGCGCCATGCCCAGACCCCGGTCCTCGATCTCCACGGCGAAGCCGGTACCGACCAGCTCACCGCGTACGGTCACGGACGTGTGCGGCGGTGAGTAGACGGTCGCGTTCTCGATCAGTTCGGCGATGAGGTGGATGATGTCGGCCACCGCGCTGCCGTCGAGCGCGTGATCCTCCATCGGGAACACGTTCACCCGGGCGTAGTCCTCCACCTCGGCGGCGGCGCCGCGCACCACGTCGTACATCGGAACCGGCTTGCGCCAGGCCCGGCCGGGTGTGGCGCCGGACAGGATGATCAGGCCTTCCGCGTGGCGGCGCATGCGGGTGGTCAGGTGGTCGAGCCGGAACAGCTCCTCGAGCGTCTCCGGCTCGGTGGTGTGGCGCTGCATGCTGTGCAACTGGGTCCGCTGCCGGTGCAGCAGGGTCTGGCTCCGCCGGGCGAGGTTGAGGAAGACCTGACTCACGCCTCGCTGGAGCCGGGCCTGCCCGACCGCGGCCTCGACGGCGGTCTGCTGCACCGTGGAGAACGCCCGGCCCACGTCCTGGATCTCGCTGGTGCGGCCGATCGTCGTGATCGGGGGAGCCTCGACGTCGACGTCGACGTCCTCCCCCTTCTTGAGCTTGGTCAGCACGCGCGGCAGCCGTACGTTGGCCAGGTCCAGGGCCGCCTGCCGCAGACCCGCCAGTTCCCGGGAGAGACGTGAGCCGAAGCGCAACGAGATGAGGATCGAGGCGAGCACCGCGAGAAGGCCGCAGCCGCCGACGATCCCGGCGCGCGTCAGGATCGAGTCGGCGATGGGCTCGGCGCGTTCGGCGAGGCGTTTGCCGGCCTCCGTCTGCGCCTTCTGGAACGACTCGGCCAGGTCGTCGGAGGTGGCCTGCCAGACCTGCTGGGTCCGGGAGGTGATCCGATCTCCGGCGATGATCTTTTCTTCCTGCAGCCGCAGCCGCTGATAGAGCGGTGTGGTGATCAGGTCGACGTGCATCTGCCGGAGGTCCGCGTCGAGCTCGGGCAGGGCCTGGTTGATGAGGAAGCGGCGGTTGCCGACGAGCTGGGTGAAGAGCTTGCGCTCCTCATCGGTCATCCGGCCCGAGGAGGCCGCGGCCGCCTGGATGGCCTGCTCCCTGGTCAGCAACTCCTTGGCGTACCCGAGCGAGATCACCACCCGAGACTGCTGGTAGATCGGGATGTCGTCGATGATCGCCAGGCCGTAGTGCATCTGATAGATGCTGTCGCTGACCAGGTTGTAGGTCTCGATCGCCCGCAGACGGTTGGACAGGCCCTCGTCGATCTCTCCGCGGATCTCGTCCAGGCGGTCCAGCCCCTCCAGCATCTCGTCCACCTGCGCGCGCATGGCCGGGGTGGTCGCCTCTCGGGACGAATCGGACAGGGCCAGCCGCCGGACGTCGTCTCGTGCCTCGTTGGTGCGCACCCGCTGGGTGTTCATGTCGGCGCGCCCGGAGTCGACGGGCCTGCCGAGATAACGGGCGGTCACGAGGCGCTCGTGCTGCAGTTCGACGATCAGCTTGTCCGCGGGCTGCCGCAGAGTGGTCCAAAGGGTGTCATAGGTACGCAGGCGGAGGCTGTCGCCGATGGTCACACCCGCCGTGACCATCCACAGGGCGATCAGTGAGAAAAGCGGCACCAGGAGCAGGCCGATGAGCCTGACCCTGATAGGCCGATCTCGCCTACGAGGACGCATGGCACCTCGTCCCGATGCGGTGACGTGAGCTCCGGGAAGCTCTTGGGACAGCCAGAGACATTATCAGCGCGGTGGTTCAAATGAGAGTCCTGCGCCGTATGTCACGAAATATCAAACCTAATCGTGATCTTGCAGTAGCTTCGATCATGGTAACTCATGTCACAGAGAAAGTCGCATCGCATGCGCCGTTTCCTCGTTCTGGGAGTCGTGGCCGCGCTGGCCCTCGCCGGCTGCGGCGGTGGCGAGGTCCGCGGCGGTACGTCCAGCGGTTCCTCCGGCGGATCTTCCACAGGGATGCCTTCCACGAAGGGTGCGACATTCGTCTACCTGTACAACCTCGACGTCGTCACCGACTGGGATCCGGCGAGCTCGTACTCGAACGAGATCATCGCGATGCAGAACATCTACGACTCACTGACCGTCTACAACCCCCTGACCAGGCGGGCGAGTGCACGCCTGGCCGAGGAGTGGAAGGCGTCGCCGGACGGCAAGACGTGGACGTTCACGCTGCGGAGCGGGGCCGTCTTCCACACCGGCCGTCCTGTTGACGCGGAAGCCGTGAAGGCCTCCATCGAGCGGACGAAGAGCATGGCCGAGGGCGCCGCGTACATCTGGGACCCCGTACAGAAGATCACCGTCATCGACCCGCTCACCGTGGAGTTCAAGCTCAAGTACCCGGCGCCGCTCGACCTCATCGCCTCCTCCGATTACGCCGCGTACATCTACGACACCGAGGCGGCGGGTTCCGGCGACCTCAAGAAGTGGTTCCAGCAGGGGCGGGACGCCGGCTCCGGGCCGTACACGGTGGCGAGCTGGCACAAGGGCAGGGAGAAGGAACTCGTCCTGCGCGCCTTCGACGACTACTGGGGCGGCTGGGACGGCCCGCACTACAAGAACGTCGAGTACCGCGCCGTCGCCAACCAGAACACCGCCTGGCAGCTCCTGCTGCGCGGCGAGGTCAGCTTCGTGCAGCGGCTCAACCCCTCGCTGTTCCAGCGGGCCAAGACCACGGCGGGCGTCCGCACGCTGCAGGTGCCGTCGTTCCAGAACATGCTCGTGCTCTTCAACACCGCCTCCGGTCCGCTCGTCGACGTACGGCTGCGCAAGGCCGTACAGAAGGCCATCGACTACGACGGAGTGATCGCGGCGCTGAAGGGAGCGGGCGCCCCCGCGGCCGGCCTGGTCCCCGAAGGTCTGCTCGGTCACGTTCCCGGCCTGCGCCCGCGCCAGGACCTGGAAGGTGCGAAGGCGCTTCTGCAGGAGGCCGGGTACGGCCCGGGCGGCCAGGAGTTGCGGCTCACGCTCACGTACGCCCAGGGCGACGACGACGAGCAGCTGCTCGTCACGCTGCTCACCAACACCCTGAGCGAGCTCAACGTCAGGGTCGAGGCCAAGGCGATGCAGTGGAACGCGCAGTGGGACCAGGCCAAGTCGGCCGACCCGGCCAAGCGTCAGGACATCCTGGTCATGTACTGGTGGCCCGACTACGCCGACGCCTACTCGTGGTTCCTCAACGTGTTCCACAGCGCCGACCCGGTGTCCTTCAACCTGACGTACCTGAAGAACAAGGACATCGACCAGCGAATCGACAGGCTTCCATCACTGCTGGCCACCGACCGGGAGGCCGCGCAGAAGGAGTACGCCAAACTGCAGACGGATCTGATCGACAAGCATGCCGTCGTCGCCGCGCCGTGGGTGACGAACTACCAGCGGGCCTACCTCGGCAACGTCAGCGGCTACACCGACAACCCGGCCTACCCCAACGTCGTCTTCGTGCACCAGCTCATTCCGAGCGCGTGACGACACCCGGTCGTGAAAGAGGACGCCCGGTCGTGAAAGAGATCGGTCAACCTCTGAGCTTGCGACTCAAGCCCGTGCAGTAGCGGCCCGCCGCCTGCCGGGGGCCACGCCTGGCGGGTTCGTCCAGCGACGGCATCAGGGCCTGTGTCCTGCCGGCGTCGGCGAGGACGTGCTCGACCTGCTCTTCCGTCGGCAGCTGGCCGTGCTTGGCGAGCTCGTGCATCAGGAACGTCAGCGGTGCGGGATCCCCGGCGGCCTCCGCTGCCACGGTGGCTCGGGCGGCGGTCAGCAGCCGAAGGTAGTAGGAGCGCAGCATGGCCTCCCGCGTGCGGACCTGCTCGAGGTCGTCGAGCAGCTCACCGGCGAGTTGAAGCAGGTCACCGCCCGGGCGCCTGCCCTCGGCCGCGATGTGCGCACGAATATCGTCGAACTCAGACCGCGTCATGATGGCCACCTCCACCGGCGAGAGTCCGGGCGGCCGGGTTGGCGCCGAGCGGAGACTCTCACATGCTGTTCGTAACGCGGGGCGATTGCGGTCGGCTTGACATCGGGTTGCGCTGGGAGACGGATCCACGGAGGGAGACCGCCGGCGACCGGGAACCCCCTCGTCGCGAGATCGTCGACTCGCATCTCCGTCACCCCCTCGTTCCTCCGAGCCTCGCCTGCG
>BCRI01000163.1 GCA_001552515.1 Sphaerimonospora mesophila NBRC 14179 = JCM 3151
TGGAGTTCGCCGTCGCGTGCGACGAGGCCCTGGAGACCGATGGCGCGCTGGGCCGGCTCTGGCCGCTCGTGTCGCGGGAGCGCCAGCCGTCGTGGTTCGCCCCCTGGCGGGAGATCGAGCACGAGGCGACCTCGCTGCGGACCTGGCAGCCGCTGGTCGTGCCCGGCCTGCTCCAGACCCCCGACTACGCCAGGGCGCTGCTGCGGTCCGAGGACGCGGTCGTGGCCCGGATCGAACGTCAGGCGATCTTGCAACGGGAGAACCCCGCGCCGCCGACGCTCCGCTGCGTCCTCGACGAGTCCGTCCTCCTGCGGCCGGTCGGCTCCGCCGAGGTCATGCGAGCCCAGCTCGAGAAACTCGTGAAGGACACGGAGAACTCCCGGGTCTCCGTGCAGATCGTCCCGATGGGTGTGCATCCCGGCCTGCAAGGTGGGTTCGTTCTGGCGACCACTCCGACGGGCGCTGCCGTAGGGTATTTGGAGACGGCGGCGAGGGGCCAGGTCACCACTCACCCCGACGACCTCGACGTGCTCAACGAGGTCTATGAGGAGATCAGGACCGAGGCGCTCTCCCGCACGGATTCGCTCGCCCTCATCAGACGAACGGTGGAACGCAGATGGACGTGAGCAGGCTCTCCTGGCGGAAGAGCAGCTTCTCCGGCACCAACGGCGGGGACTGCGTCGAGGTCGCCGAGCTTCCCGACGGCGGACGCGCGGTCCGCGACAGCAAGGCCCCCGATGGCGCCGTGCTGTGGTTCACCCGGTCGGAGTGGGCCGCCTTCACCGCCGGCGTCCGCGCCGGCGAGTTCGACTGACCACCTACTGCTTGCAGATGTTCTGGGTGGCGGTCCGGGCCGAGGGGGTCGGCGAGGTCGTGGGGGAGGGGGTCGCCGTGGCCGCGACCGTCACCTTCTTGACCGTGTTGTTCCGCTGACCGAGCACGACCTCGATGCCCGAGACGTCCGGCTGCTCGCGCAACTCCGCGCCGGGGAACGCGGCGGCGACCGTGCGGGCCGAGTCCTCCCGGCCCGGCGGATAGCGGACCACCGTGTTCTCGAAGTCGTGCTTGGCCGTGTTGCCGGGTGTCGACGGCACCTGGAACCCGGCGGCGACGAGAGCGGTCTTCGTACGGGCGCCCAGCCCGTTGATCGTCGTCCCGTTGAGCACGCGGACCGCGATCCGCTCCGGAGGGATCGTGGGCGCGGTCGGCGACGGCGACGGTGACGGCTGCCCCGACGGCCTGGCGGAGGCGGAAGCCGTACCGGAGGGTTTGGGAGACGTCTCGATCAGCGGCTGGTCCTTGGCGATCCGCTGGAACAGCTCCTTCGCGGCCGGCTTGTCCCACAGCACCGCGGACTCGCCGGTCGGCGTCCGGTAGTTCACGTCGGCCAGCGGCACGGTCGCGAAGGCCACGTCGTCGGTCGAGACGCCCTTGAGCTGGTTGGCCAGCCCGAGCAGGTCGTCCGCCAGGGCCTTGTCGACGGTGATCGCCTTGAGCGCCGAGCCGACCATCCCGGTGAGCCGCGCCGGGTTGGTCAGCGTGCCGCCGCTGATCGCCTTGTTCAGCAGGGCCGAGATCACCTGCTGCTGCCGGTCGATCCGGTCGAGGTCGGAGCGTGCCGTGGCACGTGTACGCGCGTAGGCCAGCGCGTTGATGCCGTCCAGGTTGTGCGTCCCCGGCTGCATGGTGAGCCGGGTCTTCTGGTCGTTGATCGGCACCGGGGTGCAGACGGTCACGCCGCCGAGAGAGTCCACGACATCGATGAAGCCGAGCACGTTGACCTCGATGTAGTGGTTGATGCGCAGCCCGGTGGCCTCCTCGACGGTCCGCACGGCCAGCTTGGCGCCGCCGAACTGGTAGGCAGAGTTGATCTTGTGGGTGCCCTTGCCCGGGATCTCGGTCCAGGTGTCCCTCGGCAGGCTGACGACCGTCACCCGCTCGCGATCCTCCGACAGGTGGATGACCATCATCGTGTCGGTGCGCTCGCCGACCTCGCGGCCGAGATGGAGCTGGTTCTGCTGCTGCCTGGTGAGGTCGTCCCGCTTGTCGACGCCGACCAGGAGGATGTTCATCGCGCCGCGCGGCCCGGAGTCGCCGGCGGTCCCGGCCTCCACCGCCTGGATCTGCTTGGCGGCGTAGCTGGACGCCAGCCACATGCCCCCGGAGCTGAGCAGCACGACCCCCGAAAGGGCGCCGGAGATAATGACTGATCGGAGATTTGTCCGTTTTTGTCGGGCGCGTCGGGCCGTGATCCTGACCCCCCCGTAGCCGTCTCCGCCTATGCGGACGCCGGAGTCCTCCTCTTGGTCGCCAGGCATTCCCGTCCTCCGGTTGCCGCCTCCACCCCCCCGTACAGTAGCGTGAGCGCAACCATGAATCCCTTCTCCGACTCGCGCCGGCCGAGTCAGACGTCCATGCGCGGCTGGCCACCGGTTTCGGTGATCATGCCGGTGCTCAACGAGGAACGGCACCTGCGCGAAGCCGTACGGCAGGTCCTCGACCAGGACTACCAGGGCCCGCTGGAGGTCGTCCTCAGCGTCGGCCCGTCGAAGGACCGCACGCAGGAGGTGGCCGACGCGATCGCCGCGGCGGACCCCCGCGTGATCGTCGTGCCCAACCCGACCGGCCGCACCCCCAACGCGCTGAACGCGGCCATCACCGCGTCCCGCAACCAGATCGTGGCCCGGGTCGACGGGCACGCGATGCTGCCCCGCGACTACCTCCGCACGGCCGTGGAGACCCTGGAGACCACCGGGGCCGACAACGTCGGCGGCATCATGGCGGCCGAGGGCATCACGCCGTTCGAGCAGGCCGTCGCGCGCGCGATGACCTCGAAGATCGGGGTGGGCAACGCGCGCTTCCACACCGGCGGGAAGGCCGGCCCCGCCGACACCGTCTACCTGGGCGTCTTCCGCCGTACGGCGCTCGACCGGGTCGGCGGCTATGACGAGCACTTCCAGCGCGCGCAGGACTGGGAGATGAACCACCGCATCCGGGAGACCGGTGGCCTGGTCTGGTTCCAGCCGCGCATGCGGGTCACCTACCGCCCGCGGCCCAACGTCCGCGCGCTGGCCAAGCAGTACTTCCACTACGGCAGGTGGCGCCGGGTCGTCGCGCGCACCCACCAGGGCACGATCAACCTGCGCTACCTCGCGCCGCCCATCGCGGTGGCGGCCATCGCGCTCGGCCTGGTCGTCTCGCCGTTCTTCTGGCCCGGGTTATTGATCCCCGGTGGCTACGTCGCGGCGATCCTCGCCGGTTCGGTCGCCACCGGTCGCGGCCTGCCGGCGGGCGCGCTGGTACGGCTCCCGCTCGTGTACGCGACCATGCACATGTCCTGGGGCACCGGCTTCCTGACCAGCCCGCCCAGCCTCAGCAAGCAGCCGTCCGGCAGCATGCGGGTCGGCAGGTCGCGGCAGGAGGGCGAGCGGGTCGGCCTAGACGACCTCTTTGAAGACTGACGTGTCCAGGGTGAAGTCGATCGGGTCGGGAATGTAGATCTCCCGCCCGAACGTCACCGTGGAGATCACCCGGTAACGCCCCTCCTTGGGCTCGCTGAAGACGGTCACCGTCCCCGACTCGGCGAGCGGGTCGACGAGAAGCATGACGGGGACGCCCCCACCCGCGTAGATGTCGGGCTTCAGCTCGCGGTCGTCGTAGGCGCTGCCCGGAGAGACGACTTCGGCGACCAACTTCAGACCCGACGACAGCAGTTCCCGGCCGCCCCACCTCGTGCAGTTCAGCGGGGCGAGCACGAAGTCGGGTTCGAGGGGGTCACGGGTGCCGTCGATGCACACGTCGACGTTGCCGGCGAAGGCTTCCCACCCGCGCTCGTCGATGATCGGAATGAGCAGGCGGAACAACCGCATCGCCGCCCTGCCGTGTTCGGGGGTGCCCACGGGGCTCACTATCAGTCTCCCATTGATGATCTCGGTCCGGAGGCCCGGAAGGTGGGGTAGCGCGTCGAACAGCTCGCGGGGAGTGCTGGGCAGCGGTTGCTCGGGAACGGGCTGCAGGGTGGGCCGATGCGTCGGCGTCGGCCCGTCTTCCGGCGCGGGGCCGTGCGCGTGCGCGGTGCTTTGCACAGGTGTGCGGCCGTGCGGCTTGCGTGACGTGGCGACCATCGTTCGCACATCCCTTCGTATCCATGTCGATACGCTCCGTAGGTATCGCGAGTATTTCACTCATCCCTGACAAGCGCATTTCCCTGTGGATAAGTGCTCTCGTCCGGCAGCCTGGCCGCCCGGGCCCAGGGTGGCCTTGATCGCCCGTCGAAGTGCCTACACCCGGAGGACCGGCTCGATCACGGTGCTCGTGGACGGGGCGGACCGGCTCAGGCGTGTGCCTGCCGTACGGCCACGACCTGCCCGGTGAGGCGGGACAGGAGGACGTCGAGGCTGGTCCTCGCGACGGCCTCGGCCGGCGGCGTGGTGGCGGGTTCGGCGTCGGAGGCATGCGGGTGCGCCGGCGTGGCGGTCCGCTCCGGGTCGACGCAGTTGACCCGCACCCCGTGGGCGGCCCATTCGTCGGCCAGCGCCTCGGTGAGGCTCACGACGGCGGCCTTCGCGGAGGAGCGCAGACCATGGGCCGCCGGGCCGTACGCGTGGGGCGAGGGGGTGTGCAGCAGCAGGTGGCCGCCGCTCTCCGCCAGGTATTCGAACGACGCGTCGGCGAGGTTGACCGGCCCGAGGTAGCCGACCGCGGCGGTCTCCGTCGTGACGCGCGGGTCCGCCTCGGCCGGCCCGCCCGGGTGCGGCACGGCCACGGCGTTGACGACGTAGTCGATGCGCCCGGTCTCGCCGTACACGCGGGCGAGGGCGTCGGCCACCGCGGCGGGGTCCTCGACCCGTACGCCGTCCGGGGCGCGGGGGAACCAGCGGACGGCCGCGCCGTACCCCTTGGCGAGCTCCACGAGCTCGGCGCCGACGCCGGCGCCGCCGAAGACGACCAGCGTGCGCCCGGACAGGCCGTCACGACAGGCGTCGTCGGTGAGTGGCGGGACGGCGCCCCCGGCCGGCCGGAAGAGCCGTTCGGCGATGGCGACGTCGACCGGATGGGTGACCTTCATGTTGCGCTCGTCGCCCGGCACGATGTGGATCGGCACGTCGGGCAGGTAGCGCAGCACCACGCCGCAGTCGTCGGTCGCCGGCCGCTCGCCGAAGGCCGGGTCGGCGAACGCGAGCTCGTACGCCGCGCGGATGACCGACAGCCGGAAGCACTGGGGGGTCTGCACGCGCCGCAGCACCGAGCGGTCGGGAATGTCACGGACGATCTCCCCCTGCGACCCGGGGGCGGTGACCACGATCGTGTCGGCGGACGGGATCGCCACCTCGACGGCCTCGTGCCGTTCCAGCGCGGCCACGCACTCGCTGATGATCCGCGGCTCGATCAGCGGCCGGGCCGCGTCGTGCAGCAGCACGTCGCACTCGTCGTCGCCGAGCGCGCGCAGGGCCAGCCAGGTCGACTCGGTACGGCTCGCGCCGCCCTCGATGACCTTGGTCACCTTCCGGTAGCCGTTCCGGCGCACCAGTTCCTCGGCGACCTCGACGAATCCGGGAGCCATCAGCACGACGACCTCGTCGATCTCCGGATGGCCGTCGAACGCGCCGATGGTGTGCTCCAGGATCGTCCTGCCGGAGATTTTCAGCAGCTGTTTGGGGATGTCGAGACCGATCCGCCGGCCGACGCCGCCGGCCAGCACCACTCCGACCCTGCGCAGACGCGATTCCGCGATCATGTTCTCCTCCCCGCACCCGACGATACCGGGGCACGAAGCACGGAAAGGTGATTGCCACCAAGTGATCACTCGGTTACGTTGCGAGGTGAGTGTTCGGTTACCGAGGTGAGTTCGGAATGTCAATACGGGCCGACCCGGGCAGATCTGGCATGGCGCCGGGCATGACACGGGGTGGTGACACGGTGGCGGTGGTCCTGGCGACCACCCCGGCGGCCGATCTGCCCTGCCCCGACGGCACCAGCCTACTGGAGCGGCTCACCCGCCAGCTCGTCACGCTGCCCGTCAGAGACGTCCATGTCGTGGCCAGGCCGGACGGCGTCCACCCGCATGCGGCCAAGCCGTACGAAGCCGGGCCGTACAGACTGCCCGACACCACGAGCGACGGGCTGGCCGAGGACCTGCGACTCGTCGCCAAGACGGCCAGGACCGCCACGTCACCGCTGGTCGTGCTCGCGGCCGACGTCGTCGCCCACACCGAGGCCCTGGCCACGCTGCTGGCCGATCCCGACCGGCCCACGGGGGCGATCGTCGGGCCCGTGGCCGGATCCGGCGAGCGGGCGCCGCTGCACCCGCCGGTACGGACGGAGTCGGGCCGGGTCGTCGCGGCGGGCAACTCCTTCCACGAGGTCGAGCGGGCCGACGGCACCTTCGGCGGCGTGCTCCAGGTGGGCGAGGCGCACCTGACGAACCTCGCCGAGGTGGCGGAGGAGCTGGGCGATCTGGCGGAGCGCGGTCTGCTCGGCCGGGCGGGCGACGCCGAGGTGCCCGACCTGCTGCTGACCGGGCTCGTACGCACCGGGGTGCCCGTCCGGTCCGTCGCGATCGGCGCACTGCGCTGCGTGCGGGTGGCCGGCCGGGCCGGGGCCGAGGAGGCGGTCAGCGGGCTCGCCGAGGTCGACGAGTCCCGGGCGCGGCTCGACGCGGCGATCAAGACGGGCGACGGCTTCTTCACGACGTTCTTCGTCAGCTCCTGGTCGCGTCATGTCGTACGGCTCGCCGCCCGGCTCGGGCTCACGCCCAACGCCGTCACCGGCATCTCGGTGGGTCTGGCGCTCATCGCGGCCATCTGGTTCTCCGAAGGGCAACGGACCGGACTGGTGGTCGGGGCCGTCGCCCTGTATCTGTCGTTCGTCCTCGACTGCGTCGACGGGCAGCTCGCCCGCTACACGCGAAGATTCTCCGCACACGGCGGCTGGCTCGACGGGATCTGCGACCGGCTGAAGGAGTTCGTGGTGTTCGTCGGGCTGGCCTTCGGCTATCAGGCGGCGCAGTCAGGTGAATCCGGCGGCGTGTGGCCGCTCGCGGTGGCCGCGGTGATCCTCCAGGTGGTCCGGCACATGGTCGACTTCTCCTACGCCGGGTCGCTGGCCGACTCCGGCGCCGTCGCCGGGCCGCGCCGTCCTCTGGCGGAGAAGGCGGAGACCGATCCGGCGGCGGGGCCTCCGGCCGGTCCGCCGGTCGCGTCGTCCCCACCCGGAGGTGGTGGGCCGTCCGCCAGGACGTACTGGCTCAGGAAGATCATCGTGCTGCCGATCGGGGAGCGGGTGGCGCTGATCGCGATCACGGCCGCCCTGTTCGACGCGCGGGTGACGTTCCTGGCGCTCCTCGGCTGGGGCATGGTCGCGCTGGCGTACATGTCGGCCGGCCGGATCATGAGGGCGTTTTCATGACGACCGGCACGGTCACGACGGCGGGCCAGGACATGACGACCGGCACGGTCACGACGGCGGGCCAGGACACGGCGATCGGCACGGTCACGATGGCGGGACCGGTCATCCAGGGGGAGCGATCATGACGACCACGCCGTCCACGGAAGCAGCGGACATCACGCCGGCTCCACCCCGCACCGTCGTGGCCTATCGCGACGACGGTCCGCTGGCCAAGGCCATGGGCCTGCTGCTCTCCGGCCAGATCCCACCGCTCCCGCCGGTGATCGCGGGGGCCTTCGTGATGGGCGCCCTGCTGCTCGCGGGGATGACGGGCCGGGGTGATCTCGCCATGTTCGCCCCGGCCGTGCTCCTGCTGCTGGCGGGGTCCGGCGCTGCGCACGACCACGACGGCCGGCTCGACTGGCTGGTGCCGCCGATCCTGCGGCTCACGGAGTACGGATTCATCGCGGTCGTCGGCTTCGGCCGGTCGGTGCCGCCGGTGCTGATCTTCGCACTGCTCGGGGCGCTGGCCTTCCACCACTACGACGTCGTCTACCGGGTGCGGCAGCGCGTCCAACCACCCCCGTGGCTGGCCGCCGTCGGGCTGGGCTGGGACGGCCGGCTGCTCGTCATCGCCGTGGCGGGCCTGCTCGACGCGGCGACCGTGGTGTTCGTGCTGCTGGCGGGATATCTGTGGGGTGTGTTCGGCTGGGAGAGCGTCACCTGCTGGGGCGCCGCACCGGGAGTCACCCCGTCGGCGCAGGAGGGTCCTGCGGCGGCCGTTCCGGCGGCCGGACAGGGGAGTCGAGATTGACGCTATGACCGGGTGATTGCCCACACCGGACCAAAAGCCAACTAACCTTTGGGGTTACTGCCTCACGCTCGACCTCAAGGAGTGCGCGAAATTGCTCGGAATGGTGCTGGCCGCCGGGGCCGGACGCCGCCTGCGGCCGTACACCGACACACTGCCCAAGGCGCTGGTGCCGGTCGACGGTGAGACCACGATCCTCGACATCGCCCTGCGCAACCTCGCTGCGGTGGGCCTTCGCGAGGTCGTCGTCATCGTCGGCTATCAGGCTCAGGCGGTGCACGACCGCAAGGCCGATCTGGAGAGTCGTCACGGTGTCACGCTGACGCTGGTCCACAACGACAAGGCCGAGGAGTGGAACAACGCCTACTCCCTGTGGTGCGCCCGCGACCACTTCGCCAAGGGCGCGCTGCTGGTCAACGGTGACACCGTGCACCCCGTGTCGGTGGAGCGTACCCTGCTGTCGGCCGAGGAGGACGGCTCGGACATCCTGCTCGCGGTGGACGACGTGAAGCCGCTCGCCGACGAGGAGATGAAGGTCACCCTCCAGGACGGCCGGCTCAAGAGGATCACCAAGCTGATGGATCCCGCCGAGGCGTACGGCGAGTACATCGGCGCGACGCTGATCCGGCCCGGGGCGGCCGAGCGGCTGGCCGACGCGCTGCGGGCGACCTTCGAGCGTGACCCCCAGCTCTACTACGAGGACGGCTATCAGGAGATGGTCGCCCGAGGTGAGAAGATCACGGTGGCGCCCATCGGCAAGGTCGAGTGGGTCGAGGTGGACAACCACGACGACTTGGCCAAGGCCCGTGAGATCGCATGGCGATACTGATCCTCACGGGTCTACGGGAGTCCGGGCGAGGCGCTCTGTACTGCCCTTCCGCGGACATCCCCCCGGGCCGCCCGCGGGCCCTTACCGTCGCCTGAGGAGTTCTCATGCCGATATTGGCAAGGATGCTTCCCGCCCCCCTCACGATGGAGGTACGGCGGGGCGCGATCGCGCAACTCGGCTCGTTGCTGGCCGACAGCCGGGTGGCCACCTCCGGCCAGGTGGCGGTCGCGGTCGGCCCGAACCAGGGTGACCGGATCGCCGAGATCATCGCACCCTCTCTGGGCGACGCCAAGGTCTTCCGGGTCGCCGCTGGAACGGTCGATGCGGCCATCGCGCTCGGCGGCGACCTGCGCAAGGGCGCCTTCGAGGCGGTCGTCGGGATCGGCGGCGGCAAGACGATCGACGCCACGAAGTACGCCGCGTCGCTGGCCGGGATCCCGATGGTCGCGGTGGCCACGAACCTCTCCCACGACGGCATCTGCTCGCCGGTGGCCTCCCTCGTGCACGACGGGGGCAAACCCTCGTTCGGCGTGCCCATGCCGTTAGCGATCATGGTGGACCTCGACTTCGTCCACGACGCCCCGCCCGCGCTCGTACGCGCCGGAGTCGGCGACGTGCTCGCCAACCTGTCCGCCATCGAGGACTGGCAACTCGGCAGGACCGAGCGTGGTGAGCCCATCGACGGCGTGGCGATCTCCATGGCCCGCACCGCCGCCGAGGCCGTGCTCGGCCGGTCCGACTCCGTCGAGTCCGACGCGTTCTTGACCGTCCTGGCCGAGGCGTTGATCCTCTCGGGCATGTCGATGGTCATCGCCGGGTCGAGTCGGCCGGCCAGCGGTGGCGACCATGAGATCATGCATGCCGTGGACCAGCTCTTCCCCGGGACCGCCAATCACGGCGAACTGGCCGGGATCGGCACGGCTTTCTGCTTCTTCCTCCGCGAGGACGCCCACCGGCTCGGCCAGGTGACCGGCTGCCTGCGGCAGCACGGGCTGCCCGTCACCCCCGGCGAGGTGGGCCTGTCGAACGAACAGTTCACCGAGGCCGTCATGCTGGCCCCCAACACCCGGCCCGGCCGTTACACCATCCTCGAGCACCTCCGCCTGGCGGAGGACGAGGTCAGGGCGAAAGTTGAGGACTATGTCCGCGCCGTCGGTCGCTGAGCTTCGCGCGGTCGCCCAGCCGCAGACCACCATGGACCGCCGCAGCGGCGAGCACTGGGCCGGGCTGCTGTACATGCGGCGGCTGTCCATATACGCCACCTGGCTGCTGGCCAAGACGCCGATCACGCCCAACCAGGTGACCGGCCTGATGATCCTCAGCGGGGTGGCCGCGGGAGCCGTACTGGTCCTGCCGGGGATCGCGGCGGCGGTGGGCGCCGCGCTGCTGATCCAGCTCTACCTGCTGCTCGACTGCTCGGACGGTGAGCTGGCCCGCTGGACCGGTCGCACGTCGATCACCGGGGTCTATCTCGACCGGGTGGGGCACTACTTCGCCGAGGCGGCGCTGCTCATCGGCCTGGGTTTCCGTGCCTCGCAGACGGTGCCGGACTGGTACACCGTGCTCGGCTTCGCCGCTGCGCTGGGCGCGATCCTGATCAAGTCGGAGACCGATCTGGTCGACGTGGCACGCGCCCGGTCCGGGCTGGTCGCCGCCACGGAGACGCAGGCGGGGCAGTTCACCTCCCGCCGGCTCGGCCTCGCCCGCAGGATCGTCGGGGCGACCCGGTTCCACCGGTTGATCCAGGCGGTCGAGCTGTCGTTGATCGTCGTGATCGCGGCCGTGCTCGACCTGTGGTTCCCCGCCACCCGGGTGCTGGTCGTCGCCTGCGCCGTCGTCGCGGTGATCCAGCTCGTGCTGCACCTGGTGAGCATCCTCGCGTCCCGGCGGCTTTCATGATCGGGCCGCAACGGGGACGCCGGTTTCCTCCAGGGAAGTGTCGCGGCTTCACCTGCGGTTCGGTAACGGTTCGCTGGCAGTTCCGATACCCTTATCGCGCAGTGAACGCGGCGGATTCCGGATGGCCCGGCCACACAGACTCGGTGATCATGAAATTGTGTGTAGTGCGCCCAGCGTCGAGGCGATGACGCCGTGAAGATTTCGTGTGTCATCCTCACCATGGGCAACAGGACCGCCGAGCTCGACCGTGCGGTCGCATCCGCGCTCACGCAGACCGACGCCGACGTCGAGGTGGTGGTCGTCGGGAACGGCGCCGATGTTCCCGCTCTCACGGCCCGGCCGCTGCCCGGCTCCACCGCCGATGTCAAGACCGTACGGCTCCCGCAGAACGTCGGCATCCCGGAGGGGCGCAACCGCGGCGTCCAGGAATGCTCGGGGGACATCGTCCTCTTCCTCGACGACGACGGATGGTACGCCGACTCGGCGGTCGCCGCCCACGTCCGTGACCGGTTCGCGCACGAGCCCGACCTCGCCGTGATCTCGTTCCGGGTGATGGACCCGGAGGGCGGCTCGGTGCAGCGGCGGCACGTGCCCCGGCTGCGCGCCGGCGACCCCGAACGATCATCGCCGGTCACGACCTTCCTCGGCGGTGCCTGCGCCATAAGGAAGTCCGCGTTCCTGCAGGTGGGCGGGCTTCCGGAGCGGTTCTTCTACGCGCACGAGGAGACCGACCTGGCCTGGCGGCTGCTGGGCGAGGGCTACCGGATCGAGTACGACGCGCAGACCGTGATGTATCACCCGCTGGTGCTGCCGAGCCGGCACGCGGACTTCTACCGGCTCAACGCCCGTAACCGGGTCTGGCTGGCCCGCCGCAACCTGCCCTGGCCGCTCGCCGCGACCTATCTGCTCAACTGGATCGTCCTCACGCTCGTCCGTGAGCGGTCCGCGACGGCTGCCAAAGCGTGGTTCCGCGGCTTCGCCGAAGGGCTGCGCGAGCCGGCGGGCGAGCGCCGCCCGATGTCCTGGCGCACCGCCTGGCGGATGCTCCGCCTCGGCCGCCCCCCCATCGTCTGAGGGCCCCGATCCAGGCGCCGCCCCGGTTCACATCTCCTCGGCGTCGGCGAACTCCATCGCGAGACGGTCGATGGTGACGGTCATCAGCGCGTGCTTGGGCAGACCGAGCTCGCTCAGCTCCTTGGCGACCGGGTGGTTGCCCAGCCTGACCAGCGCGCCGCCGGGCCGCCAGCGGATGCCACGCGGGCGGACGGTCCAGGGCACGCGGCGGGTGACCCCCTCGGCGTGGGTGTAGGCGTCGGGCATCCTTATCCCGTCACGCCTGCCCGGCAGCGCCGTACGCAGCGCCGCCGCCGGCAGCGGGAGACCCGGCCGGGTCAGCAGGTCGACGACCAGCCGCCCGTCCCTGCGCACGGTGCACCGCTTGTACGGCGTGCCGAGGCGAAGATCGATCTCCGCCAGTTCCTTCGGGAACCCCCAGATGCCCCGGCCCGCCTCCAGCGTGAAGCCCTGGTTCACCGGCAGCCAGTGGATGAAGGCGCCGCCCCCGGCCGTCCGCAGGTCTTTCAGACCGGCCAGCGCGCCACGCCGGGGCGGCGGGCCGCTCGCCGGAGGCCGTACGAGAAACGCGACGCCGAACTCGTGGTAGGCGTCCAGATCGGAGTCCCGGTACTGCACGAACAGCAGCGTGCAGACGGCCCTGCCGGGCAGCACCTCGGTGACGTCCATCCCGGAGTAGGCGAGGACCGCTCTGGCGGGATCGGCCCGCACGAGGTACATGGCGGCGCAGAGCGTGGCATCCCGGACCCTGACCGGCATGTCCACCCGGCGCCCCTGAACAAGGTGGCTGACATGGCTCGGTACGCCTTCGCGTGGTGACATGCCTCCCAGTACAGCAAGCCCGGCCGCCGAATGACACCCGTCGCCCCGGCGGGTCACGACCTGTTCAGGTAGACGAGCACGGCCAGCACACGGCGGTGGTCCTCCGCCGAGTTGGCCAGGCCGAGCTTGGCCATGATCGAGCTGACGTGGGTCTCGACGGTCCTGTCGGTGAGCCACAGCCGCCGGGCGATGCCGATGTTGGTGCGGCCCTCCGCCATGAGCGCCAGCACCTCGCGCTCCCGTCCCGTCAGCGAGGCCAGGGGATCGGCGATGCCGCGGCCGCCGATGAGCCGGGAGACGACCTCGGGGTCGAGGGCCGAGCCGCCGGTCGCCACCCGCCGCAGCGCGTCGAGGAAGTCGTCGACGTCGAACACCCGGTCCTTGAGCAGGTAGCCGAACCCGCCGCGCGACACCAGGTCGACGGAGTGGCGGG
>BCRI01000164.1 GCA_001552515.1 Sphaerimonospora mesophila NBRC 14179 = JCM 3151
CCGATCAATCAGCGCCTCACGGCGCACGTCCCACAGGTGCCACCGGTCGGCCACCTGCGTGGCCTGTGGTGCGCCGGTTCGGGCGGCCTCGGCGAAGGCACCCGCTCTGTCCCGGCAGATCACGCGGACCTCGGTGTGCTGGCGCAACCAATCGGCGACGGTCTGGGCACGGCAATCGTCCAGGACGTCGATGGGCCGGCCGGTATGCATATTGATCAGCAGCGTGGCGTAGGAGTGTCCCTTGCGCTTGGCCCACTCGTCGATCCCTAGCACGGTGACCTGGCCGAACTCCGGATCAGGTAAGGCGCGAATCAGCCGGATGAGGGTGTCGCGGGACACCGTGACACCCAGCATGGCCATGAGGCGGGCTCCGGCTCTGGCGGCCAGCGCCAAGGCCAGCAGTTCCAGCATGCGCCGCAGCGGCGAGGTGGCGCGGGCGTGCGGGCGGGCCACACCACCCAGCGGCTCTGCGAACGTCCGCACCCGGCACGACGAGTTATCGCACCTCAGGCGTCTTACGGTCAGCGCGATCAGCAACGGGCGGCCGCCAGCGGGCAGATCTTGGAGCAGCCGCCGATATCGACCATGGATTCGTGATGACAGCGTGCCGCATCCCGGGCAGGCCGCGACGCTACGCTTGGTGGTCGCCTTGATCAGCACATACGTGCCGTGATCGGCCACGGTCTGAACGTCTAGTTCGGCCAGGTGGGGAAAGAGCGTCTTCAGGAAGCAGGCATCTCCCGCCAGATGCCTCGGGTGCTGCACAATGAACCCCTACGGTCGCTGTGGTGACGATCATGTTCTTGCTCGAACTAGATCATCACTGCAGCGGCCGTACTCATGTGCGGACTGTTGCGGGATCGCGATCATCTGATGACAGACGAACCCGATCACGCTCGGTTACCCGATCACACACTTTGCGCCAGAGCCACACGCTCATGGCCGTTGACAGGGCCTCTTCCGGCAACCGCAACCAGGTCACGAACCGGCCCAGATCCTCCAAGAGGACCTGATCCCAGCGGAGCCCGCGAGCCTGCAGGAATTCGAAGTAATCCCGCAGATCGTGGGCATAGGCCTTGACCGTGTTCGGCGAGCGTTCGATTGCCGTGAGATGTGCCAGGAACTGATCGACCGGCTCGACGACCAGGCCCTCGCATAACACCGTCGCCGATTCCACTCCCGAAGGCATCACTATGCGCTTCGCCTTGACTCCGTAGCGTGTCATAGACATGGCAAGATAAGCCATCCACAACATCAAGAACCGAAGGCACGCCGCAGCCATCTGGACGTCATGGACACCCAGTCACGGCAGTGAGATAACCGCGCAGAGCCGCGGCTCGGTGAACGTCTTGGTCCAGCCCGAGAACGACTCATTTGAGGCGATCGCGACACTGTTGGTCTCCTCCCTCTCAGTGAGAACTTGGAACAGCAGTTCGGCTCCGTGCCGGTCGAGTTCCATGTAGCCGAGCTCATCGATGCACAAAAGGTCGACGCGGCCGTAACGGGCGATGGTCTTGGTCAGCACCTTCTCATCGGCGGCCTCGACCAGCTCGTCGACCAGCTTGGCGGACAAGGTGTACTTGACCCGGAACCCGGCCATCGCGGCCTCGGTGCCCAGCGCGATGAGCAGGTGCGACGTGCCGGTCCCTGAGTCGCCGATCAGACACAGTGGCATGCCCTTGCGCACCCAGTCGCCGGTGGCGAGCGTATGGATCATCGTCGGGTCGACGTTGGGGTTGGCGTCGAAGTCGAACTCACGCAGCGATTTCTGCCTTGGAAAGCTCGCCGCCTTGATCCGCCGCTCTGAGCGGCGCCGGTCGCGGTCGTCGCATTCGGCCATCAGCAGTTCGGCCAGGAAGCCGAGATAGCTCATCTGTTCGCGGGCGGCGGTAGCGGCCAGGTCGGTGAACTGCCCGCGCATGGTCGGCAGCCGTAACTTCTGGCAGGCCTGGTAGATGGAGGCTTCGGCCGCTTCCTCGGTCAGCCCGCGGCGGTGAAAGGTGGTCATGACGTGTCTCCCTCGGATGCGGGCCGTGCGCCGCCCGCGCGGCGGCGCAGAAGCTGGTCATAGACGGCCACCGACGGCAGCGGCCGGGTATCAGGCGGCAGCTGCGCCAGCCGCCGGGTCGTCAGCGAGACCACCTGAGGTTCATCCAGCCAGGCCAACCGCTCCGGCCTGGGCGATGGTGTCTGCTCCAGGTCGGGGCCGCCCTGGCCTGAGCGATCTTGCGAGCCTCCAGCGCGACAGCGTCGGCGGTCAGCGCACCCACCTTCAGCGCAGCCGCGATCCCCGCCACCACATGCCGATGAGCCATGTGCCGATGCAGCAGCAACACCTCGATCAACGCCCGAGTACCGGCCGCGTCCCCGTGCGCCTTGCGTGCCGCAGCCCACCAAGCCTCGTGCGCCGCGGTGAACATGCCTGCCGCCCGTGCCTGCTCCAGCGCAGTGGCCCCGGGCAACGCGCCGGGCTTGTGCGCCAACGCCTCCAGGTAGTGATCCAGTTCCAGCCGGGCCCCGCCCTTGGCGATCAGCCGCTCGTGCCGGGCCACCTCCACTCCCTTGTGGTAGACGACCAGATGGGAGGCGAACAACATGACCCGCACCTGGTGGCCGACCAGCCGGATCGGGACCGAGTAGCGGTTGGTTCGGACGCTGATCTGCCCGTGCATGTTGACACGCGGGGTGAGCAGGCGTCCGATCTCGAACTGCTCGACCGGCAGCGGCGCCAGCAGCGGTTGTTCCTGGGCGAAGCGTTCGCCGATGGTCTGCGGACGCATCCGGATCCGGCGGCGCTCATCGTCGATGTCCCACGCATCGATCAGGGCGTTCAGCTCGGCTATTGAGGCCACCTCGGGGACGGGAACCAGATGATTCCTGCGGAACCAGCCGATCTGGCCCTCCACCCCGCCCTTCTCGTGCGCACCCTCCAGCCCTGGCCGGCAGTAGAAGGCGTCGATCCCGGCCCAGCTTCTGAAGGCCACCCACCGCTCCGACTCCACCCGGCCTCGGGTGAAGCCCAGTACCTTGGCCACCGCGGGTCGCAGGTTGTCATAGCGGACCTTGCCGGTCGGCACGCCGCCCAGCACGGTAAGCGCGTGCACATGCCCCTCGAAGAACGCTTCTTGCGAGCAGGTGAGGAAGATCCTGTGCACGGACTTGCCCGACCAGGACAGCCGGAACGCGAACAGGTAACACCTGGCCAGTTCGCCGGCCAGGCGGATCCACACATCCCCGAAGTCCACCTCTGCTTCGGCACCAGGCTGATGCGTCTGCTCGATGTAGGCGGCCGCCGGACCGTGGCCGGCCTCTAACCGGATCGCCGCACGGCGCGGGCGCACATAGTTGCGCACCATCGCGTACGACACCTCCGCCGCCCCACGCTCTTCCACCAGGCGATTCCAGATCCGCACCACGGTGTGCCGCTGCTTGCGCGGCGCGTTCAGGTCCGCCCGCAGCATCTGATCGATCAACGGCTTGTAAGGGTCCAACCGCGAGGCCCGGGGCGGTAGTGGCTTGCGTGGCGTCGGCCAGGCGGAGGTCAGCGCCTGGGCCACCGTCCGCCGGCTCACCTGGTACTTACGCGCCAGCGCCCGGCCGGACATACCCTGCCGGGCATCGCGGCGGATCGCCGCGAACAACTCCACCCTGCTGTTCGCCATCGGGTGCCCCTTTACGACGGGGATCCCCCGATAGTCTCACCAGCCGCAGCGCCATGGCGCCGAAACTGAGTGACACCACCTTCCAGATCCGAGGACTGGCGCTCTAGTCGGCTGTCACGTGGAGCCGTCTCTCGTGGACAAAGTCAGCTGTCGTCGCTGATCCCGCATGGCCCTGTCTGGCACTGATTCCCGTGATTCTTCACGGACGAGGTGAGGCGACGCTGCCGATCGCGAGGCGTAACCGATCGCGGCGTTGCTTCGGATCTTCTTCGGCTGAATCGGGCTGGTCCGGGACTCGACTCGGACCGTTGGCCGTCGTCGTTGACGGCTGGAGCACAGGTTGGTGGGGTCGGCTCAGCAGCCCGGGGCGGACCTCAGCCCAGTCGATCCAGCTCCCGGACTCAGGAGTCTTCCTCCTGCTGTGCGGTTCGCTCCCCGAAGCCGGGAAGCCAGGACAAGTCTTCATCACTGTCTTCCGGGGGAGGCGGGAGGATTGCAGACAGGCCCTCGTCTACTTCGATCTTGTATTGCGTGGCTATTGCGGCGATGTAAAAACCCATGCGAGACCGCAAATCGCCCAGTGCAAGGCCGAAAGCATTGTCCCCTGCCAGCCCCATTCGGTATTCGAAGTTCCTGCCGTCCGGGCCGGCGGCATCGACGAAGTGACGACACGCGGCCCGCATAGCCTTGAGAATCTGGCGGAGTTCTTGCCCGATGTGACGTTGTGTGAGCTGTTCGGTTAGGAATGCCCTGATCTGGATGGCCGATCTAACGCAGTGGACTTCGTCCTCCATGTGCCTATCGCCGAAGAGCAGCCTGCGATCTTCAAGGAAAGCAACCACCCTATTGGCGATCTTCCTGTCCGTGTCTGCCTTCTGCCACTGGATGCCGAAGAGCGATGTGCTCAGGCCTGTGATTTCGTAAGGGATGCGACCCATAGGTGTGAGCGTAGTTGTCCGGCTGGCCGATCTTGGCCGATTCACGGTCGCTACCACTATCTGCGGACGCTCTTGGAGAGAATACGAGCGCGTGCAGCACCGATGCGGAGTTCCTTGCGGAGGGTTTCGGCGGAGATAGGCCTTCCGCCGGTGCGGGCATGGTGCTCGGTATCGAGTCGTCGCGCTGTCTCCAGCAAGGCGTCGTCGACAGCAGCGTTGTCAGTGCGTGCTGTCCGTAGTCCGGGTGCGGACTGTGACCGTTGATCCGGCAGGCGCTGAGTGGGCCGCAGCGGCGACTGGGAGTAGTGCTGCGGGAGCGGATGGCGTCGGGCTGGGGTCGGGTCGGTCCGGGACCCGACTCGGATCGCCGATCGTCGCCGTGGCAGTCTCCGTCAGGAGGGCTGGAGGCTCGGGTTGGTGGAGGCGGCTCAGAAGTCCGGGGCCGACCTCGGCCCAGCCGATCAACAGCAGCGGAGGGATGCTGTCGTAGGCAGCACGTCCCGGTGAACCCGCAGCGAGCGGCTCGGCGATGTTGAGCGCCAGCGTCGCGAGCCCGGAGAAGGCAAGCAGGATTCGGGCCGGTCTCAGCTCCGCAGGCTGAACGCCGCGGAGTTGCATGTGACGGATCCCGACCAGGAGGCCGATGACCGACAGGTCGACGCTGGGCCCTACCAGCGGGGCCAGCCACGGTGCCACGCCCAGACGTAGTCCGAGAGCCCAGCAGTTACCGAAGGAGAAGGTGAAGGTAAGGGCGGCGATGGCCACCATGGTCGTGGTGACGGTACGGCGTGCGAACGCAGCCGCGGGCGTCGCCTGCGCTTCGGCTGGCGGGTCCTGGCCCAGCCCACCAGGGCCCGCCGGCCCTGCTTCATCTTCAAGCTCTTCATCAATAGGGTGCCGGTTTGCGGTCCGCCCGTTACGTCGGGGAGTCGCTGCCTTCCCTCCGCCTGTCTCTCGCTCGGAGGGGCAACCCGGCACTGCGCTGTCGGCCGTGACCGATCCCTTCATGTCATCCGTGATGAGTGTCACCAGGTCTCCGAGGCTTTCAGGCGACGGCGCGCAGGGAGCCGGTGAGCGCGCGGTCGATGGCGTCGATGAGGTCCTGGTCGACGTAGGGGAGCAGGTGGCCGTACCGGTCGATCGTGGTGGTGATCGACTTGTGGCCCATGCGCCGCTGGATCGCCGCGAGAGGGATGCTCTCGGAGATCAACCACGCCACATGTGTGTGACGCAAATCATGGATGCGAGGCCGCTTGGTCAGGCCGCGGCTGCAGGCGTCGTCGATGGCGGGGATCCAGCGGCGGTCGTAGAAGGAGGAGTGGCGCCACCACGAGCCGGTCGGTGAGTTGAAGACGAACTCCTTGGGCCCCTTGCCGGCGATGTTCGGCAGGATCGCGTCCATGACCTCCGACGACAGGGCGATGGTCCGGCGGGATTGCTTGGTCTTGGGTGGGCCGAGCTTGAAGGTGTTGTCGGCCTGACGCTTCCAGGCCCGCCGTACGCGCAAAGCCGGGACGGGCTTGCCGAACGGGTCGATGTCGCGTACCTGCAGGGCTGCCAATTCGGCGTAGCGCAGGCCGGTGCCGACGAACACTGTGAGCATGTCGCGCACGTCCGGCTTGGCGCAGGCGCGGATCAGGGCGAACTCCTGCTCGGTGAGGAACACCATCTCGTCGTCGCCTTCGCCGTCGTCCAGGCGGGGCAGGCGGGTGCGCGCGGCGGGGTTGGAGGTGCGGAGCGGGGGATCGGCCTCGACGGCGTCTTGGAGGATGGCGAACAGGATCCCGTGGAGGTTCTGGATGGTCTTGGGCGCCAGCGGGCGCCGCAGCCACTGCTTGGGGTTGGCGGGGTCGGCTACGCCGTGCTGGAGGGTGTTGACCCAAGTTCGTACGAGGCTGCGGTCGATCGCGTTCCCGTCGCGGATGTCCAGGTCGCCGAAGGTCGGCAGGATGTGGTTGCGCAGGTCGCGTTCGTAGTCGTGGCGGGTCCGCTCTTCGATGCCCGACAGGCTGGCCACGAAGGTCGTCGCATAGTCGCGGAACGGGATCGGCTCCACCTCGGGCTTGTCGTCTACCGGTGCCGCCGGGGCCCAGCCGTACCCGCGGATCCACCCCTCGGGCCACTGGTGGCCGACGGCCTCGACCGCCAGCTTGAAGGTGACGGCCTGGGCCTTCTGCTCGAAGGTCTCCGACTGCCAGGCACCGTCACTTGCCCCGCCGAGCCGCCAGCGGACTCGGTAGCTGATCTTCTTTCCCTTGCCGGGACGCTTCTCGATACTCGCCACGAGGCAAGTGTCAGCAGGCCGTCGGCGATCCCAAAGGGAATCGATGGAAGAGGGATGTGCCCAAGATGTGCCCAAACGATCACAGCGAACAGGGAGTGATCAAGGGACGCCCAGCTCAGGGACTATATGGAAGTGGAGCGGGTGACGGGAATCGAACCCGCGCTATCAGCTTGGGAAGCTGATGTTCTGCCATTGAACTACACCCGCATCGGTCGACCGTGGAGTCGGACCGCGCTCATACTCTAGCGGAAACTCGGCGTGCTGCTGCATACCCCGGGCCAGAACATGGTCGGATCGCTGACATCGGCCGGACACGGCCTGGCCGCACGGGGGCACACCGGCCGAGTCCTGGGCCTGTGCGTGGGCCACTAGCCTTGCTTTCGTGCTGCTTTCCGACCGTGACCTACGCGCCGAGATCGAATCGGGCCGGGTCAAGATCGACCCGTACGACCCCGAGATGATCCAGCCGTCCAGCGTGGACGTGCGGCTGGATCGGTACTTCCGGGTCTTCGAAAACCATCGATACCCGCACATCGACCCGTCGACGGAGCAGCCCGACCTGACCCGGATGGTCGAGCCGGACGGCGATGAGCCGTTCATCCTCCACCCGGGTGAGTTCGTGCTCGCCAGCACCTATGAGGTGATCAGTCTCTCCGACGACATCGCGTCGCGCCTCGAAGGCAAGTCGAGCCTGGGCAGACTGGGCCTGCTGACGCACTCCACGGCCGGGTTCATCGATCCCGGCTTCGAGGGGCACGTCACGCTCGAACTCTCCAACGTGGCCACGCTTCCGATCAAGCTGTGGCCGGGCATGAAGATCGGACAGCTGTGCATGTTCCGGCTCAGCTCGCCGGCCGAGTTCCCGTACGGCTCGGCCAAGTACGGCTCCCGCTACCAGGGGCAGCGGGGCCCGACGCCGAGCCGGTCGTTCCTCAACTTCCACCGGACACGGATCTGATCCCCGCGCGTGGCCGTACGGACCGGAGAGTCCGCTCTGGGCCACGTGTTTCCTGCGAGCATCGGGGCAACGACAAGGAGGAGAGGGTTACGGGCGGGTTAGCCAGGGCCGAACTTCGTCTTTCCAGGCCCAAGCCGTACTCTTCTCTGCGGACCATCCCCGCACATCTGGAGAAACCACGTGCGACTGCGTCTCACGCCTCGTGAGGACAGCTTCTACGATTTGTTCGCCGAATCGGCCAACAACATCGTTACCGCGTCCCGCCTCCTCGTCGAGATCATCAGCGACGGTTCGGACCGGGACGCCCTGGCGGAGAAGATGCGCGCCTGCGAGCACGCCGGCGACGAGCACACTCACGCGATCATGAGGCGACTCAATGAGAGCTTCATCACTCCGTTCGATCGCGAGGACATCTACCGCCTCGCCTCGAACCTCGACGACGTGGTGGACTTCATGGAGGCCGCCGCCGACCTCATCGTCCTCTACCAGATCGAACGTCTCCCCAAAGAGGTCGTGCTCCAGGTCGAGGTGCTGGAGCGCGCCGCGGAGTTGACCGCCGACGCGATGCCGCGGCTGCGCTCGATGCAGCACCTCAACGAATACTGGATCGAGATCAATCGGCTCGAGAACCAGGCCGACCAGGTGTATCGACGCCTGCTGGCCAAGCTCTTCAGCGGGGAGTTCGACACGCTCACCGTCATGAAGATGCGTGAGGTGATCGAGCAACTCGAGTTCGCCGCCGACGCCTTCGAGCACGTGGCGAACACGATCGAGTCGATCGCGGTCAAGGAAAGCTAGGCGCGGGAAAGCCAAGTGGAGCTCGCCCTCGTCATCGGCGTGATCGTGATCGCGCTGATCTTCGACTACACCAACGGCTTCCACGACGCGGCGAACGCGATCGCGACCTCGGTCTCGACGCGCGCGCTGACGCCGCGGGTCGCACTGCTCATGGCAGCCGTCATGAACTTCATCGGCGCCCATCTCGGCACATCGGTGGCCCAGACGGTCGGCAAAGGAATCATCGACGCCCCGAACGGACGGCAGGGCCTGGTCATCGTGGGTGGCGCGCTGATCGGCGCGATCATCTGGAACCTCATCACGTGGTATTTCGGCCTGCCGTCGTCGAGCAGCCATGCCCTCATCGGAGGACTGGTGGGCGCGGCGATGGCCGCGAGCGCCAGCGTCCAGTGGGACGGGGTGGTCGCGAAGGTCGTCATCCCCATGATCTTGTCGCCCGTTGTCGGCTTCGTCCTCGGCGGCGCGATAATGATCGTGATCTTGTGGCTGTTCCGCCGGACCAATCCGCACAAGTCGAGCCGGGGATTCCGGTACTCCCAGACGGTGTCCGCCGCCGCGATGGCTCTCGGCCACGGCATGCAGGACGCCCAGAAGACCATGGGCGTGATTTTCCTCGCCCTGGTCGTCGGCGGATACGTGTCGCCCACGGCCGACATCCCCGAGTGGGTCATCACCGCTTCGGCGTTGGCGATCTCGCTCGGCACGTACGCCGGTGGATGGCGCATCATGCGCACTCTGGGCCGTCGAATCATCCACCTGGACCCGCCGCGCGGGTTCGCCGCCGAGGCGGCCGCGGCGTCCGTGTTGTACACGGCGGCCATGGGCTTCGGCGCGCCGATCTCGACCACGCACACCATCACCAGCGCGATCATGGGTGTCGGCGCCACCCGGCGGCTGTCGGCCGTGCGGTGGGGTATCGCGGGCAACATCGTCACAGCGTGGGTGCTCACGATCCCCGCCGCCGCGCTGGTCGCGGCCCTGTCCTACTTCGGCCTGCACCTGATCTTCGGCTAGCGCCGAGGCCGACGCCGAGGAGGAACCGCCGGGCACCCCCGACCAGCTCGATGCACGGCTACCGGCGGTACATGACGTCCGTGTCCCATCGGGCGAAGCCGAGGGACTCGTACAGCCGGATCGCCGGGACGTTCTCCTCGTCCACGTAGAGCATCACCTGGGTCAGGCCGAGCGAGCGCAGGTGCGCCAGCCCGGCGAGCGTCAGCGCCCGGCCCAGGCCGGTGCCCCGCTCGTCCGGGGACACCCCCACCACGTAGACCTCGCCGATCGGCTCGTCACCGTCACCGTCTCCGGCGTCGTCACCGTCGACCTTCGTCCAGTGGAACCCCACCAGCCTGTCGTGCCCGTCCGCCGGGCCCGGCCGTACGGCCAGGAAGAAACCGGCGGGGTCGAACCACGGCTCCTGCTCACGCAGCTTCAGGTCCTCAAGCGTCCACGCGCCCTGTTCGGGGTGGGTGGCGAAGGCCTGCGCGTTGAGCGCGAGCCAGGCCTCCTCGTCCCGTCCCGGCTCGAACGTGCGCAGCCGTACGCCTTCGGGGAGCGGCGCGGCGGGCAGCGGGTCGGCCAGCGAGCGCCGCATCTTCCACAGCGACCTGGCCCGGGTGAGGCCCAGACCCGCCGCCAGCCGGGAGGCGGCGGGGTGATCGCCGTGCGCCCAGAGGCGGAGCCGGCCGCCGCTTTCCTCGAGGGCCGCTTCCAGCAGCCGCCGGCCGACGCCGCGCCCGCGGAACGCGGGGTGCACCACCAGCTCGCCGCTCGGGCCCTCGACCGGGTCGGCCGGGTCCAGATGCGCGAAGCCGGCCAGTTCCCCGTTCTCCCCGTCCATTCGGATGAGTACGGCTCTGGCCCCGGGATCGCCGCCATATCGTAGGTGGAGCATCACGTGCTCATTGAGCGGGCGGACGCCGTCGGCCTCCGCGGCCGCCTCGACGAGGGCCAGCACGGCCGCCACCTGGTCGTCCCCGAGTCGTCCCTGAATCTCCACATGCGTATTCATGTCTCGCACATTAGGTGACCCGATAAGGAGGCGGAACTCGGGGGCTCGGCGAGATCCGCCATCGGTAAGAGCAATGCATCGTTGCCTTTACGCCGTTTGACACTCAGGTCACCGATCTGATGTCAGGAAACCTGGCCCCGGCCTGGCCTCAATGCGTCGGCCTGGCCCGCGCGCCGGCCCGCTGCTTGGCCTTCGTCTCCCTGCGGGTCCTCGGCTGCGGCTCCGCGCGTGGTTCGGCCTGCGGCTCGCCGGGGACGAACCGGTAGCCGACGTTGCGCACCGTCCCGATCAGCGACTCGTTCTCGGCGCCGAGTTTCGCCCGCAGGCGCCGGACGTGCACGTCGACCGTACGGGTCCCCCCGAAGTAGTCGTAGCCCCACACCTCCTGCAGCAACTGCGCGCGGCTGAACACCCGGCCGGGATGCTGGGCGAGATACTTCAGCAGCTCGAACTCCTTGAACGTGAGGTCGAGCACCCGGCCGCGCAGGCGGGCGGTGTAGGTCGCCTCGTCGATGGACAGGTCGCCGCTGCGTATCTCGTCCGGGGCCTCCTCGGCGGTCTGCTGCGCCAGCCTCCCGATGGCCATCCGCAGGCGGGCCTCGACCTCCGCGGGGCCGGCCGTGTCGATGAGGACGTCGTCGACCCCCCACTCGGCCGTCATCGCGGCCAGGCCCCCCTCGGTGACGATCACCATGAGCGGGCAGGTGACACCGGTGGTGCGCAGCAGCCGGCACAGGCTCTTGGCCTGGACGAGCTCGCGACGGGCGTCGACCAGTACGGCGTCAGCCGGCTGGGCGTCTATCAGCGCGGTGGCCTCGGCCGGCGCCACCCGGACCGAATGCAGGAGCAGCCCGAGTGCCGGGAGAATCCGGGCCGAGGGTTCCAGCGCGTTGGTCAGCAGGAGCAGATTGCTCACGTTCGCCTCCCCGGCGCGCAGCCGTAGCCGTAGCTTTAGCCGTACAAAAACACGTAAGGACCCGGGGGCCACGTCGCCCAGGTCCATCACTTCGTAGGGTAGCTCACAGCACTTATGCGTCCGGTGTGCGTCCGGCGTGTTAACAGCACGTCACACGTCCGGTATTCATAACGCGCCGGTATAGGAGGGAGCTGACGGCGATGGCCACGGGGACGGTCCGTTACTGGGCCGCGGCGAAGGAGGCCGCTGGCGTCGCGGAGGAGCCGTTCTCCGCCGAGACACTGGGCGAGCTGATCACGCAGATCGCCCGGAATCCACGGATCGAGCAGGTGCTACGCCGATCCTCCTTCCTTGTCGACGGCGCTCCTGCGGGGCTCCGCGATCCGGCTACGATCGACCTTCCACAGGGAGCCGTGGTCGAAGTTTTACCCCCCTTCGCCGGGGGATGAGCGACTAGGCTGTTCGCCCGGCCTGGTGTGCTCCACGGAGGAGTCGGATGCGCAAGTTGATCGTGTCGTTGATCGTGCTCGCCGTCCTGCTCGCCGTCGTCGATCGGGTGGCCGTGGCCGGGGCGGAGCGGGAGATCGCCCGGCAGGTCCAGAGCGCGTACGACCTGTCGGAGCCGCCGTCCGTGGATATCAAGGGCTTCCCGTTCCTCACCCAGGCCGTCTCCGGGCGCTATGAGGAGATCGGCGTCGGCATCGGGCCGATCAGCCGGGAGGGCATCGAGCTGTCGAGCATCGACGCCACGTTGTACGGCGTGACCGCGCCCCTCGCCGATCTGATCCAGAACGCGTCGAAGACCCAGATCCGGGCCGAGCACGTCACCGGGACCGCGGTGATCTCCCGGGAGACCCTGTCCGCTCGGGCTCCGCGCGGCATCCGCGTCGAGGGGGACGGCGGGGACACCTTGAAGGTCTCCGGCGACGTGACCGTGCTGGGCCGGACGGTGCCCGTCACCGCGAGCCTGAAGATCGAGGTCGTCCCGGGAGCCGTACGGCTCACGCCGGCCGATGTGAAGATCGCGGGTGGCCTCTCGGTGCCGAACGTGGCCAAGCACATCGGTTTCACCGTCCCCGTGAAGAACCTGCCGCTCAACCTCAAGATCACCAAGGTGAAGTCGACGCCCCAGGGGCTCGCGATCCAGGGCGAAGCCACCGATGTCCCACTCCACTGAACCGGATCGTCCCGAGGGTGAGCCGACGGCGGCGGGCGACCCCGTTGAACCGGGCGGCTCCGCCGTACGTGATGG
>BCRI01000165.1 GCA_001552515.1 Sphaerimonospora mesophila NBRC 14179 = JCM 3151
CGGTGACGACGTCGACCGACGGCCGCTGCGTCGCGATCACGAGGTGGATGCCCGCGGCTCGGGCGAGCTGCGTGATGCGGACGATCGAGTCCTCGACGTCCCGGGGGGCGACCATCATCAGGTCGGCGAGCTCGTCGACGATCACCAGCAGGTAGGGATAGGGCTGGTACACCCGCTCGCTGCCGGGCGGCGGCGTCAGCTTGCCCGCCCTGACCGCCTTGTTGAAGTCGTCGATGTGCCGGAAGTTGTTGGCCGCGAGGTCGTCGTAGCGACGGTCCATCTCGCCCACGACCCATTCGAGGGCCTCGGCGGCCTTCTTCGGGTTCGTGATGATCGGCGTGATGAGGTGGGGGATGCCCTCGTAGGTGTTGAGCTCGACGCGCTTGGGGTCGACGAGCACCATCCGCACCTCGTCCGGGGTCGACCGCAGCAGGATCGAGGTGATCAGTCCGTTGATGCAGGTGGACTTACCGGCCCCGGTGGCGCCCGCGATGAGGATGTGCGGCATCTTGGCCAGGTTGGCGACGATCGTACGGCCCTCGACGTCCTTGCCGAGGCCCACGATCATCGGGTGATGGTCACGCTGGGCCACCTCGGAGCGCAGCACGTCGCCGAGTGACACCAGATCCTTGTCGACGTTGGGGATCTCCACCCCGATCGCCGACTTGCCGGGGATCGGCGACAGGATCCGGACATCCGCCGATTTAACGGCATAAGCGATGTTCTTGGTGAGCGCGGTGACCTTCTCGACCTTGACCGCCGGGCCCAGTTCGATCTCGTACCGCGTCACGGTCGGGCCACGGGTGAAGCCGACGACCTGCGCGTCGATCGCGAACTGCTCCAGCACGCTGGTCAGCGCGTTCACGACCGTCCGGTTCGCCTTGGTCTCCGGCTTCGGCGCGGTGCCCGGCCGCAGCGTCTGCAGATCCGGCAGGACGTACGGCCCGGCCTGTGTCGACAGCATGAGCTGCTCGACCTTGCGCGGCGCCGGGGTCGGCAGCGGCGGCTGCACCGCATGTCCCGGCTGCCCGGCCTGCCCCGACTGTGCCGACTCCCTGGACCGGGCGGCCTCGGCGGCCTCCGCTGCGCCGGTCTCGTCCACCAGACCGGGCACGATCTCCGGGGAGTGCTCCTTCAGCACGGGCGTGTCGTACGGCTTGGCGCCGGCCTCGCCGTCGCCCGGCCGGTCGCCGTCCCCCGCCCGTCTGCGCGGCCGCTTCTTCGGTGTGGCCGGCCTGGACTTGGGCCGGGAGGCGTCGGGAGCCCCCTCAGGCCGGTGGAAGAGCATGTGCTGGATCTCGGCCAGCCGCTCGGGGACGCGGTGGACGGGGGTCGCCGTGATCACCAGCACGCCGAACCCCGACAGCATCAGCAGCAGCGGAATCGTGATGAACGGCGGCAGGATGCTCGACGGCGGGGCCGACACCATGAAGCCGAGCATGCCGCCGGCCTCCGACACGTGCCCCATGCCGTCGTTCGGCCCGCCCGACGGGTACGGCGTGCCGTGCGCGACGTGGACGATCCCGAGGATTCCGGCGAGCAGCGCGGCCCACCCGATGCCCATCCGGCCGGTCTCGGCGTTCTGGTCGGGGTGGCGCAGCAGCCGCCAGGCGAGCAGCGCCAGCAGCACCGGGACCGCCCAGCCGAGCGCGCCGACCGTGCCGCGCACCACCGCGTCCACCACGGCGGCCGCCCCGGTCTTGGTGTCGCGCCAGGTCATCGCGGCCACCACGATGGCGGCGGCGAGCACCGCCAGGCCGGCCCCGTCGCGGCGGTGTGCCGGGTCGAGATCGCGCGCCCCCTGCCCGAGCGCCCTGGCGGCCCCGCCCAGCGCGTTGGCGATCAAGGACCACAGGCCCATGATGAGCTTGCCGATGATCAGAAAGACCCAGCTGATCGGGTCCTGACCGGCCGCGACGGGGTGCTTCTGCGCCGGTTTGCGGGCAGACTTGCCCGCGGCCCGGCTACGGGAGGCTGGGCGCTTCGCGGAAGCCGTACGGGACCCGGAGCGCGGCGTCGGGCGCTTGCCGGACCCCTGTCCGGACGTACGGGCGGCCATGGTGCCGAAGTTACTCCGGAGAGCGGGAGATTTCCCGGAGGCTCGCCGACAGGAGAGGATCAGAGGGCACGGCGTTGCCGTACGGCGAGGCGTTCGATGCGGTCCCTTGCCTCGAACAGGCAGGCGGTGATCTCCTGCTCGCGCTCGTCGGTGAGCCGCGGGATGGGCACCGAGCAGCTGATGGCGTCACGTGGCGGGTCGGTGATGCGCAGGGCGACGCCGAAGCAGCGCACTCCCTCGGTGTTCTCCTCGCGGTCCACCGCGTACCCGTGCTCGCGTACCTCGCCCAGGTCGGCCAGGAGCCGTACGGGATCGGTGATGGTGTGCCGCGTCAGCGCGGGCAACTCCGGCGGCAGCATCGCGCGCACCTCCTCGTCGTCGCGGCCGGCGAGGATCGCCTTGCCGAGCGAGGTGGTGCTCGCCGGCAGGCGGCGGCCGACGCGGGAGAACGGCCGCAGGTAGTGGCGCGAGGCCCGGGTGGCGAGATAGACGACGTCGAAGTGGTCCAGCCGGGCCAGGTGCACGGTCTCGCCGGTGGCCTCGGCCAGCCAGTCGAGCGCGTCCCTGGCGATCTGCACCACCGGGTCGCCGTCGATGTACGTCGCGCCGACCAGCAGCGCCCGCATGCCGATGCGGTAGAGCGTTCCGGTGACGTCGGTCTCGATCCAGCCGAGATCGACCAGCGTGCGCAGCAGGGCGTGCAGGCTGCTCTTGGGGTAGCCGAGCTTGCCCTGCAGGTCGGTGAGGCTGTGCAGGCCGGGATACTGTGCGAGGAAGTCGAGCAGCTCGACCGTACGGAGCGCCGACTTCACGTGTGGCACCGGTTCCGCCATTTGTAACCTCCCTGACCGCGGTCCGCCTCCTATTGTGGTCCGGTTCCCCGGCCGGGCTCGCCCGCCCGGCTCCGCCGGCCGGACGGAGGGGTCCGTACACGGCCGGAAGGGGGAGGGCCGGCACGTGGTCAGGTACGCACCGGCCCTCGTCTTGGGACGTCAGCCGCCACGCGCCCGCTTCCATTCGGCCTGGGCGTCGGTCAGCTTCCGCGCCAGGACGTCGAGGAACTCCTGGGGCTTCAGCCGGCCGAGCAGCACCTTCTGGAAGAGCGGCTCGGTGTCGGCCTTCGTGATGGAGGAGAAACGCGGAAGGTGGTACGGGGGCGAGACCACCGCGGTGTCCGGGTCGTTCAGCGTGTCGACGGCCGCCTTGAGGTGCGGCAGCTCGGCGACCCAGGCGTCGCCCTGGGCCTCGGTGTTGGCCGGGATCTGCCCGGTCCGCCGGTTCCAGTAGCCGTTGCTCTCCGCCGAGACCAGGAACTCCACGAACTTCCAGGCCGCCGCCTTGTGCTCGCTGTTCCTGAACACCGCGAAGCCGTCCACGGGATTGGCGACGACCGTGTGCCTGCCCGTCGGCCCGACCGGCAGCGGGAACGCGCCGATCCGGTCGGCGCCGTGCACCTTCACGTGGTCGTTGTACGAACCGAGGTTGTGGTGCATCATCGCGATCTTCCCGGTGGCGAAGGCGGCGACCATCTCCGGGAAATCGTTGGCGATGTCGGTCTCGGGGGTGTTCTTCCGGTAGATCCCGGCCATCCTGGTGAGGAGCTCCGTGTTCCTCGGGTCGTTGACCGTGCTCTTGCCGGAGGCGTCGAAGAACCGGGTGATTCCGGAGTAGGAGTACATCTCGGCGAGGAGCTGGAAGATCGATCCGGCTCCGCCCCGGATCGTGTAACCGTACCGACCGGAGGCATCGGTCAGCCTGTCCGCCTCGGCGAAGAACTCGTCCCAGGTGGCCACGGGCTCGGGCAGCAGGTTCTTGAGGTACCAGATCACGTCCATGTTGGAGGTGTTCGGGACCAGGTAGAGCTCACCGTCCGGTGCCGCCTGACGGCTGGACTCGAGCATGCCGGCGGCCAGCCTGCCCTTGACCGTGCTCCCGGCCAGCCAGCCCTCGGCCGGCTCCAGCGCCCGCCGGTCCACCAGAGCGGCGAGATAGGAGGTGGTGACGCCGCCGACGTCGGGCGTGTCACCGGCCGCGATCGCCGCATCGTACTTCTGCTGGACCGAGGCGATCGGAACGCCGACGTACTCGACGTCGATCGCCGGGTTCGCCTCCTCGAAGCGCTTGATCAGTTCCTGGTAGATCGGGGCGCGGCTGCCCCCGTTGTTGTCCCAGAACGTTATCGTCGTCCTGCCCGCGTCGACGGTGGGGCCCGAGGGGCCGCAGCCCCCGGCGGCGACCGCGAGTAGGGCGACCGCCACCGCGCCGAGCAGGCGGTGTCCGCGCCGGACCGACCCGGCCCCACCCCGGCCGGGCCTCGTGCGGTTCCCGGACATCGGCGAGTGCGGCACGGCATCGCGGCGCATCGTCGCCACCGGCGCACCTCCTCGCCTGACACTCCCACGAGCAGACACATGCTCGAACCGTGTTCATGAACGTGGACAGGTCCTCTACGGTGGCGGCCCACCCCGAGGGCTGTCAAGGGCCCGCGCCCGATCGAAATTTTTGGCCGGAAACCTTTCGGTGATTTCCCGTTCCGTCTTGACCGGGCGCACCGCACGGCCGTACGGTCCCTGTTCATATACATGAATGCAGTTCATAATCATGTCGAAGGACAGCTCATGCGCAGCAGTGCACTCCTCCTGTCAGCCGTCCTCGCACTCGGGGCGGCCACACCCGCGCAGGCCGTGACGGATCCGAGCAGCGCGTCGACCACCCGATCAGCGCAGAACATCCCGTCCGGCCAGACCTCCTCCGCCGGCCGAGACCGGCCGGACCGGGGCGACCTGCCGGGACGTTTCGACCGGCTCGGCCGCCAGACGCTGCCCGCCGGCGACGGCTGGGCCTCCTCGGGCACGGGAACGACCGGCGGGACCGCCGCCCCCGCCTCGAACGTCCACGTGGTCGCCGACCGGGACCAGCTCGCCACCGCCCTGAAGGCGCCGTCCCCCAAGATCATCTATATCAAGGGCGTGATAGCCCCCGCTAATACCTGCGACGACTACGTGCGGAACGGCTATTCGCTGAGCGCCTACCTGGCCGCCTACGACCCACAGGTGTGGGGGCGGGCCAGCGAGCCGTCGGGGCCGATGGAGGAGGCCAGGGTCGCCTCGGCCGCCGCCCAGACCGCTGACATCAAGCTCAAGGTGTCGTCGGACACCACGATCGTCGGCCTGCCCGGCGCCACCATCCGCGGCATCAGCCTGCACGTCGACAAGGTCGACAACGTCATCATCCGCAACATCCGGTTCGAAGACGCCGCCGACTGCTTCCCCCAGTGGGATCCCACCGACGGTACGGACGGCAACTGGAACTCGCTGTACGACAACGTCTCCGTCACCGGATCGACCCACGTCTGGATCGACCACAACACGTTCACCGACGGCGCCAACCCGGACTCGTCCCAGCCGATCTACTTCGGCAGGCCGTACCAGGTGCACGACGGGGAACTGGACATCACCCACGCGTCCGACCTCGTGACGGTGTCATGGAACAGGTTCGCCGACCACGACAAAACCATGCTGATCGGCTCGACCAACAACCCGGCCAACGATGCCGGCAAGCTCAACGTGACCGTGCACCACAACCACTTCTCGAACGTGCTGCAGCGGCTGCCACGCGTACGCTTCGGCAAGGTGCACATCTACAACAACCTCTACGACATCCCGGACCCGAGGACGTTCATCTACGCCCTGGGCGTCGGCGTCCAGTCACAGATCTACGCGGAGGCCAACCTTTTCCGGCTGGGCCGCGGCGTCAAACCCGACACGGTGCTCCACGACTGGGGCGGCACCGCGCTCACCGCGAAGAACAACCTGATGCGCGTCGACGGCAGGCAGCGCCCGGTCGACCTCGTCGGCGTGTACAACGCGGCACACGACCCCGACCTCGGCTCCGACGCCGGGTGGACGCCGACCCTGCACACCCGGATCGACCCCGCCGCCGCCGTCCAGGGGACCGTCGCCCACCGCGCCGGGGCCGGTCACCTGTCCTGACCGGCCCCGGCCCAGCCCGCCGGACCGTACGGCTCGCGCCCCGGCAGGACGCGAGCCATACGCCACGGTGGGTGGGGCAGGTCAGGCCCGGAGGTGGCCGTCCACCCGCTGCGGCACCCCGAGGGGGTTGTCGTCACGCAGTTCGAGGGGGAGCAGGTCGGCCGGCCAGTCCTGGTAGGCGACCGGAGTCTGCCAACGCATGATGGCCGCCGCCCCCACGGAGGTGTGCGCGGCGGCCGTCGAGGCGGGCCACGGGCCGCCGTGATGCATGGCCCAGCACACCGCGACTCCGGTCGGCCAGCCGTTCCAGATCAGGCGGCCGGCGAGCCGCCGCAGCACCGGCACGAGATCGCGCGCCTCGGCCGGATCGGCCGCGTGCACGGTCGCCGTGAGCGATCCCGGCAGCCGTCGCAGCACCTCCGGCAGGTCCGCCGGATCACGGTATCTCACGATGATCGCGGCGGGTCCGAAACACTCCTCCGCCAGCTCGGGCAGGCCGTCGGCGAACGCCTCCAGTCCGACGGAGAACACCTGCGGCGTCACGCCGTCCCCGTCCTCCGGGGCGCTGCCGCTGGCCAGTACGGCGAGGCCGGCGGCGGGCAGCCGCTCGACCGCGCGTAGATAACCGTCACGGATCTTCGCGGTGAGCATGGGACCGCCGGTCGTCGCGGCGACGGCCGCGCCGATGGCCCGTTCGAACTCACCCCGCCCCCCGGACTCGCTCTGATCCCCGGCCTGGTGTTCGTGCCCGGGCACGAACACCAGGCCGGGGTTGGTGCAGAACTGGCCGACGCCGAGCGTCAGCGAGGCCGCGAACCCCGCCGCCACGGCCGCGGGGTCGGCCGACGGCAGCACGACGACCGGGTTGACGCTGCCCAGCTCGCCGTAGAACGGGATCGGGTCGGGCCGCCGGCCGATCAGCTCCTGGACGGCCCTGCCGCCCGCGAGCGAACCGGTGAAGCCGACGGCCGTCACGAGCGGGTGCCCGACCAGCGACACCCCCGCCTCGAAACCGTGCACCAGCCCGAGCAGATCGGGGTCGGGCAGGGCCCGGCGCACGATCGAGGCGGTCAGATCCGAGGTACGCGGGTGACCCTCGTGTGCCTTGACCACCACGGGGCAGCCGGCCGCGAGCGCCGAGACCGTGTCACCGCCGGCGACCGAGAACGCGAACGGGAAGTTGCTCGCGGCGAAGACCGCGACCACCCCGATCGGGTGGTTCATCCGGCGCACGTCCGGCCGGGGCGGCGTGGCGTCCGGGTCGGGGTGGTCGATCACCGCTTCGAGGTGGCCGCCGTCCCGCAGCACGGCGGCGAACAGCCGGAACTGCGCGGCCGTACGCGCGATCTCTCCGCGCAGCCGGGTCTCGCCGAGGCGGGTCTCCGCGTCCGCCACCGGCCAGAGCTCGTCGGTGTGCTTGAGCAGGGCGTCGGCGACGCCCTCCAGCACCGCGGCGCGCTCGGCGGCCGGGGTCTCCCGCCACCTCGTCCCCGACGCGGCCGCACGCGTCACCGCGTCGTCGACCACGTCGGCTCCGTTGACCATGTCCTTGCCTGAGGTCAGATCTCCCATAGTCATCTCATCTCCCCTTCTTGGAGAGATTGTCCACATTTAGATCGTGGCCGCAGAACGACCCTCCGATCAGGCCGAGGGTGGTGTCGGCCGGGTCCGGCTCGCCCTGGGCCGCGAGGATCTCCGCCGCGAACATCTCGGAGTCGTCCCGTGGCTCATAGCCGATGGCCCGTCCTTCCTCCAGGGACCACCCACCCCGGGTGTTGGCCGACACGCCCCAGACGATGTGGAACCCCTCCGCTGTCAGCGACGCCTCGACCAGACGGGCGCAGTCGTCGGGGGACAACCAGGTGGACAGCATGCGGTCGTCGTGCGGCCGCTCGTAGCACGACCCGATGCGCAGGCACGTCACGGCCATGCCGTACCGATCGTGGTAGAGCGAGCCGAGCGCCTCGAGCGCGACCTTGCCGACGCCGTAGTAGGTGTCCGGCCGGGGGAACAGGTAGTCGGGCACACGACCGGTGCGCGGGTAGAACCCGACGGTGTGGTTGCTGCTGGCCAGCACCGCGTGGCGCACCCCGGCCTTCCTGGCGGCCTCCAGCACCACGTACGTGCCGTTGACGTTCACATCGAGGATGTCCGCCCACGGCTTCTCCCGGCTGTGGCCGCCGAGGTGGAGCACGGCGTCGACGCCGTCCATCGCCTCGGCCATCGTGCCTGCATCGGTGATGTCGCCGACCACCGCCTCCTCCCCCGGGTTCAGATCGGCGGGGTCTAGGTCGATGTCGAGCAGGCGCAGCACACGCCCCTCCCTGGCCAGCCGGGGCCGGAGCAGGGTGCCCATTCCTCCCGCGGCGCCGGTCATGAGTATTCGCAACGTATCCGCTTCCTTCATTCCTCGATGTCGTCGCTCAGATCGGATGTACCGCAGTCTGAACCGTCGGCGACCGGCAAGGAAGCACCGGGCCGGACCGCCCGGCCGGCACATCGAAGAACCGGAACGTTCGAAGAACGGGAGCAAAGGGTGCGGGCGCACGAATCGCCCCGCGAGCCCGCCCGCCGGGTACGGCACGGCGGCGCGGGAGACCGGAGACTACTCGCGCGGCCCCGGCCCGGCGGGGGCGGCACCGGTGGACTCGCGCACGACGAGGTTGGTCTGCAGCCGGGCCAGGGTGGCCGCCTCGCCCTCTCCCGCGTTGACCGCCGCCAGCAGGAGATCGACGGCCATCCGCCCGGCGGCGGCCGTCGGCATCGTGATCGTCGTCAGCTTCGGCCGGTTCAACCGGCTCGGCAGGCTGTCGTCCACGCCGATGACGCTCACGTCGTCGGGCACGCCGAGGCCGCGCTCGCGCAGCCCTTCGATCAGCCCGATCGCGACCAGGTCGTTGTAACACAGCGCTCCGGTCGCCCCCGAGGCGGCGACGGCGGCCGCCGCGGCCAGCCCGCCCCGCTCGGTCGGCTCGTTCGGCCGCAGCACCGTCAGCTCGATGTCGAACTCGGCCACGGCGGCGGTGACGGCCGTGTGCATCTCCTGGCTGGTCCACGAACCGCTGGGGCCCGAGAGCAACGCGATCCGGCGATGGCCGAGGGCCGCCAGGTGCTCCACCGCCGCCGCCGCGCCCTGTCCCACGTCCATCAGCACCGTGGGCAGACCCTTTATCCACCGGTTGACCACCACGAACGGCACCTGCGCCCGCAACCGCTCGATCACCCGGTTCGACAGGCGCGGACTGCACAGCAGCACACCGTCCACCTGCTTGGAGAGCGTCTCGATCAACTCCTGCTCCCGCAGCGAGTTCTCGTCGGTGTCGGCGACGAACACGTGGTAGTCCCGCTCACGCGCCTGCGCCTGCGCCGCTTTGATCAGCGGAGGGAAGAACGGGTTGGCGATGTCAGCGACGATCAGCCCCAGATTGTGCGTCCGCCCCGTCGTCAACGCCCGCGCCGCCCGATTCGGCCGATAACCCAGTTCCTCGGCCACCGCCAACACCCGGTTGCGCGTCTCCCCGCTCACCATGTGCGGCGCCGAGAACGTACGCGACACCGTCGAGACGTGCACTCCCGACGCCTGCGCCACGTCCCTGATCGTTACCGCCATTGCACACCTCTGTCTGCTCTCAAGTGGCGGGCGAGCCAGCCGAGGACCCGCTCCTGTGCGGAAAGGCCGAAGTCGTCTCCCGAGCCGGCGAGCACACCCGTGATGACTCGCCGGGTTCGCGGGATCGCGGCTCCCCCAGCCCAGCCCGTCGGACACAAGTATGGTGAACCCGGCCGCCTCCTCCGCTCAGTGGTCGGCCATGCGGGTACCACCGTCGACCAACCGGATCGGCCGGCCGGCTCGCATGGACTCGTTGGCGCAGACGCCCACCATGACGCCGCGTATCCCGTCGAGGTAGCCGGCCTGCCTGGCCAGCGGGTCGTCGCCGGGGCCGCGGAACACGTCGTCGAGCAGCAGCCGGTCGCCGCCGCCGTGCGCCCCGTCGCCATGCTCGATCGGGATCTCTCGCACCTCCCGCCAGTGCTCCTGCAGGGTGAGCCGCTCGTGGAAGCCCGACGCGTGTTCCTTGGAAGCGGCGCTCGGATCGATCGCGGCACGCGGCGGCGTCCAGGCCCGCTCGCACACCTCCAGCTCGATCCGGCCGCCGGTGCCGTTGAACACGACCCGGTACCCCTCGAGGGGCGCGTGCGCGTTGAGCGAGTAGGTGAGCAGGGCCCGGTTGTCGTAGCGGACCAGGACCGCCATGTTGTCCTCGATCGTGATGCCCTCGGCGAAGACGTCCCGATCGCGGAGGTAGCCGTCCTCATGCTCGGCGTCCAGGTAGAGGCGCTTGAGCCGCGGGTCGGCGCCGACGTCCAGGATGAACGGGTCGGCGCCGAGGCCGGGGGCGCCCCTGCCGCGCTCCGGCCGCGCGCCGAGACCGCGCGCCCTGGCGTTGTCCGCGCCGTAGAAGCGCAGGTCCCCCTGGGCGTACACGCTCTGCGCCGCGGCGGCCAGCCACCAGTTGACCAGGTCGAAGTGGTGCGTGGCCTTGTGCACGAGCAGGCCGCCGGAGTTGGCCTTGTCCCGGTGCCAGCGGCGGAAGTAGTCGGCGCCGTGGATGGTGTCCAGCGTCCACTCGAAGTGCACGGAGGTGACCTCGCCGATCGCGCCGTCCATGATGAGGCGGCGGACCGCCGAGTTGCGGGGCGAGTAGCGGTAGTTGAAGGTGACGATCAGCGAGCCGGGCCTCCGCTCCGCGGCGGCGGCGATGGCGGCGCACCCCTCGGCGTCGGTCGTCAGCGGCTTCTCCACGATCACGCGCTTGCCCGCCTCCAGCGCCTCGACGACGTAACGGGCATGCGTCGCGTCCACCGTGGCGACGACCACCGCGTCGCACAGCTCCAGCATCGACGCGAAGTCGTCCGGTGCGAAGCAGGGCACCTTCTCCCCGATGAGCTCGGTGTAGTAGTCCATCCGGGTCCGGTTGGTGTCGCACAGCGCGACGATGGCGCCGGTGTCCCGCCAGTCGCCGAGCAGCGCGTCGACGTACATCTGGGCACGGTGGCCGAGCCCGACGAATGCGTATCTCATCTCGTCTCTCCGCGGAGGGCCGCCGTACGGCCCGGGCGAGCCGTACGGCGGCGATGGGTGTCTTCGGTCTCAGCCGGAGATGGCCGCGTTGGCCTCCTCGAGGAACTTGCCGGCGGCCTCGTCCGGGGTCATCTGGCCGGCGGTCACGGCCTCGGTGTAGCGCTTGATGACGTCCTCCATCTTCGAGGCGCCCTTCGGGGGAACGACCGCCGCGCTGAGCTCGCTCTTGACCTCGTCGATGAACTCCAGGCTCTGCTGGTCGGCCGGGGTCAGCTTGCCCTTGATCGCCTCCAGGACCTTGGAGTTGATCGGCAGGCCCCGGTCGCTGAGCAGGATGCCGCCCGCCTCGGGGTCGTTGATCAGGAATTCGACGAACTTCTGCGCCTCGGCCGGGTGCCCGGTCTTGCTGGAGATGGTCCAGTGCATGGCGGGCTGGAGGAACATGCCGTTGCTGCCGCCGCTTTCCAGCTTGGGCATGCGCAGCATGGCCAGCTCGGAGCCGGAGACCTTGGCCAGGGTGCCGAGCTGGTTGCTCCACCACATGCCGAACGCGCCCTTGTTCGTGCCGATCAGTGACTGCTCCACGCCGGCGGCGATGATCTCGTTCATCTTCGCGGCGTCGGGCGAGGCCTTGGTCTCGATCATGGTGAGGAAGTTCCCCCACCAGGCCTTTAGCGTGTCGGCCGTGATGCCGATCTTGCCGTTGTCGTAGAGCTTCTCACCGCGCTGGGCGGCGTAGATGGTCGGGTAGGTGGGGTTGTTGGAGGTGTACTCGGTGCCGTAGTACTCGCCCTTGCCGGCCTTGCTGATCTCGGCGGAGAGCTTGATGTAGTCGTCCCAGGTCCAGGTCTTGTCGTCCGGGAGCTCCACGCCCGCCTTCTCGAGGACGGACTTGTTGGCGTACATCGCGAAGACGTTGACGCCGGTGGGGATGGCGTACTGCTTGCCGTCGACCTGGCCGGCGGCGAGCGCGTCCTGGTCGAGGGCGGCGGTGTCGACCTTGCCGGTGAGGTCGGCGATGGCGCCCCGGCCGGCGTACTCGGCCAGGCCGCGGATCTCCAGGGTCATGACGTCGGGCGCGTCGCCCGCCGCGACCTTGGTGGCCAGCGACTCGTAGTAGCTCTGCCAGTCGGAGAACTCGCCGACCACGTCGATGTCCGGGTTCTTCTTCTCGAAGGCCGCGATGACCTCCTCGGTCAGCTTCTGCCGGGAGTCGCTGCCCCAGTAGGAGAACCGGATCTTGACCTTGCCGTCGGCCGCGTCGTCGCCGCCGCCGCTGCCGCAGGCCGTCAGGGCCATCGCGGCCACGGTGAGCAGGGCCGCCATCTTCAGAGAGCGCATCTCTTCGTCCTCTCTTTGCTCATTTCGGGGGGTGAGGAACTACTTCAGACCCGTGGTGGCGACACCGCGGATCAGGTACTTCTGGCCGGCCAGGAAGAATCCGAAGATCGGCCCGAGCGCGATGATCGACATGGCGAACATCGGCCCCCACGACGACTCACCGCTGGAGTCCAGGAAGGTGCGCAACGCGACCGGAACGGTGAAGTTGTTCGGGTTGTTCAGGTAGAGCAGCTGGCTGAGGAAGTCGTTCCACGTCCAGATGAACGTGAAGATCGCCGTGGTGGCCAGCGCGGGGGTGCAGAGCGGGATGATGACGC
>BCRI01000166.1 GCA_001552515.1 Sphaerimonospora mesophila NBRC 14179 = JCM 3151
CCCACGCCCACGCCGACGCCCACGCCCACGCCCACGCCCACGCCCACGCCCACGCCCACGCCCACGCCCACTCCCACGCCCACGCCGACGCCTCCGGGTGACAGCTGCACGGTGAACTACCGGCTCAACGACTGGGGCAGCGGGTTCACCACGGATCTGACGATCACCAACCTGTCGGCGAAACCGATCGACGGGTGGACGCTCGAGTGGACCTTCGCCGGAAACCAGAAGATCACCAATGCGTGGAACGCGGAGGTCGTCCAGTCCGGGCAGCGGGTGACCGCGAAGAACCTCTCGTGGAACCGGACGATCGGCGCGAACGGCGGCACGGTGATGTTCGGCTTCCAGGCCGCCTACAGCGGCTCCAACGGGATCTCGGCGTTCACCCTGAACGGCACGACCTGCTCGACGGGGTGAGCGGCGGCCGGACCGGCCGGGCCGAGCAGGCAGGCCCGGCCGGTCCGGTCGCTCGGCACCGGCCGCTCGCGGCCGGTGCCCTCAGGGACGCGATTTCATCAGCTCGTCGGCCACGTCGAACACCGAGGCACCGAGATCGAAGCGGCTGAAAAGGTGGACCTGATCACCCGCTTCGATCTCCAGCAGCTCGGTGGTCAGTCCATAGCGGCGGCGGGAGTCGACCCGGATGCGGTCGACGTCGTTCCAGGACACCCGCTCCCTGCCCGCCAGGCCGGCGACGACCAGCCCGTCGGCGCCCGCGGACAGCCGTACGGGCACGACGAGATCACGGACCGCCACAACGGCGAACCCCAGGGCCACGACACCGGCGAGGAAGAGCTGGTGGTGGTCGCCGATCGTCGCCAGCACTCCGAACAGTACGGCTCCGGCGATCTTCAGCGCGACGACCTGCCATGGCACCCGCCACTCGTGCCGCGGTTCCTCAACACCAGCCACCGGGGCAGCGTAACGAATCCCGGAACGGCAGGGGAGGCCGCGCCCGTGTGGAGAGCGAGGACTTTCGGTCACCGAAATGTCACCTTGGACCGCTCCAAAACGCCATACTCGCGCCGCACCATCGAAACAGATGCCAGACCGGCATCTCCCCGGCGGACGTCCCCGCCCCGGTAACCTCGAAGGAGGAGCGATGTCCCCGTCCCGAGCACGCCCCCTCACGGCGCTGACCGTCCCGCTGGCGGTCACCGCCACGCTCCTGGCGGCGCCCGCTGCCGCCGCCCCCGTCCCCGCCGCCCTCATGCTCACCGCCGCGCAATCGGCCGCCCGCCCCGTCTCGACCCTCGTCGGCATCCGGGCCGCCCACCACCCCGGGCTCGACCGGGTGGTCTTCGAGTTCCGCGGGCCGCTGCCCGCCCACCGCGGCGCCGCCTACGTCTCCTCGCTGATCGCCGACGGCTCGGGCAAGCCGGTCCGGGTGGCCGGCGACGCGATCCTGCGCGTCCGCTTCAGCCACGCCGTCGGGCACGACGGCCGTGGCGCCGTCACCTACGGGCCCACCCGTGAGACCCATGCCCTGCCGGGGGTGATCCAGGTCGTGAACACGGGTGATTTCGAGGGGGTGCTCGGCTTCGGCATCGGGCTGTCGCGGCGCACGTCGTACCGGATGTACACCCTCACCCATCCCAACCGGGTGGTCATCGACATCAAGACGCCGTTCCGGACCGTGCCGGTGAAGACCTTCCTGCTCGAGGCGCGTAAGTTCGCGTCGGGGCGGGAGCCGTACACGGTGGCGGTGCGCCGCCCGGTGATCCCGCCCGCCACGGCGCGCGGCGCCCTCCAGCGGCTGTTCGCCGGGCCGACCCGGGCCGAGTACGCCAGAGGGCTGCGCCTGGTCGGCTCCGGGGCCACCGGTTTCAGCTCGCTGACCGTACGGGACGGGGTCGCCCGGGTCCGCCTAACCGGGAAGATCACCAGCGGCGGGTCCACCTACACGATCGCCGACCAGATCATCCCGACGCTCAAGCAGTTCCCTGGCATCCGCTGGGTCAAGATCTACGACCACCTCGGCCGCACCCAGCACCCCACCGGCCGGTCCGACTCCATCCCCCAGAGCCTGGAGCCATGACCCACCCCACCCCCACCCCCATGATCTTGCGGTTTCTCGCACGCCAGCCCTCTGACGTGGGAAAAACCCTTCGGTGATCTTGCAGTTTCTCGCAGCGATATGCGCTGACCGGCGAAAACGGTACTCATGATCTTGCACTTCGCGTCAAATGCAAGATCATGAATCGAATGAACGCAGGTCAAGTGGCTTGTGTGCGAGAAACTGCAAGATCACGGGGTGAGAAGGTCCTGCTCAGGGGGCCATGCTGCGAGAATTCGCAAGATCACGGCTAACGTGGTGGTCGGATCCGCGGGTGTCGCGGTGGTCAGGTCACCGGGATGATGCGGGCCTCCAGCAACCGGCCGTTCTCGATCTCCAGTACGCCCAGGGTGCCGTGGGGCTGACGGCGGCGGTCGGTGGGCGAGCCGGGGTTGAACACGCGGACCCCGTCGCCGGTCAGGTCCATCGGGATGTGGGAGTGACCGAAGACGACCAGATCCGCGTCCGGGAAGCGGCGGCGCATTCTGGCGGTCCTGCCGGCCTTCTGGCCGCTGTCGTGGATCATCGCGACCGTCAGGCCGTCCAAGTCGAGCCGCAGGGTCTGCTGGGCGCCCCACTCTTCGACGTCGGGGCCGTCGTTGTTGCCGAGCACCGCGTGGACGGGCGCGTAGGCCGACAGCTCGACCAGGACATCGGCCGTGCACACGTCTCCCGCGTGGAGGATCGCGTCCGCATCCCGCAGGTGCTCGGCGACCCTGGGCGGGCACGACTTCCACCGGCGCGGCGCATGGGTGTCCGCCAGCACAATGACCTTCACCGTTCCATTGTCCGCCGCCAGGGTCCTCGGTCCCTGGTCCGGCAAGAGGAAGGACCCTCCGGGTGGGACGGACGGCCCTGGCAGCCGGACAGCGGTGATCAGCAGACTGGCCTCATGAACGAGACGCTCAAGCCCGAAGCAGTCAAGGTGGAGACGAACGGAAAGGTCCCCGCGGCGGCGGTGACCGAGGCGCGGGAGCGGATCGCCGCGCTGAACCGCTTCACCGGCAGGCCCATCCTCTACGCCCGGGTCGTCCTCGGCGACTCGCCCGCACGCAACCCGGAGGAGCGCTGCCGGGCCCGGGCCGTCCTCGACGTCAACGGGCACGCCCTGTACGCCGAGGCGCGCGCGGAGACCATGCACGGCGCGATCGCCGGCGTTCAGGAACGGCTGCGCGGCGGCCTGGAGCGGCTGGCCGGGCGGCACTTCAGGAAGCACCCGCAGCGGCCGCCGCGCAAGGAGCCGGAGGAGGCGCGGGAGGACATGCCGCAGCCCCGGGTGCCCGTTTGACCGCGTTCGCTGTCGAGTGACCCGTACGGCCCGCCGCAGCCTTCCGGCGGGCCGTACGTCATCTCCGCTCGAGACTCCGGAGACGGGAGCGGCGCTCCCATATCGTCATGGCGACGAGCATGGCCAGTGCGGCCAGCACGGCGAGCGAGATCACCAGCAGCGCCAGCGTAACGAGCACCGCCACAGCCGCCAGGGAGGCGGCCACTCCCAGCAATTCCGCCACATGACCTCCCGAGATCTTCCCTCGCCATGGGAGATTGCCGGATATGAGTGCCTTGCCGTAAAAGAGTCATACCCTACTCCCGCCTCTCCCGACCGACCGGGGGCTCCCGCCTCTCCACCGGAACCGACCCCCGGGATCCGGCCCCGGATTCGACCTCGCCACCACGGGTAGAGCAGGGCTGATCTGCTGAGGAAGCGGTGGGCGATGAACGTCAGGCGGGGATCCGCGGGGCACTGGTCGGGGCAGTGGTCCCGCGGCCGGACGGGGAACGGGTTCGGACGGCGGCCTCACCGGCGGGCCGGACGGCTGCGCGCCACGGCCCGCGACGCCTTCGGCTGGGAGCGGCTGCGGCCGGGTCAGCGGGAGGCGATGGAGCACCTGCTGGCGGGACGCGACGTGCTGCTCGTCATGCCGACCGGCGGCGGGAAGTCGGCCGTCTACCAGGTGCCGGGCCTGCTGCTGGAGGGCCCGACCGTCGTCATCTCGCCGCTGATCGCACTCCAGCGCGACCAGGTCATGAGCCTGCTGGCCGCGGACGCGGGCGGTGCGGTGGCGGTCAACTCTGCGGGGTCGGTCGAGGCGGGCCTCGACCAGGTCACGGCGGGCCGGGCCGAGTACGTGTTCCTGTCGCCCGAGCAGCTCGCCAAGCCGGAGGTCGTGGATCGGCTGGCCGAGACCCGGCCGTCGCTGATCGCGGTGGACGAGGCGCACTGCGTCTCCGCCTGGGGCCACGACTTCCGCCCGGAGTATCTGCGGCTCGGGAAGGTGATCGAACGGCTGGGCCATCCGCCCGTGATCGCGATGACCGCCACGGCCGCGCCGACCGTGCGTGAGGAGATCGTCCGGTCGCTGGGGATGACCGCCGCCCAGCAGGTCGTCCGGGGCTTCGACCGGCCCAACATCTACCTGGAGGTCCGCCGGTTCACCGATGACGGCGACAAGCGCCGGGCACTGGCCGAGCACCCGCTGGACGGTCTCGGCCTGGTCTACGTCGCCACCCGGCGCCAGGCCGAGGAGTACGCCGAGATGCTGTCGGAGCACGGCAGGCGGGCCGAGCCGTACCACGCGGGGATGAAGGCGAAGGACCGCCGCAGGATCCACGAGCTGTTCCAGAGCGACGGCCTGGACGTCGTCGTCGCGACGTCGGCCTTCGGGATGGGCATCGACAAGCCGGATGTCCGGTTCGTGCTGCACGCCGCCCCGCCGGAGTCCCTGGACGCGTACTACCAGGAGATCGGGCGGGCCGGCCGGGACGGCGAGCCCGCCTCGGCCGTGCTGTTCTACCGTACGGAGGATCTCGGCCTGCGGAAGTTCTTCGTCGGCGGCCGGGCCGACCGGGAGACGATGCGGCGCATCGCCGAGATCGTCCGGGAGCGGGGCGGCGATGGACAGGGCGGCGTGGTGCCGACCGCACGGCTGCGCGAGCTGCTGGACGCGGGGCCGGTCAAGCTGGCCGCGCAGGTGAATCTGCTGGAGCGGGCCGGCGCGGTGGAGGTGGCGCACGGAGGCGGGATCGCCTACGCCTGCGACGGCCCGCCGCCGGGCGAGGCGGCCGACCGCGCGATGGAGCTCGACGACATGCGGCACCGCCTCGACGACTCCCGCCTGGCCATGATGCGGGGCTATGCCGAGACCACCGGCTGCCGCCGCCGTTTCCTGCTCGAATACTTCGGCGAGCCGTACGAGCGGATCTGCGGGACGTGCGACACCTGCCGCTCCGGCGAGGCGTCCGTCCCCGAGGTCACCGGGGACGAGGGGCCCTACCCGCTGCACGCCGGGGTACGGCACACCGAATGGGGCCACGGGACCGTGATGAGCCGGGAGAGCGACCGCATCACCGTGCTGTTCGATTCGGTGGGCTACAAGACCCTCGCGCTCGGCGCGGTGGAGGGCCTCCTCGATCTGGCTTAGCGCATCATCGGCCGAGTAACGGGCACCGCTGAGGAAGGCTCGATTCGGCGCGGTCGCTTCGCCGGGAGGAAGCTCCGGTCCGCTGCCGTGCCCCGCCGGGCGGGGCCTGGCATGCGGTCCTCGCTCCCTCCCGCCCCGGGGCTGACGCGCCCCTCCGGCTCGTCCCCCGCCCCCAGATCGCCGCCAACGATGGGCGACGAGAACATTACCGAGCGTGACCGCCCTCGTGTTGCGGGAGTTCCCCGACACGAGGAAACTCAAAAGGGGGATTTATCACACTTCGGGGGGTGAGTCGGGTGCAGGAGGGTTTCAGCACCTATGAGACGTGGCCGTTCGAATGTCTGCGCTGCCTGCTCGTCTGGGAGGAGGAGTATCTGGTGCGGCGGATGTCGGACGGGCACGGGAACGACGTGGTGGTGTGGACCCGGGAGGGCACGCCCGTCCAGCCCCCGTGGTCGGGCATGAGCTGCCCGGCCTGCGGCTGCGGCAGCGTCACCACGTTTCCCACCGGCTATCTCGGGCATCACGCCGAGTCCGTACGACGGTCGCGACCGGCCGTTCCCGTCCCGTTCACGCGGGCTCCCGCCGTGCCCGACACCACGACAGCGCTGCCCGCGGAGGCGTAGACCGCCGATCAGCGTTGTCCAGCGCACCTTCGACCCCGCCTTCCGCCGCGGCGGAGACCTCCCGGTGACCGTCCGGGAAACGGGAGAGCACGGCGTCCGAGACCGCCGGGCTCTCCCCTCACCCCCACCACCCCCGTCCGGCCCCTCCCCCGTCCCCTCAACCCGCCCCGGCACACGACGGGTCGCGTCCGGCCTCCCCGTCCATCCGTACGGCGGGCGCGGGAGCCGTACGGCAGGCTCGGAGGAGTCATCGGACGGAATCCGAGCGACCGGAACCAGGCGAATCGAAGCAAGCGAGGCGACACTCGGAGCGCGCAGCGTGCAGAATCTTCCCCGAACCTCAATGTGAAGGCGGATCAAGATAGTGACGACGTCCATTCAGCAGCGGATCGCCGAAGAGCTCGGCGTGCGCGAAAGCCAGGTGACCGCGGCCGTCGACCTGCTCGACGGCGGGGCCACGGTGCCGTTCATCGCCCGTTACCGCAAGGAGGCGACGGGCATGCTGGACGACACGCAACTGCGCACGCTCGAGGAGCGGCTGCGCTACCTGCGGGAGCTGGAGGAACGGCGGGCCGCCATCCTCGACTCCATCCGTTCCCAGGGCAAGCTCGACGACGCCCTGGAAGCGCAGATCATGGCCGCGGACTCGAAGGCCCGGCTGGAGGACATCTATCTCCCGTTCAAGCCCAAGCGCCGCACCAAGGCCCAGATCGCCAGGGAGGCGGGGCTGGAGCCGCTGGCCGACAGGCTGCTCGCCGAGCCGGACCTCGATCCGCATGCCACGGCCGAGGCGTTCGTCGGGGAGGGCGTGGCCGACGCGGCGGCGGCGCTCGAGGGGGCCAGGGCCATCCTGGTCGAGCGCTTCGCCGAGGACGCCGACCTGATCGGCGATCTGCGTGAGCGGATGTGGGCTCGCGGCCGGTTGGTGGCGCAGGTGCGGGAGGACAGGCAGGAGGCCGGGGCGAAGTTCGCCGACTACTTCGACTTCTCCGAGCCGTTCACGTCGCTGCCCTCCCACCGGATCCTCGCGATGTTCCGCGGCGAGAAGGAGGAGGTCCTCACCCTCACGCTCGACCCCGAGGCCGAGGACCCGAACGACTACGAGCTGCGGATCGCCCAGCGGTTCGGCGTCTCCGATCGGGGCCGGCCGGCCGACCGGTGGCTCGCCGACACGGTCCGGTGGGCCTGGCGCACCCGGATCCTCGTGCACCTCGGCATCGACCTGCGGACCCGGCTGTGGCAGGCCGCCGAGGAGGAGGCCGTCCGCGTCTTCGCCGCCAACCTGCGCGACCTGTTGCTGGCCGCGCCCGCCGGCGCCCGGCCGACCATGGGCCTCGACCCCGGGCTGCGCACCGGCGTGAAGGCCGCGGTCGTCGACGGGACCGGCAAGGTGGTCGCCACCGAGACCATCTATCCCCACGAGCCGAAGCGGCAGTGGGACAAGTCGCTGGACGTGCTCGCACGGCTCGCGGCAGAGCACGGCGTCGAACTGATCGCGATCGGCAACGGCACCGCCTCGCGGGAGACCGACAGGCTCGCGGGCGAGCTGGTACGGCGAATGCCCCGGCTCACCAAGGTCGTCGTCTCGGAGGCGGGCGCCTCGGTCTACTCGGCCTCGGCCTACGCCTCGCAGGAGCTGCCCGGTCTCGACGTGTCGCTGCGCGGCGCGGTGTCGATCGCGCGCCGCCTCCAGGACCCGCTCGCGGAGCTGGTGAAGATCGACCCCAAGTCGATCGGCGTGGGACAGTACCAGCACGATCTGTCCGAACTGAAGCTGTCGCGCTCGCTCGACGCGGTGGTCGAGGACTGCGTGAACGGCGTCGGCGTGGACGTGAACACCGCGTCCGCCCCGCTGCTGACCCGCGTGTCCGGCATCGGCGCCACCCTGGCGGAGAACATCGTGGCGCACCGGGACGCCAACGGCCCGTTCCGGTCGCGCCGGGGCCTCAAGGACGTCCCACGGCTCGGCCCGAAGGCGTTCGAGCAGTGCGCGGGCTTCCTGCGCATCCCCGGCGGGGACGACCCGCTCGACGCGTCCAGCGTGCATCCGGAGGCGTACCCGGTGGTGCGCCGCATCCTCGACAAGACGTCCGGCGACCTGCGTGCGCTGATCGGCAACACCTCGGTGCTCCGCTCGCTGCGGCCGGCCGACTTCGTCGACGACACCTTCGGGCTGCCGACCGTCAACGACATCCTCAAGGAGCTGGAGAAGCCGGGGCGCGACCCGCGTCCGGCCTTCAAGACCGCCGCCTTCAAGGAGGGCGTGGAGACGCTCGCGGATCTGGCCCCGGGGATGGTGCTGGAGGGAGTGGTGACCAACGTCGCCGCGTTCGGCGCGTTCGTCGACGTCGGCGTGCACCAGGACGGGCTGGTGCACGTCTCCGCGATGTCGCACTCGTTCGTCAAGGACCCCCGCGAGGTGGTCAAGCCGGGCGACATCGTGCGGGTGAAGGTGCTCGACGTCGACATCCAGCGCAAGCGCATCTCGCTCACGCTGCGGCTGGACGACGAGGTCACCGGCCGCGGCCAGAACGGCCAGAACGGGCCGGGCGCCCAGCGGGGTCGTCCGGCCGCCGGGCAGCAGCAGGGCCGGGGCGACGGCCGGCGGCGGGGTCAGGGGCAGGGCCAGAGACAGGGCGGGAGCGGCCGCGGATCGGGCGCCGCCCCGGCGGGTGGTGCGATGGCCGAGGCCCTGCGCCGGGCCGGTCTGGCCGGTCCCGACTCACGCTGACAGGGCGGCCGGCGGCTTGTCGTGCATCACCGCCTCCGGCCGGGTGAGAATCCGCCGGGTTGGCGAGAGATCGAAATCTACGGGGGGTGGAGGAAGGAAAAGATAACGGATGTCCTCTGGTGAATCCTCCATACCTCGTGAGAGGTTTGCCCAGGTCACAGGCTTGGGTAGGCCCTGCGCCGACAACAGGGACATGCCCGGATAGATGCCGCTCTGTCCGGGCAGGACCTGTACGTCCTATCGGGGGAAGGAGCAGGCGAGATGACGTTCAATCCGCTGGAGGAACGAGGAATTCCTCTCGACCGTCAGCTACGCAACTGGCGTGAGCTGAACGTGACCCCGATCGACCCGGATCACGCCGATCCGTACACCCGGTGCCGGATCATCACGATGAACGGCATCGAGATCGAAGCGATCATGTTCAACCGTCATCTCGCCCGGCACTGCCCCGACCTGGAGGACCGGCAGCAACTGGCCGAGACCCGATTCATCGAGGCGCAGCAGCAGAAGGCGGTCAACTGGCTGCTGCCGGGGCTCGCCTCGGTGCTGGAGACCACGCTCGCCTACGAGCAGGTGGCGACCGATCTGACCGCGTGGATCGCCCGGATGGAACCCGACCCGTACCTCAAACAGGCCTACCAGTTCGGGTTGCTGGAGGACTTCGACCACCTCTATCGGTACGCCAACCTGTTCGAGATGATCGAGCACCGGAAGGCCGAGAAGGTCGTCGACGCGCTCACCGAGGTGATGCCGGGCCGGCCGACCAAGATGCACCAGCGGCATCCGATCGACAACGTGCGCGAGCCGTACGACAGGAACACCGCGGCTCCGATCTCCAAGCTGCACGCGCTGACCATCATGTCGGCCGAGCAGCAGACGATGAACTTCTACATGAACGTCGGACCCATGTACATGGAGCCGATCGCCCGGCAGCTCTACCAGGAGATCGCGCTGATCGAGGAGGAGCACGTCACGCATTACGAGTCGCTCGTCGACCCGGGCGAGACGTGGTGGGAGCAGCTGATCAACCACGAGTACAACGAGTGCTACCTGTACTACTCGTTCATGGAGACCGAGACCGATCCCAAGGTGAAGGCCATCTGGGAGCTGCACCTGAACATGGAACTCGAGCACCTGCGGATCGCGGCGGAGATGATGCGCCGGCACGACGGACGGGAGCCGCAGGAGATCCTCGCCCCGCGGCTGCCGGCACCGGTGACGTTCGAGCCGAACAAGGGCTACATCCGCGAGGTGATCGCCACCCAGATCGACTACACCACGCTGGGCACCGGGTACGTCCAGGAGGCGCACGAGCGCTTCCAGCGCTGGCAGGCCCAGATCCACGGGGACCAGGAGCCGCCGAGCGAGCGTGTCATCGACGAGAACCGCGCGAAGTCCGGCCGGGAATATCGCCTGGAGTCCGAGGGCACCCACCCGATGTACAGCCTGCGGCCCCACTGAGCGCCGGACCCGGAACCGGCGGAGACCGGTAATGGTACGGCCCACGCCCGCGGGGGCGTGGGCCGTACCACCGCCGGTCAGTCCTTCTTCCTGCCGACGGCCTTCATGATCAGGTCACGGGCTCTGTCCATGATGGCCGCGGGCGGCCCGAACAGCAGGTTCCGCGTCGCGGACTCCACCCCGGGACGCGGCCGGGTGGGGGCCATCGCCTCCGCCGCCCGCAGGCCCAGCGCCATCGCCCGGCGTTCCATCGCCGAGGTTCGGGCCCGTAGCCGAGGGAACTCGTACCGCTCCTCGGCACGCGCGTGCGTCAGCACCGCGATCCGCAGTTCGTCGAGGTTCGAGAGGAAGTCCGGGTGCTGCGGCCCGTTCCTGTCCATCATCGCGAGCAGCCGCTTGGCCGCGCGTTCCTCCGCCAGGCGGTCCGCGACCACCGCGGCGCCGCCGTCCAGCTTGCGCCGGGCGTAGGGATGCACGATCTCCTCCTCGGCGGTCTCGTGCACGGCGAGCATCCGCACCAGCCGCCGGAACGCCTCCGCCCGCCCGTCGTCCGGCGCCTCCGCCACCTCATCGAACATATCTCTGATCATCGAATGCTGGTGGACGAGCAGATCGATGACGTCGTTCTCCCTCATCAGCTCGGGAATCGGGTGTCGTACATCGGTCATGGGACTCTCCCTTCGGATTCGCCGCCCATGTCCGTGCCCGCCCCGCTTCGGGCCGGGATCTCCCCCATGCCCTCGAATCGGGCACCGTCGAATGCCTACCCTCCCGGGTTCGGGATCACGCCGGGGACCGGCGTACCCGAAAACGGGCGGAGATCCGCCCGTTTCCTGTTCGACGGCGTCGGTTCACTGGTTGGGCGGCGCGGCCGAGATGTCCCCCAGAGCCGACCGGGAGTCCCGTTCGATCGCGAGATCCCCGAGGCTGACGATGCCGACCGCCTGGTCGTTCCGGACGACCGGCACCCGGCGGATGGCCCGTTCCCGCATGAGCCGGACGACCTCGTCGACGGTGGCGTCCGGAGAGACCGTCGTGAGCTCCTCGCTGCTGGCCTCACGTACCGGGGTGTCCGGGCCCTTTCCATCGGCCATGACGCGGATGGCTATGTCACGGTCTGTGATGATGCCGCACACGTGTCCGCCGTCGGTGACGATGACGCCGCCGGCGTCGTTGTCGCGCATGAGCCGCGCCGCCGCCGACACGGTGTCGTTCGCCTCCACGGTCGCCGGATTGGACGTCATCACATCCGCCACGGTCTGTGCCATCGGAAGCCTCCTGTCCTCGGTATGGCAGAACTAGTCCCCATACCCGCCACACCGGCGGCACACGTCCGGGCGGACGGGAAGTTCCCCCCGGCGGCGTTCCGCCGGGCATGGGCGACCCCCCGCGCCGGGGGGTGCGGGGGGCCGGGTCTGTGTCGGTTCTTCCCGGGTCTTCCCGGGTCTTACCGGGTCTTACCGGGTCTTACCGGTTCAGCAGCCGATCGGGTTCGGTCCGAGGGCCACGTCGTCGTACCACAGGGTGTCCTGGTCGCCGCCGTAGCTCTCCCAGCCGAGCCGGAACGTCGTCGGGCGCGGCGCGGTGGTACGGCGCAGCCACTGGGCGTCGATGTCCTGGGTCGGGACGCCGTCCACGCGCAGCCCGGCGATCTCCTGGTCGTCCAGGTAGGTGCGCATCGACTGCTGGGTGGTGTCGATCTGGAAGCGCAGGCACACCCATCTGCCGGTGGGCAGCGGGGAGCTCTGCGCGACTCCCGACGGGCTCTGCTCGGGCAGGGTGGCGTCGTCGGACTCCCGGTTCCACTGCAGCGCGCCGTTCTGCCCGCCGATCCTGAGGTCCCTGCCGCCGTCGCGGGAGTCGGACATCGTGATCATGGAGACGTGGGTGGCCGGCAGCGCCGTGGTGTGCCGGACCCACATCCGCCCGTACACCACCGGGGCCACGGCCGACACGTCACGGGTGGTGGCGGCGAAGACGTGGTTGCAGTAACCCCCACCGCCGTTGATCCGCAGCGATTTCGACCCGCTGTGGACGGTGGAGGTGTCGATGACGGCGGTGCCGGTCCCCTGACAGTTCGGCGTGACCACCTGCCAGTCACCGGTCGGTGTGCCGCCCGGCTGGTCCTCGAAGCCGGTGCAGACCACCGCGCCCGCGCAGCCGCCCGGAGGCGTCGGAGTAGGCGTGGGGGTCGGAGTAGGCGTCGGTGTCGGGGTGGGGGTGGGCGTCGGCGTCGGGG
>BCRI01000167.1 GCA_001552515.1 Sphaerimonospora mesophila NBRC 14179 = JCM 3151
GACACAGCGAGCAGATGGCCTGCCGTTCCGGCGTGAGCGTGGAAAGGTCCTGGTTGACCAGGGTGATGGACGACACGAGCGCCTCCATCGCGAGCTGCACGCGCGGTGCCGTGCGCCCTCCGGTCACCGCGTACGGACGCACCAGAGAGCTGCTGGGCTGCGGCGGTGGCGCCGAGGACGGGGCGGGGTTCGCGCCGCCGTAGTGCCGGTGGGCATCGTCCACCGGCGGATAGGGCTCGTTGGTCCAACCGCCTGCCACCATGTCCTCCTGACCTCGTCGTGCCAACGTCACCGGGGACGGCCGATCCGTCACCTCGGGTGAGACGACTGCAGCTCGGCCCGCACCGCGGGCGTGAGCACCTGTCCCGCACGTTCCACCAGCAACGTCATCTGATACGCCACCAATCCCATATCGGAATCGGCCGCCGCGAGCACGGCCAGGCACGACCCGTCGCTGATCGACATGATCAACAGTAGCCCGCGCTGCATCTCGACGACCGTCTGCGTCACCGCCCCGCCCTCGAACACCCGCGAGGCGCCCTGCGTCAGACTGATCAAACCCGCCGCCACCGCCGCAAGCTGATCGGCCCGATCCTTGGGAAACCCATCGGAGAACGCCAGCGGCAGGCCGTCCGAGGACACCACCACCGCGTGCGCCACACCGGGCACGTTGTTCACAAAATCCGTGATCAACCAGTTGACGCCGCGTGCGGCCTGGCTCATCTCCCTCATGAGTCCTCCTTCTCACTGTCCTGGGCACTAGGGTCGCCCAGCGGCGGCGCCCCAGGGTATGCCTGGTCCTCGCCGGCCTCTCCGCGCGCCACGGCGCGGCCCTGCCGTACGCCCTGCTGGAAGCTGGCGAGCCTGCTGCGCACGCGCTCGGGCGAAAGGACCGGTGGCGGTGGCGGCGGTGGCGCCGCGGCGGGCTCGGCGGGGACGGGAGCGGAGGCCGGACTCGTGGCGGAGCCGGGGACCAGGTTGGCCTTGGGCACGCGCTTCGGAAGCCCGGAGGCGGTGACGCCGCCGAGCGTGGGCTCGGCCGCTGCCTTCGCCGCCTGCCACCCGGCGTCCGCCGGGGACGACCACAATTTGGCGGGCGGCTCGTCGCCGGAGTCGCTCTTCTCGTCGGAGAGGTCGACTTTCTTGAACCAGTCCGACTCGACGGCGGCGAAGATCGGCAAGAACTCCTCCTCCGACTCCATGGGCGAGGTGCGGACCACGGGGAGCGGACCGGTGTGATCGATGTCACCCTCGAACGCGCCGCCCCCGGGCCATCCCGGCCACTCGCCTCCGGTGCCGGTGGTCCGGTCCTGGGAGGGCGAGCCGGGCCAGGAGGTGCCGCTGCCCGGAGGGGGCAGGTGCCCCGGCCACGGCGTGTCGACGGGGGCCTCCCCGGCGCGTCCGCGTGCGAAGGGGTTGGTGTCGAAGGGGTTGGCGTCGAACCGACCGCTGTCGGCGGGATTCACGTCGAAGTCGAACTTGGTCGTCTCGAACGGGTCGGTCGAGGAAGAGATCGGGCCGGGGGCGTCCGGCCCGCCCGGCTCCCGCTTGGCGGGGCCGCCGCCGAACGGAGCGCCGCCGAACGGGGCACGCGTGAAGGGATCGGGATCGTGTCCCACGCTCTCCCGGGGGAAGGTCTCGAACGGGCCGCGTTCGAAGGAGTCGCCGCGTGGGGCTCCTGGCCCCGCTGTGCCCACGCCCGGGGTGTTCAGACCGGGCGCGTCGGCGCCGAACAACGACGGCCGCGGCGCGGGCCCGAAGGAGTTCGGACCACTCGGCTCGTCGAAGGGGTTGGCGCCGGTCTGCTCCGGGACGGCCCGCTCACCGGGCATGTTCAGCTCGCCGGTCATGCCCATGCCGCTGGAGGCCCCGACCTGGGCCGGCATGCCGAAGCCGCCGGATGCCCCGGCCATGCCGGGGAACGCCGGTCCCGTCTGGGCGAGCAGCGACTCGGGCAGCAGCACCATCGCGGTCAGCCCGCCCACGTCCTGCTGGCGCAGCTGCACCCGGATGCCGTGGCGCAGGGCCAGGCGGCCGACCACGAACAGGCCCATCCGCCGGGACACCGACACGTCCACGACCGGGGGGTTGGCGAGGCGATGGTTGGTCTGCGCCACCTCCTCGGGGGTCATGCCGATGCCGCGGTCGCTGACGGAGACGATGAGACCGCCGCCGTCGATGCGGTTGCTCGACACGACGACCTTGGTCTCACGCGGGGAGAACGAGATGGAGTTCTCGACCAGCTCGGCGATCAGGTGGACGACGTCGTTGACGGCCTGGCCGACGACCGCGGCGCCGGGCTGCACCCGCACGTCGACCCGTTCGTACCCCTCGACCTCGGAGAGCGAGGCACGCACCACGTCGACGATCGACACCGGCTGACCCCAGCGGCGTGCGGGCTCCTGGCCGGCGAGGACCAGGAGGTTCTCACTGTTGCGCCGCATGCGGGTGGCCAGGTGGTCGAGCTTGAACATGTCGGCGAGCCGTCGCTCGTCCTGCTCGCTCTGCTCCAGACCGTCGATCAGGGAGAGCTGCCGCTCCACCAGGGTCTGCGTGCGCCGCGACAGGTTCACGAACATCGCGTTGACGTTGCTGCGCAGTCGTGCCTCGTCGCCCGCCAGTCGTACGGCCTCGCGGTGCACCTCGTCGAAGGCCCGCGCGACCTCGCCGATCTCGTCGCGGGCGACCACCCCGATGGGGGCGATGTGCGGGGTCTCACCGGTGTCGCCGGCCTCCCGGAGCCGCTGGACGACGCCGGGCAGACGGTGGCCGGCGATCTCGAGCGCCTCGCTGCGCAACCTGCGCAGCGGCCGCACCAGCGACTGGGCGACGCCGGTGGTGATGGCGAGCACGGCGATCAGCAGGAGCGCCACCGCGCCGGCCACGATCAGGGCGCGCCGCTGCTCGTCGTCCTTGAGCTCCTGGCTCCTGGCCACGATCGACGAATTCAGCTTGGCCTCGACCGTACGAATTCGGTTGATCGGCTGGGTCATCGCGTCGAACCATCTGCGGTTGTCGTCGCGGACCGAGCGGTCGAGACCGTTGAGCGGGAAGCCGGCGTTGGCCCGGTCCAGCACCAACGTACGGAGGAACTCGGCGTCGTCGACCTTGTCGCCGGTGACGGTCGAGTCGTAGTCGCTCCGCTCCTCACGGGACGCGCTCTTGCGGAACTCCCGCAGTTCGCGCTCCTGAGCGGACATGGCGCCGAGGAAGTCCTGCAGCTGCGCCTGCTCGAACCGCCTGGCCGGAAGCACCGTCGTGAGCAGACCGCGCTGCACCGAGGCGCTCTCCTTGGCCCTGGCGAGCGCGGCCAGGGTGACCGACATGGCGGTGAGCCGGTCGTCCTGGCCGTCCTTGGCCAGTTCGTCCTGCAGGGCGAGGAGGTTCTCGATGACGAGGGAGTACTGTTCGAGGACCGCGCTCGGCAGCAGGGTGCCCTCCACCGCCTGCTTGCGCAGCGGCTCCAGGCTGTCCAGTTTGGCGAGGATGTTCTCGACCTCGTCGCCGGCGCGTTCGCCCACCTTCGACCGTGCGTCGGTGGCGAGCCCGCGGACGTCGGCGAGCGCCGTGTCCGCCAGCTTTATCTGGGCGTTCACCGCCGCGACTGCCTTCGCGGGCCTGCCGATGGCCGCGTTCCAGGCCGCCCGGTCCCGCTCGGCCTGCAGTTCGTGGGTGAGCCCTGCGACGCTCTCCACGAGCCGAGCCAGATCGTTCACCCGCTGGTATCCCGCCGCGGTGTCGAGGGAGGTGACCACACGGAGACCGCCGAGCACCAGGGCGGCCAGGGTCGGGATGAGGATCAGCGCCACCAACCGGGACCGTACCCGCCAGTTGCGCAGGAGGAACCGGCTTCCCTCATCTGGCCCCTGCTCGGCCGGAACCCCGGTTTCTGGGCTCTCCTCGGTCCGGGGGTCTTGTTTCCTCACAGGCTTAGCAACCTCTCGCCGTATGTGCGCGCAGGGGGGATTGTCTCTCGACGAGTGCGCAGTCGTGACAGTTGAGACGTCCTGCAGGCGAGGGTAATTGCAGCACACCGACACCAGGGAGGCCAACCGAACACCCGTACACAAACAGCCTAACGGGGCACGTATATGACCTTAATTGGCTAAATATCGGACAGGCTTGATTAGCAAATAGTGCCTCGGCGGCCAGTGCCCGGCCTGAACGGGTCATCCGGGCCCCGCCGCGTGCAGGATCATGTTCGTTCTCGTGACCGCGGACGGGCCGCGTCAGTAGGTACGGCCGTAGGCCGACCGCACGGTCAGCACGTACTCCACCAAACTGATGAGCGTCGACTTCACCGCATCCCGGGAGCGCGCGTCCGTACGGACGATCGGCACGTGCGGAGGCAGCGACAGGGCCTCCCTCACCTCCTCCTCCGAGTGGAGGTACTGGCCGTCCCAGCCGTTCAGCGCGACGAGGAAGGGCAGCTGGGCCTCCTCGAAGTAGTCGATGGCGGGGAAGCAGTCGGCCAGCCGCCTGCTGTCCACCAGCACCACCGCGCCGATCGCACCACGGACGAGGTCGTCCCACATGAACCAGAACCGATGCTGACCCGGTGTCCCGAACAGATACAGGATCAGGTCCTGATCGAGCGAGAGCCGGCCGAAGTCCATCGCGACCGTGGTCGTCGTCTTGTTCGGCGTGAGGCCCAGGTCGTCGATGCCGGCGCTGGCGTCGGTCATCACGGCCTCGGTGGTCAGGGGGAGGATCTCGGAGACGGCGCCTACAAAGGTCGTCTTCCCGACGCCGAACCCACCCGCAACGACGATTTTCGTCGAGGTCAGCCCACGACTAGAGCCTGCGTAGTCCACTGAGCACCCTTTCGAGCAGGTTGAGGTCCGGCTGCCCCTCATCGAGCTGTGGCATGTGGAGGCGCACCAGACCCTCGTCGGCCATATCGGCGATGAGCACGCGGGCCACGCCTAGGGGGACCCGGAGCAGTGCCGAGACCTCCGCGACCGATCGTACGGAACGACATAAAATCATGATCGATTCCTGCTCGGGGGTGAGCAGGGAATAATCATTGCCCTTCAAGGTCACCGATGATACGAGGGTTTCCATCGCCATGTGGTAACGCGGCTCGGATCGACCACCGGTGACGGCGTAAGGACGGAACAGAGGCTCGTCCTCTGTCCCGTCACCCGCGCGCATGCCCGTCTCCCTCTGTCGTCATCGACGAGAGGTCTGGAGTTCGGCACGCAGCGCCGGGGTGAGCACCTGACCGGCCCGCTCGACCAGCAGGGTCATCTGGTAGGCCACCAGGCCCATGTCGCAGTCGGGCGAGGCCAGCACGGACAGGCACGACCCGTCGCTGATCGCCATGACGAGCAGCAATCCGCGCTGCATCTCGACGACCGTCTGGGTCACCTGCCCGCCCTCGAACACCCTCGCCGCACCCGCGGTGAGGCTGAGCAGGCCGGCGGCGACGGCGGCGAGCTGGTCGGCCCGGTCGTGCGGGAAACCGTCCGACTGGGCCAGCCGCAGTCCGTCCGACGACACCACGACGGCGTGCGCCACCCCCGGTGTCGAGTTGACGAACTCGGTGATCAGCCAGTCGAACCTGCGTACCTCCACGCTCAGCTCAGTCACGAGCTCTCCTCCTCGTTACCGGTCTCACCGGCGGATCCGTCGGCCAGTTCGGCCCGGCCTCGCCGTACTCCCTGTTGGAAGCTGGACAGGCGGCTGCGCACCGCCTCGGCCGACACCACGGGACGCGGGGCCGGCGACGTGCTCTCCGTGCCCACCGAGCCGGGAACCAGGTTGGCCCTGGGCGTCCGCTTCGGCAACCCGGCGGCCGTGACGCCGCCGAGCTGCGGGTCCCGTGCGCTGTCCGCCGCCTGGAAGCCGCTGTCGGCCCGGGACCACCATCCTCCCGCCTGCTGCTCGCGCTCTGAACCGGCGGGTCCGGAGATCGGCGGGACCGCTTGCGGGCGCGGCGCGGCGGACTCCGGCCGCGGCTCGGGCCGGACCGCGATCGGATCGGCCGGGGCGGCCGGAGCGGCCTCGCCCGGCTCCGGACGCCGGAACCAGGCGGACTCGACCGACGCGAAGATCGGCAGGAACTCGTCCCCGCGCTCCAGCGGGGTGTCGGCGACCGCCGGGAGCGGTCCGGTGACCGAGGCGGGTTCCTCTATCGGGAAGGCGCCCGAGTGCTCGGTGAAGGCCGGGGTGCCCCGGTAGGGCGGAGCACCGAATGAGTCGGCGTGCCCGCCTCCGTACGGCTCCGGCGAGGGAACCGGGAACGGCTCGGGCGGCGTCACGTACGGCTCGGCGGACGGTGGCGGTGGCGTGAACGAGGTGCCGAAGGGCGGAGTCGTGGTGATGTCCCGCGTCGGGGCGCCGAACGGCGCGAACGTCCCGGCATCGCCTCCGGCGCCGGTGTCCGCCGTCTGGAACGGCCTGCGTCCGGTGCCTCCACCGCCGAGGCCGCCACCCGCCGCACCGCTGCCGCCGTCTCCGATCGCCTCCCACGGCTGGAACGCGTTGCCACCCGGGGCCGGATCGCCGAGCGGCTGCCGGACGGGCAGGCCGGCGCCGGTCCGCTGGTCTCCCCTGGCCGGGCCGCCTCCCATCCGGCCGCCGGCGCCCTGGCCCGCGCCGATCTGATCGCCCGCCGCATGGCCCCCTCGGGGCCGGCCTCCGGCGATCTGGCCGCCCGGAACCGTGGCCGGAGGCGACGGCTGATCGGCGTCCGAGATGAGCTGCGCGGGGAAGAGCACCATCGCGATGACCCCGGTGCCGTCACCACGCCGGAGCTGGACGCGGATGCCGTGCCGGAGCGCGAGACGGCCGACCACGAACAGGCCCATTCGCCGGGCGACGGAGACGTCCACCGTCGGCGGCTCCGCCAGGCGCCGGTTGATCTCCGCGATCTCCTCCAGCGACATGCCGATCCCGGCGTCGCTGACGCCGAGCATGACAGCCCCTCCCTCCACCGGGCTGCTCGACACGACGACCCTGGTGTTGCGCGGGGAGAAGGCGATGGCGTTCTCCACGAGCTCGGCGACCAGGTGGATCACGTCGTTGGCGGCGTGGCCGGCGATGGCGATGGCGCGGGGCACCTTGACCGTGACGCGTTCGTAGTCCTCGACCTCCGACAGCGAGGCACGGACCACGTCGACCAGGCGGGCGGGCCGGCTTCGCTTACGCGGCGGCTCGTGCCCGGCGAGGACCAGGAGGTTCTCACTGTTGCGGCGCATGCGGGTGGCCAGGTGGTCGAGCTTGAAGAGGTCGGCCAGCCGCCGGCCGTCCTCTTCGCCGCGCTCGAGACCGTCGATCAGCGAGATCTGCCGCTCCACGAGCGTCTGCGTCCGGCGCGACAGGTTCACGAACATCGCGTTGACGTTGGCGCGCAGGCGGGACTCCTCGGCCGCCAGGCGCAGCGCCTGCGTGTGCACCTCGTCGAAGGCCCGCGCGACCTCGCCGATCTCGTCGTCGCCGTCCACGTCGATCGGCTGGACAGCGGGCTCGCGGTCGGGCTCGTCCGTCTCCCGCATCCGCCGCACCACATCGGGCAGCCGCCGCCCGGCCACGTCGAGCGCCTCGGCGCGCAGCCGCCGCAGCGGGCGCACCATCGAGCGCGCGATCAACGCGGTCGTGACGACGACCAGGACGAGGAGGGCCAGGATCAGGAGCGCGGCGGTCACCGCGTTGCGCTGCTCGCTGGACTGCAGCTGCCGGGCCCGGTCGAGCACGAGGGACGAGACGCTCTTCTCCGCCGTGGCCATCTGCTCGATCGCCCTGGTGCTGTGCTGGAACCAGGTCTGGAGCATCCTGTCCCGGCCCGGGTACCTGCTCAAGGACTGGCCCTTCAGTCCCAGCGTCAGCGCCCAGGACTTCGTCAGCTCGATGCCGACGATGTCCTTGTCGCCGAGAAGGGTCACCAGCCGGCTGCTCTCCGCCGGCGGAGCCTCCTTGTAGAAGGTGGCGAGGTACCCCTGCTCGCGGGCCTGGGAGGCGAGCATGGCCTCGAGTTCCGCCGGGGTGAAGGACTGCCTGCGCTCCTGGAACTCGTCGGTCAGCATCGACCGTTGGAGGGCCACCTCCTCCTTGGCGTGGGCGAGCGCGTTCAGCGCGCGTACGTTGCCGGTCAGCACGACGGCGTCGGTGCCGCTGATCTCGTCCTGCAGCCGGAGCAGGTTGGCGATCAGGGCGGAGTAGTCCTCCGGCGCCCCGTTCTCACGGATGCCGGGAAGGCTCTGGAGCCGGCTGCCGACCTGCTGCGCCTGATCGGTGGCACGCGCCCCGAAACCGTCGTCGACGATCTCCTCGAGATCCGCCTTCACCTGGGTGACCAGCGGGTCGACCACCGCCCGCTGCTGCGCCCGGGTCAGCTCGGTCTCTCCGTCCACCTTGAACTTGCGCCGGGCGGGGCCGCCCCAGACGTTCATGTCCCGCTCCAGCGCGAGCTGCTCGGCCAGGTCGCGCAGGTGTACGGAGTACTCCGCGGCCGACCTGGCCAGCTGGTAGCCGCCGAGGTCGTCGATCGACTGGGCCACGCGCAGACCCGAGACCAGCACGGCGACGAGGGTCGGGGCCAGGATCAGGGCCGCGAGCCGGGTGGGCACCCGCCAGTTGCGCAGCGCCAGGCGGCGCCGCCACCCCGGCTTGTCGGTCTTCGGTTGCTCCATGCTCACCGGCCCCGCCACCTTTTCGGCCTGTCTTCACGCGTTCTGACAGCATGAGCGACATAGCTGTATAAGCGGGACAATTCGACCACAAGGTCACCCGGACGGGTGACCTTACCCTGGTTGCGCCACGCAATCGTTACGAACAGGTGAGAAGATCTTCGCCCGATCCGCCTTCACGCGATCGACAGCGGCCTCCGAGGCTTCGGAAGCCGCTGCAGCCCGTCTATGCCCGCCTGTCGACAGGCCCCCCGTGTAATCCCCATACAAGAGACAATTGCCGCTTTACTGCGCACCGAGTCTCTCGGGAGGGGCCCCTCACGTCAAGCCCATGGCGTCCGGACCCGGCCGGTCACGGCGAGGGCGGCCGGCCGGACGACATGGCCGAGACCGGCGACACCGCCGAGACCGCCGCCTTCGGCGATCCGTACGGCGACGCCCCCGAGCCGCGGCCGAGGTCGTAGCCGCTCTCGGCGTGGGTCGTGAGGTCGAGGCCGGTCATCTCCTCCTGCGCGGTCACCCGGAAGCCCATCGTCCTGTCGATGGCCTTTCCGATGATCCACGCCATGCCGAAGGAGTAGAGCCCGACGGCCACCGGACCGATCGCCTGCACGGCGAGTTGCGAGATCGGGCCCCCGTAGACCAGCCCCTGGTTCTGCCCCGGCGCGAACGGATAGCGGGCGACGAGACCGAGGGCGACGGCGCCGATCGCGCCGCCCACCAGATGCACGCCGACGACGTCCAGCGAATCGTCGTAGCCGAACCTGCGCTTCAGCCCGACGGCGCAGGCGCAGGCCGTGCCGGCGACGGCCCCGAGCGCCCCGGCCGCCCAGGGGTCGACGAAACCGCAGGCGGGCGTGATCGCGACCAGGCCCGCCACGGCGCCGGACGCGATGCCGAGGGAGGTCGAGTGCCCGTCGCGCAGCTTCTCCACGACGAGCCAGGCGCCGGCGGCGGTGGCCGCCGCGATCTGCGTGTTGATGAACGCCAGGCCGGCCGTGCCGTCGACGGCCAGCTCCGAGCCCGCGTTGAAGCCGAACCAGCCGAACCACAGCAGGCCCGCGCCGAGCAGCACCATGGGCAGGTTGTGCGGGCGCATCGGATCTTCCGGCCAGCCGACCCGCCTGCCCAGCACCAGCGCGAGCGCGAGTCCGGCGGCCCCGGCGTTCACGTGGACGACCGTGCCGCCGGCGAAGTCCTCGATGCCCAGATCGGCCAGCCAGCCACCACCCCACACCCAGTGGGCGACGGGGAAGTAGACCAGCGTCGCCCAGGCGACCGAGAAGACGACCCACGCGCCGAACCGCGCTCGGTCGGCGATGGCACCGCTGATCAGGGCGACCGTGATGATCGCGAACGTGAGCTGGAAGGCCGAGAACACCAGGCTCGGCATGCCCGTTCCGTCATCGCCGGTGACCGCGCCCACGAGGCTCTGCAGTCCGAACGCGTCGGCGCCCCCGACGAACCCGTTGACGAGGCCATCGGCCTCGCCGAACGTGTCGAACGCCATCGAATGTCCGTACAGGGTCCAGGTGACGGTCACCGCGACCATGCTGACGAACGACATCATCATCATGTTCAGGGCGCTCTTCGCCCTGGTCATGCCCCCGTAGAAGAACGCGAGGCCGGGAGTCATCAACAACACGAATGCGGTGGCTGTGATCATCCAGGCGGTGTTGCCGGTATCGATCTTCACCGACGCGGCCCTCCTTTCCGCTGAGTCGATCACAGCGTGCAATTCCGCTGTTTCAGATCACGACCTCGAGTGTTTCGCCCGCGTGAAGCCGATGGGCGACACGTTTCCGGGTGATTTCGGCCACCTCAGCGCGTACCGGAATTCACGCGCGTGCGATCTCCGTCCGGCGGGCTCGCCAACGGGTGAGAACGTGCCGAGACGCGAAAACGCGCACCCTGCTCGGGTGCGCGTTCCCGGGAGCTTTCGCCGGAGGTTCCGTACGGCGCCGCTCAGGCGGCAGCCGTCGCCATCTTGCGCAGACGCGAGAGCGCGTCGCGCTCCAGCCGCCTGGCGCGGTCACGGCCGATGCCGTAACGCTCCCCCACCTCGGTCAAAGTGTGCTCCCGGCCGTCGACGAGGCCGTAACGCCAGCGCAGCATCTCACTGACCTGACCCTCGAGCCCGGTCAGCCAGTCTTCCAGGCGTTCCTTGTCGAGCGTGGCCATCGCCTGCTCTTCCGGGTCGGCCCAGGTGTCGTCCGCGAGCATGTCGCCGAGCTCGGTCTCGTCCTCGTCGCCCACCCCGAGCTGCAGCGACACCGGGTCGCTGGCCCAGCGGCGCAGCTCCTTCACCCGCTCGATCGGCAGGTCGAGCACCTCGGCCAGCTCGGCGTCGGTCGGCTCGACGTCGAACTCGGCCAGCATGTCCCTGCGGACCCGCATCAGCCGGGTCATCTGCTCCCCCGCGTGCGTCGGCAGCCGTACCGGCCGGGCCTGCTCGTGGATCGAACGGCCGACCGCCTGCCTGATCCACCATGTGGCGTAGGTGGAGAACTTGTACCCCCGCCGATAGTCGAACTTCTCCACCGCGCGGACCAGGCCGAGGTTGCCCTCCTGGACCAGATCGATCAGCGGCATGCCCCGACCGGAGTACTTCCTCGCCACCGCCACCACGAGCCTCAGGTTCGCCTGGATGAACTCGTCCTTGGCGCGGCGTCCCGAGATCGCGATGCGCTCCAGCTCCTCGTCGGTCGCATCCGCGATCTTCGGTTCGGTCCGGCCGCTGTCGAGCAACTGCTCGGCGAAGAGCCCTGCCTCGATGCGCTTGGCGAGCTCCACCTCCTGCTCAGCCGTCAGCAGGGGGACCCGCCCGATCTCGATCAGGTAGGTCCCGAGCAGGTCCCGATCCTGCCGGTCCTGCGTCCGATTCCCCGTCGCCATTCGCTGGCACCTCTTCCACCGCGCGGCCATGTGCACTGTGCGGATCCGGCTCCCCGGTCCCTGACCCGACCAACGAATTCTCCGTGGCAAAGATTCCGTAATTTAATACGTCCGGGGAATGGTTTTCGATTCCTCCCCAAGGAGGATGCGCTCCCCGGAGAATCCCCGACTACCCTGGCGGCCGCGGCCCAAACGAGGCCGGATCAGCGTGTGGGACCGGCGGCCGGCCGTACGGTGATCTCGGTGACATGGGCGTCCGGCGTGGCCGTGACGGCGGCGAGCACCGCCCTCGCCACCGACTCCGGCTGCAGGTAACGCTCCGGCTGGTACGGGCCGCCCTCCTGGGTCCGCACGTCCCGCTGCATGTCGGTGTCCACCCGGCCGGGATAGATCGTGGTGACCCGTACGCCGTTGGGATGCTCCTCGTCGCGCAGCACGTCGGCGAAGGCGCGCAGCGCGAACTTGCTCGCCGCGTAAGAGCCCCAGTTGGCGTTGGCCCGCTGCCCCGACCCGGAGTTGACGAGCACCACATGACCGTGCGCCGCCCGCAGGGCGGGCAGCAGCAGCCGGGTCAGCTCGGCCACCGCCACGACATTGATCTCAAACGTTCTCCGCCACACCTCGGCCGGCATGTCGGCGAGCCGGCCGAGCCGGGCGATTCCCGCACTGTGGACGAGCAGGTCGAGCCGATCGATCCCCGCGACGTCCGCCGGGGTGAGTTCGGCCAGTTCCACCGCCCAGGGGCGGGCGCCCGGCAGTTCGGCGGCGAGCCGGTCGAGCGCGGCGCGGTCCCGGCCGCCGAGCAGCAGGTCGTGCGTGGGGGTCAGGGCTCGGGCGACCGCGGCGCCCACCCCCCGCGAGGCACCGGTGATCAAAGCCATGGGCCGTCTCATGATCCTCACTCTAGGTCTCGCCGATCAGGGGAGCGACCAGGAGAACGGCGGGGCGCCCGGTGTGCGAACACCGAGCGCCCC
>BCRI01000168.1 GCA_001552515.1 Sphaerimonospora mesophila NBRC 14179 = JCM 3151
CAACGACCACCGTACCGCCGACGATCACGGTTTCGAAGTTCTGATGCGCGCTCATCTTCCTCCCTTGAAGGTGGTTCCTTAAATTTGAGGAACGTGCTACGGTTCCGGCCAACCCTAGAGCAGACATGAAGGCAGGACAATGCCAACTGGCGCGACGCGAGATCTGGTCACCGCCGCGGAAGGTCTCGGCGGAGAGGGCTCGTCAGTGACGCAAATGCAGTTCGCGCTGCTGTCGCGGCTGGCCGAGGTGGACTATCCGTGCGGCGCCCGATTGCTGCACAAGCACCTCGAGGCGGCGGGCTTCTCGGTGAGCGAGGCGAGCGTCTCCCGGGTCCTGCTGGACCTGGACGAGGCCGGACTGACGTCGCGCGCCGGCTCCAAGGGGCGGTTGATCACCGATGCCGGTCGGCAGTTGGTGCGGGCCATCCGGGACAGTCGCGACCGCGACGCGGAACTGGCTCGCGCCCTTGACATCAACACGATCGAACAGGTCTTCGACCTGTTGTACGCGCGCCGCGCCGTGGAGAGCGAGGCGGCGCGCGCGGCCGCAGAACGGATCACAGAGGAGGAACTGGCCGAACTGCGGGCGCTGCTCGAACAGCACCGCCAACACCTGGAGAGCGGGAGCGTCGGCCGGCAGTGCGCCCTGGTGTTCCACCGGACGCTCACCCAGTTCTCGGGCAACCCCCTGCTCGTCACCCTCGGCAACACGATTCTCAACGACCAACTCGACTATCTGGAAGGCGTCCTCGACGTCGTGACCGCCCTCCGGGGCTCGGCCGACGAGTCGCCCAACGATCACGCGGTGATCCTCGACGCTCTGGCCGCGCACGATCCGGAGACCGCCGAGCGCGCGATGCGCGCCCACCTCAGCCGGCTGATCCGGGATCTGAAGGACTTCGCGGCCACCGACAACACCCCCGTCCTGTCCAGGGTGCTTCGCATGATGCAGGGCTAGGAACACGACCTGTCCCTCCGCGAGCACGACCAACTAGATGAAGGAACAAGTCATCATGCGCCAGCACGCATACGGCGACCCCGTACTGACCCAGCAGTATCTCGATGCCGGCTTCGGTGGCCGCGTCGGCTGGGGCCGTCGTCCCGCTCTGCTCGTCATCGACATGGCGGGTGCGTGGACCCGTACCGACGAGATGATCGGGTCCGACCTGTCCGATGTGACGAAGGCCGTCCGGCAACTGCTGGAGGTGTTCCGCGCCAAGGACCTGCCCCGATACTTCACGACGATGGCGTTCGACGCGTCGATGCGCGACGTCGGCTCGGTCGCCTCGAAGAAGACGCCGCACCTGCTGAAGATGGCCCGCGGCTCCGAGCGGGTCGCGCTGATCCCCGAGCTGGAGCGCCGCCCGGACGAGCCGCTCATCGAGAAGCCGCGCGGATCCTCGTTCTTCGGTACGAACCTCACCGCCCAGCTCATCTCCGACGGCGTGGACACCGTGGTCGTCACCGGCTGCTCGACCAGCGGCTGCGTCCGCGCCTCCTGCGAGAGCGCGATCGACCTCAACTTCCGGGTCATCGTGCCGCGCCAGGCCGTCGGCGACCGCTGCGAGAGCGCCCACGTGGCGGCGCTCTTCGACATCGACAACCGCTACGGCGACGTCGTCGAGCTCGATGACGCGCTGTCCCACCTCGCCGGCATCGACGAGCCGGAACCGCTGTTCCGTCCATGACCGACCGGATCCAGAGGAGGATCTGTGTCCCCTGTGCTTGAACTGCAAGCGGTGGGCGTCACGTACGGCGCGGTACGCGCCCTGTCCGACGTCGATCTCTCGGTCGATCCCGGCGAGGTGCTCGCCCTGGTGGGAGACAACGGGGCCGGCAAGTCGACCCTCGTCAAGAGCATCTGCGGTGTCCGCCCCCCGGACGTGGGGACCATCCGGATCGCCGGCGAACCGGCCGAGGTGTCCAGCCCCCGCCGGGCGGCCGAACTCGGCATCGCGACCGTCTTCCAGGACCTCGCGCTCTGCGACGACCTCGATGTCGTGGACAACCTGTTCCTCGGCCGGGAGATCCGCAAGAAGCCGTGGGGAAACCTGGACCACGCGGCGATGGAGAGCAGGTCGTGGGAGCTCCTCGGCTCGCTCAACGCCAAGACGATCAAGAGCGTTCGGGCGAAGGTGGCCCGGCTGTCCGGTGGACAGCGGCAGTCGGTGGCCATCGCCCGCGCGCTGGTCGGTAACCCCCGGCTCGTCCTGCTGGACGAACCGACCGCGGCGCTCGGCGTCGCGCAGACGGCCGAGGTGCTGGATCTCGTCCGGCGGCTGCGGGACCAGGGCATCGGGGTCATCATCATCAGTCACAACATGGCCGACGTGATGGCGGTCAGCGACCGGATTCACGTGCTGCGTCTCGGGCGTACGAACGGCGTCTTCGTCACCTCGCAGGTCAAGGTCGACGAGGTCGTCGCCGCCATCACCGGGGCAACGGTACGAGCCGAGGAGGGGGTGGGCGCGTGACCGTCTCTCTGTCAGAACGCGAGGAGACCCGGGCCGCGCGGCCCTGGGCCAGGCTCCTGGCCCTGCCGTCGGGCGGGGACCACGGGTTCCGTACCGTCCTCATCGGCATCGTCGGTCTCTGGGTGCTGCTCTACGCGCTGAACCCGAGGTTCCTCACGATCGGGAACCTGAGCAACCTGCTGCTGCAGATCGCGGCCGTCGCGGTGCTGTCCATGGGCGCCGTCATCGTCCTGCTGCTCGGCGAGATCGACCTTTCGATGGGGTCGGTGAGCGGGCTGTGCGCCGCGGTGATGGCCGTGGTGAACAGCACGCTGGGCGTTCCCGCGCCGCTGGCCATCGTCGCGGCGATCCTCTGCGGCGTCGTCATCGGCGTGGTGCACGGCGTCGTCGTGACCCGGTTCGGCGTGCCGTCCTTCGTGGTCACCCTCGGTGGGCTGCTCACCTGGCAGGGCGTGCAGCTGGCGGTGCTGGGCGAGCAGGGCAACCTGAACATCACCGACGGCTTCATCGTCAGCCTCACCTCTGTCTACGTGCCCAACTGGCTCGGCTGGAGTGTGACGCTGCTCGCCGCCGCCTACCTGTCGGCGTCGGCGGTGCTCCAACAGCGCGGCCGCAGGCGTTCGCCTGGTCAGCGGACCTCCTGGCCGAAGGCGCTGCTGCCCCGCATTCCGGTGGTCGCGCTGGTCCTGGTCGGCGGCACGCTGCTCATCACCCACCGCGGCATCCCGCTCGTGGTGCTCATCGTCCTCGCCGTGGCCACCCTGATGAGCTACGTGCTCACCACCCGGAAGGTGGGCCGCCACCTGTACGCCATCGGCTCCAACGCCGAGGCGGCACGCCGGGCCGGCGTGCGGGTGGACCGGATCAAGGTGGTCGCCTTCGCCTGCACTGCGGGACTCGCCGCCCTCGGGGGGATCCTGGCGGCATCCCGACTGTTCGCCGTGAACCAGTCGTCCGGACAGGGCAGCCTCCTGCTGCTCGCCATCGCCGGGGCCGTGATCGGCGGGGTCAGCCTCTTCGGCGGGGTGGGCACCGTCTGGCAGGCGCTCCTCGGCTCGCTCCTGATCGGCTCGATCGCCAACGGCATGGACCTGCTGTCCATGCCCTCCTCCTACCGGTTCACCGTCACGGGCGCCGTGCTCGTCCTGGCGGTGGTCATCGATGCCATGGCCCGTCGCCGGGCCGCGCAACGCGGGTGACCGACCCGTTTCCCCCCACTCCTTCACCCTGAGGACAGCAAGATCATGCACAGGAATCCACTTCGCCGCAGGCGCGTGACCACGGCTGCCGCTCTCCTCGCCGCCGCCTCGCTCACGCTCGCGGCCTGCGGCGACGACGGAAGCGGCGGGGACGGCGGGGACGGCGGCAAGAACGCGGCCCCGACGATCGCCTACCTCGCGCCGGAGACCATCACCCCCCGCTACGAGGCCATCGAGAAGCCGGCGTTGAAGAAGCGGCTGGAGGAGATCTGCCCGGACTGTCGGCTGATCACCGCCAACGCCAACTCGGACGCGTCGCAGCAACTGCAGCAGGCCGAGAACGTCATCGCCGACGGCGTCAAGGTCATCATCATGAACCCGGTGGACAGCAAGGCCGCCGCCGGCATCGCGGCGCGGGCCGAGGCCTCCGACGTGCACCTGATCTCCCTGGGGCGGCTGATCCAGGACGCGAAGGTGTCGTGGAGCCTCACCATGGACACCGTCCAGGCCGGCAGGGACAAGGCGCTGTCGCTCGCCGAGGCGCTGGCCGAGCAGGGGCATCCCAAGGGCCCGATCGTGATGATCAACGGTGCGCCGGGCGACACCGATGACGCCAAGATGAAGCAGGGCGCCGAGGAGGTCTTCAAGGAAAAGGGGATCGAGGTCGCCATGCGCTTCGACACCCCGCAGTGGGATCCGTCGAAGGCGCAGCAGGAGATGGACCAGGCGATCACCGCGCTCGGCCGCGACGGCTTCTTCGGCGTGTACTCGAGCAACGACGGCATGGCGGGCGGGGTGATCGCCGCGATGAAGTCGGCCGACATCGATCCGCGTACGCGTCCGGTTACGGGCCTCGACAACGACGTGGCCGCGTTGCAGCGGATCATCACCGGTGAGCAGTACATGACCGAGTTCCAGGACATCGTCGACGAGGCGACCAAGGCGGCCGAGGTCGCCCTGCACCTCGGGCGTGGTGAGGAGGTCCCCGCCCAATATCGGGAGACCACGGTCAACAACGGCAAGATGGACGTGCCGACCTACCTCTTCGAGATCGGCCCGATCACCCAGAAGAACATCAAGCAGTACTTCGACGACAAGAAGCTCGACGCGAGCGCGGTCTGTACGGACGACTTCGTCGAGGCCTGCAAGAAGCTGGGGATCGACGTCTAGGCGATCGCATGCGGGTGTGCCCGGAGCGGGCGCACCCGCCGTACCGGTCGGGCGGCGGCGCCACCGAGGGTGACGACGGGTTGGGTAAGGAACGAGGGATGAGCAGCACAGAACACGGTGGTGTCGGCATCGGGCAGCGCCTGCGCGGCCGCTCGGTGATCGTCACCGGCGCCGCTTCGGGAATCGGCGAGGCGGTGGTGCACCGGCTCGTGGCGGAAGGAGCCGACGTCGTCGCGCTGGACCTGCAGCCGACCGTCATCCGGGACTGGCCGGGCCCGGTCGAGGGCCTGGTCGGTGACGTCACCTCCCTGGACGACCTGCGAGCCTGCATCGATATCGCGATGCGGCGGTGCGGTCGGCTGGACGGTGTGGTCGCGGCGGCCGGGATCGCGCAGGGAGGTTCCGTCGGGGAGCTCACGCCCGAGAAGTGGCAGCGCGTCATCGACGTGAACCTCACGAGCGTCTATCTGCTGGCGCATCTGGCCGTACCACTGTTCGCCGAGGCCGGTGGCGGCTCCTTCGTCGCCATCGCCTCCCAGGTCGGGCTGGTCGGCTACCCGACCAATGCCGGCTACTGCGCCGCCAAGGCCGGCGTGATCAACCTGATGCGCTCCGTCGCCATCGACTACGGCGGCCAGGGGGTGCGCGCCAACGCCGTGTGCCCGGGACCGATCGACACCCCCATGACCCAGGTCGGCTTCGCCCAGTCCGGCGAGGACTACGGGATCGTCATCGGTCGCGTTCCCGCACAGCGGATGGGCAGGCCGGAGGAGGTCGCGGCGGGCTGTGCCTATCTGCTGTCGGACGACGCCAGGTACGTCAACGGCACCACGCTGACGATCGACGGCGGATACACGGCTCAATGATCGACGGCTCAATGATCGGCGGTTCGGTGCCGACGACCACGGCGGCGCCGCGAACGGTTCTCGGCGGACATCTCGTACGACAGCGTCATGACGTCCATGCCTCATGCGCGGATGGCAGGTCCGGTCACCGGCCGGGCCGTCCCCGCGCCGTTTCCATCTTTCAATAAGCTGCAGGTAATGACCGGAATGGAGTGATTGATTTGTCCGCTCGTCGCGAGATCGTCGCCAAGGGTGCCGCCGCCCCGAGCGCCTCCTACTCACAGGGGATCGCATTCGAGAACATGGTGGTGACGGCGGGCCAGGTCGGCAGCGATCCGGTCACGGGCGAGCTCAAGGACGGCCTGGCCGCGCAGGTCCGGGCGGCCATCGCCAACCTGGAGGCGGTGCTGGCAGCGGAGAATCTCGGTCTCGAGCACGTCGTGAAGACGACATGCTTCCTCACCGACGTCGGTGATTTCGCCGAGTTCGACGCGGTCTATCGTGAGCTCTTCCCCGAGCCGCTGCCCGCCCGGAGCACCGTCGGCGTCGCGCTCGCCGGAGGTCTGCTCTTCGAGATCGAGGCATGGGCGGTCAGGCCATGACCGCACCCCGGTCGGCGGCCGAGCCGTCGCTGGATGTCGTGACGTTCGGTGAGGTGCTGGGCAGCCTGCTCGCCACGCAGGTCGGCCCGCTGGACGACGCCACCCACTTCGAGCGGCGGGTGGCCGGGTCGGAGCTGAACACCGCGATCGCGTTGGCCCGGTTGGGACATCGGGTCGGCTATCTCGGCATGGTCGGCGACGACCTCTTCGGGAAGGCGGCCCGGGCCCGGTTCGCGGCCGACGACGTCGACACGTCGATGCTGGTCACCACCCGGGAGGCCGCGACCGGCATCCAGGTCAAGGAGCGGATCGTCGGGCGCGACCCGTTGTACATCTACTACCGCAACGGCAGCGCCGGATCGAAGCTCGCCGCGTCCCCCGACGTCGTCGAATACCTGACGGCGGCACGGCACCTGCACGCGACCGGAATCCCCCTGGCGATCTCCCCCTCGGCTCGCGACTGCGCGTTCGAGGCCGTGGAAACGGCGCGGAGCAAGGGCATTCCGGTGAGCTTCGACCCCAACCTCCGGCCGGTTCTGTGGCCGGATCACCAGGAGATGGTCGACGTCATCAACGCGCTGGCCGTCCAGTGCGACTGGGTCCTGCCGGGACACGGCGAGGGAACCGTGCTGACCGGGAGCAGCGAACCCGAGGAGATCGCCCGGTTCTATCTGTCGCGTGGCGTACGCGGGGTCGTGATCAAGCAGGGCGCGCGCGGCGCGCTGCTGTTCACCGCCGACACGGTCTGGCGGTGTCCGCCGTTCGTGGTCGACGTGGTCGACACCCTCGGAGCTGGCGACGGTTTCGCGGCCGGGTTCGTCAGCGCGCTGATCGATGGTCAGCCGGAGGAGCGGGCGGTGGAACGGGCCTGCGCGGTGGGGGCCATGGCCACCACGAGCGACGGCGATTGCGACGGGATGCCGGCCCGGGCCGAGCTGACCGAGTTCATGGCGGCCCGCCGCGGCACGGTCGCGGAACGGCTGGTCGAAGGGCCGGTGGGGTAGTGGCCACGGGACTACAGGTGGCGCTCGACCGCATCTCCGTTTCGCGCGCCGTCGACCTCACCCGCGAGGTCGCGGAACATGTGGATTGGATCGAAGTCGGCACCTCGTTGATCAAGGCGCATGGCATGCCGGCCGTCGCCGCCGTCGTGGCCGCCGCCGGGACGACCCCGGTCCTGGCGGACACGAAGACCGCCGACGACGCGGTGACCGAGGTCGAGATGTGCCACGCCGCCGGGGCACGGGCGATGAGCGTGCTGGCTCTGGCGCCGGACGAGACCCTGCGCGCGTGTGCCGCCCGGGCTCATGAGCTGGGCATGGAAGTCCTCGTCGATCTGCTGGCCACCGGTGCCGAGCGTTTCGACGGGCTGCTGGCCGAGTTCTCCGGCTCTGCCCACCTGGTCTGGGCCTCGCACATCGGCAAGGACCAGCAGAGGCAGGGTGCCGTGGACCATGCGCTCGATCGGCTGACCGAGCGAGCCATGGGACACCGGCTCGCCCTGGCCGGCGGGCTCGGCCGGGAGGACATGGCGGCACTCGCCGGCTCCCACCTGAATCTCCGCGTCATCGTCGGCTCGGCCATCACCAAGGCCCCGGACCCCGCGGCGACCGCGGCGGAGTTCCGGCGACTGCTCACGGCCGAGCCGCCTGCCGCCCCGAGCCTGAGAGAGGCGACTGATGATGACTGACACGGCCGTGACCGACACGACTCATGGCGACCCGGTCGACACCATCATGGGAGAGATCACGGCGGCGCTGGCCGGGCTCGACCGATCCGCGATCCGGGCCATGGCCGAGCTGACGATGCGGGATGGCCGCGTCTTCGTCACGGGCGAGGGCCGCTCCGGCTTCATGGCCCGGGCCTTCGCCATGAGGCTGATGCATCTGGGAACCCAGGCCTACTTCGTGGGCGACACCTGCACCCCGGCGGTCGCCCCCGGCGATGTCGTGGTGGCGGTGTCGGGATCGGGAACGACGGCCGCCACGGTCCGGACCATGAAGGCCGCGAGGGCCAACCGGTGTGAGACGGCCGCAGTCACCAGCGACCCGTCATCGGAACTGGCCACCCTGGCCGATCTCGTGCTGCACGTTCCCGGTGCGACGAAGCACCGCAGGAAAGGCGAACCGGTGACCGGTCAGCCCCTGTCCAGCCTCTTCGACCAGTGCGTCCACATCGCCCTCGACGCCGTCTGCCTGACGATCGCCGACAGCCGGCGCATCGACAACGAGACCGCCGTCAGGGCCCACGCCAACACCGAATAGCACGCGCGGCGAGGCGTCATCCGGACCGTCCCGACCGTCCGGTTGTCCGGGCCGTGCGGGCACCTTGGGAACACCTTGTGAGCACCTGAGGAACACGGTCCGGCGCCCTCGTCTCGATCTCCGCCCCTTGTGATGGGGGGAGCCGCCCGCGGAAGCCTCTCACGACCCCGGAGCCTTCGCGAGGGCCGGTCTTACGTGACGTACGGCCACCGGCCTGAGCGCGGCCGGCCAAGATCTTGTCTTGACGGCGATGGTCGTCTCGGGTCTAATGGCGGACTGTGTCGCGTGCCGCCGGACAGGTGGACGTCGGGGGCATGGAGACACCTTTACCTCCAGGGAGCCGCATCGTGAGTCCACACGTCACGCGCCTCGTCTGACGCCGCCGTAGGCCGCGTGGCCGTTTTTCCGCCACGCTCTCGCCTTCGACGCCGCTTTCCGTCGACGCTCATGCGTCCCCGGGCGCGTCTCCCTGAAATCAGCCGCCGTCTCTGCGGGTTTCCGTACGGCTCCCTGTGCGCCTCGCCTTCGGGCCGGGCCGTACGGCCGTGTGCGGCGGATCGGCGCGCCCCGTCTCGAAGAGATCCGGCAGAACCGTCGACCAGGCATCGGCGTCTGCCGTTCGAAACCGCGTGCCACAAGGAGTGCCCGCTTGTCCCTGCACCAGAACCAGGACCAGACACAGGACCAGAACCAGAATCAGGCCCAGGCACAGGACCAGGCCCACGAGCACGGCCCGTATGCGCGGCCGGCACCGTACATCAGCGAGTTCAACCGGCCGATCGTCGAGGAGTTCCGCGCCAACGGCGGGCGCGTCGGCGGGCCTTTCGCAGGAGGCGACCTGCTGCTGTTGACGACGGTGGGGGCGAAGTCGGGCAGGGAGCAGACGTCTCCACTGGGTTACGTCCGGGTCGGCGACCGGCTGTTCGTCGTCGCCTCGGCGGGCGGTTCACCCCGCCACCCTGCCTGGTATCACAACCTGCTCAGACATCCCATGGTGCAGGTCGAGATCGGCACCGAGACCTTCGGCGCGATCGCGGTCCCGGCGGAGGGCGCCGAGCGTGACCGATTGTTCGAGGAGATCGTGCGGGTGGCACCCGGCTACGGGGACTACCAGGCCCGGGTCGAGCGACGGCTGCCGGTGGTGGCGCTCGAACGCTCCTTCACCGAGGCCGGCCCCGAAGAGATCACCAACCTCGCCGACAAGCTCATCGAGATCCACCGGTGGCTGCGTGACCAGCTTCGCCGCGTCCGGGCCGAGGCGGATGCGCACTTCGCGGCGCGAGCAGCCGCCACCGGTACGGACGCCGAGGCGGCCGATCCCCCGCGAGTGGGGCTCGGCCTGCAACTCAGACAGCACTGCCTGGCCTTCTGCGAGTCCCTTCAGTTCCACCACATGGGGGAGGACGCCCAGATGCTGCCCGAGATGGAGCGGCGGCATCCGCATCTGCGTGAGGCGATCGAGCGGCTGCGCGCCGAGCATCGCACCGTGGACAGGATCCGGGGCGAACTCGAGCGGCTGCTGGCGGACATCACCACCGCGGATCCCGACCGGTTCCGTGCCGAGCTGGACCGGATGGCCGTCGAGTTGGAGGCGCATCTGGACTTCGAGGAGGAGTCGCTCATCCCCGTCCTCGCGGCCATTCCCTTCCCGCCGGGGCCGCCCGCCGCCTGAGCCGCGACCGGCCTGGGGGAACCCGGGGTCATGGAGGTGGGAGCGTGAGGGAGGGAGGGGACCGCGGGCAACGCCGCCGGTCCCCTCCCGACGCGCCCGTGAAGGCCGGAGCTCAGGTCGGCTGGGTCGTGCCGCGGCGATCGATGCCGGCCGAGATCAGCGGGTGGAGGGCGGTCCGGGCGAGACGGGCGGCGAGTGAGGCCGTGATGCCGTGCAGGGTGACCACGACGAGCACGGCGATGACCGCCCCGGTGAGCAGACCGGCCACCACGTCCGTCGGATAGTGCACGCCTGCGTAGACACGACCGAACGCCACCAGCAGGGCGAGCACGGCGGCAAGCGCGCCCAGCTTGCGATCCAGGAGAAACAGACCTGCGGCGAACGCGCCCGCGATCACGCTGTGGTCGCTGGGCATCGAGAAATCATGTCCGCAGTGGAGCAGCACCAACGCATGGTGGATCGCGTTGCACGGGCGGACCCGGGAGAAGATCGGTGAGATCAACTCCTGGTTCACCTCGAGGGCCAGCACCGCGGCGAGGCCGGTGAGTGCGGCGGTCGCGACCGCACCCGGCGGATGGAAACACCGACGGGCCCGCCACCAGCCGACGAGCAGGAGCAGCGCGAGCGCGGTCAGCCCGCCCCACCAGGCGTAGGCGGATACGACACCCTGCAGCCAGGGGGTGGATCGGGCGAAGCCGTTGATTTCCAGATAGATGCTCGTGTCGATGTCCATAGTGATTGGGTTTCCCTGCGACGTTCCCGGTCCCGCCCCAGCACGGTCTTCGGGTCGGTCAGGAACTCCCCGGCGCTGAAGCGCTCGCTTGACCGTTCGCTGAGAGGGGCGCGTAAACTCGTGATCAGGTGATGGGTCCCGCCGGGGCGGTGGCATGGTCTGCTCGACCATCCGTCCGCTGCCCGAACCGCCGCTGACGGCTGATGGCTCCTGACACAGGTCAGGGCCCTGGTCGTCTGAAGGGAGGCGGATGTGGGGGGAGGATCGATGCACGGACGTCCGCCGAGCGACCGGCCGGCGGATCCGCCGGTCGACCCGGACACCGACCCCGACGACATCGTGATCGACGCGGACGTCCGTACCGCGCCTCCCGACCCGGAGCGGGACGCCTCCGGATCGTCGGCACCCGACTCCGGGAGAGGGCCGGTCCGCGGCCGCGTGCGGACCGCCCAGCCCCGGAGGATCTGGGGCGTTCTCGCGATGATCGCCGCCGGGGGCGGCCTGGGCAGCGTGGCCAGACACCTGGTCGGTCAGGCGCTTCCCGTCCGGCCGGGGGCCTTCCCGTGGGCGACCTTCCTCGTCAACGTCAGCGGCTGCTTCGCGCTCGGCTGCCTGATGGTGTTCGTCCTGAGCGTCTGGCCGCCCAGATGGTACGTCCGGCCCTTTTTCGCGGTCGGCCTCCTCGGTGGATATACGACGTTCTCCACCTTCACCGTGGAGATCGTGGATGTCGTGATCCGCGGGGTCTGGACGTCTGCCGCCGCGTACGCCGTCGGCAGCCTCATCGCCGGTCTGGTCGCCGTCTGGGCCGGCGGCGTCGTCGCCGGTGCCGTCGCCGGTCAGACCGTACGGAATGTTCTCCACAGACGGACGAAATCTGTGGAGAACCCCTAGGCTGCGTCCCGGTCCCGAGCGTGCGCCCCTCGTCGGTACGGCCCTGCGGAGCGGACCTCAGCCCATGGTCTTCTGGCCGTCGATCGCCTCTCGGATGATGTCGGCGTGCCCCGCGTGCTGCGCGGTCTCGGCGATGACGTGCAGCAGCACCTGGCGCACCGTCCAGCTCGCCCCCGGCTCGAACCACGGCGCCTCCGGCAGCGGATGGGCGGCATCGAGGTCCAGTGTGCGCACCAACTCGTCGGTGCGCCCGGCGACCTTCTCGTATTCGGCCAGCAGACCGGTAAGGGTGTCGCCCGGCCCCATCTGGAATCCACTGGCCCAGTCGGCATCGTCAGCGAACATCGCCTCGGCGCCCCCGACGGCGAATCGGGCCCACTGATCCTCGACGCGGGCCACATGCTTGATCAGCCCGCCCAGACAGAGCTCACTGACGGTCGGCCGCTGCGCGGCCTGCTCGTCGGTGAGCCCCTGAACGGTGTAGCGCAGAAAGCCCCGGTGCTTGCCGAGACTGGCGAGCAGGTCCGCCCGCTCCCTGCTGAGAGTCGCGCCGTTCGTCATTGTGTCCCCCCATTGCTCGGTGTCATGCCAGACGCTACTA
>BCRI01000169.1 GCA_001552515.1 Sphaerimonospora mesophila NBRC 14179 = JCM 3151
GGCCAGGCTGCTCCACGTCCGATGCGCCGCCACCTCGGCCTTTCCCGCCTCGCCCATCGCGCGGCGACGCTCCGGATCGTCTCGCAGCGCGGCCAGGGCCTCGGCGAGGGCGGCCGGGTCGCCGGGCCGTACGAGAAGACCCGCCCCGCCCGTCCCGGCGCCTCCCGCGGTCATGTCGGCGGCGCCTCCGGCGCCGAGGAGCTCGGCGAGCGCGGGCAGGTCGCTGAGCACCACCGGCTTCCCGAGAGCCATGGCCTCGACCGGTTTGAGCGGGGTGACCAGGCGGCAGACCCTCAGGTCCTCGCGCGGGCAGACGAAGATGTCGATCGCCGCCTGCGCCTGGAGCGCCTCGTCCGGCCCCACCCGGCCGGGCAGGATCGCGTCACGCAGGCCGAGTCGCTCGACCTGCTCGAGCAGAGCCGGCCGCTCGGCGCCGTCACCGACCAGGAGGACCCGCACCGGCGTCTTCGCGTCGCGCAGCAGCGCCGCCGCGCTCAGCAGCGTCGCGAATCCCTCGTAGCCGACGATGCTCGACACCGAGCCGACGACGATCTCGTTCGCCGCGATGCCGTACCGCTCGCGGAAGGCCGCGCCGTCGTACTCCGCGGTGAGCAGCGCGTCGTCCACCGCGTTGGGCGCCAGGTGGATCCGCTCACGCGGGACGCCGCGCTCGACGATCTCGACGGCCATCGTCTCGGCGAGCGTCACGACGGCGTCGGCGGCGCGCATAATGGTCGCCTCGCGCTCGCGCTGCATGCGGTGGCGCTCGGTGCCGACCCGCCTGGGGTCGCGAGAGGCCCAGGTCTCCTCGAGGAAGCCGCGTACCTCGTAGACGAACGGGGTGTTCGTCCGCTCGCGTACGGCCATCGCGACCGAGCCGTTGCGGTGATCGGTGGCGGCGTGCAGCACCTGCGGCCGCAGGGTGCGGACGAGCTCGGTCACGTCGGCGGCCCCGCGGGTGATCCGGCCGCGGGTCTCGAACGGCACCTCGCCCTTCGGCAGCAGCCGGTAGTACGGGATCTGGTCGATCTCTTCGTACGGCTCGGCCTCGGTGTGCCCCTGCAGCATCGGCCAGCCCCAGCTCGTCACCACGTGGGGGTCGAGCCCGGCGGCACGCTGCGCGGTGACGATCCGATGCGTGCGCACCGTGTAGCCAGCCTGCGTGTACGGCAGTGCGTTGGTGACCATGTGGAGCACCCGGCCGGGCACCCGCTCACCCATGATGACCCTGGGTTTGGGCGGGATCGGGTCGGGCCCGAGCGCGGCCATCTCGCCCTCGTAGTAGGCGATCCTGCGGCGGATGAACGGCCACCGCTGGTGTGGCTGCAGCGTCTTGATCGCCTGCGTCATGTGCCCCGTGTCGAAGTGCTCCTTCGCCTTCTCCATCGGCCCGTCGGCCATCCGGCGGAGGATCTTCCGGGCGACCCTCCGCACGCGACGGGTGCCCACCCGCGTGTAGCGGGCCGCCGGCCAGGCGACACGTCCGATCACCGGGCGCAGCCCCGACGGCATGGCTTCCGCCGCGGCCTGGGCGACCCGTACGGGATCCGACTTGACCTTGCTCACGAAGATCCGTGAGACGACGACCGGATTCCTCGCGAAGCCGCGGAGGAAACCGCCCAGGCCGACCTTGGCAGACTTGGCGGCTATCCGGGAAGCCTGCGTCGGAGCTGCCGGGGGCGTGGGAGGCGTAGTAGGAGTATTGGCCTCGGGTTGCACGGCGTGAACGTACCATAGGCAACGTTTGTCCCAGAGAGGTCAAACCACCGACGACCGGATGAAAGGCGTGGTCAATGAGGGACAATCCCCTCGTCCTGCACGTGCTGGGCGCCCGGCCCAACTTCGTCAAGGCGGCCCCGGTCGTGAAGGGCCTGGCCGACCTCGGGGTCAAGCAGGGCATCGTCCACACGGGCCAGCACTATGACGCGCTCATGTCGGACGTGTTCTTCGCCGACCTGGGCCTGCCCGAGCCGATCGCGAACCTCGGTGTGGGCTCGGGATCGCACGCGCGGCAGACGGCCGCGCTGCTCACCGGCCTCGAAGAGGTGGTGCTGGAGCACTCCCCCTCGCTGGTGGTCGTCTACGGCGACGTGAACTCGACGCTCGCCGCCATCCTCGTGTGCGCCAAGCTGCACGTGCCGACCGCGCACGTGGAGGCCGGGCTGCGCTCGTTCGACCGGGGGATGCCCGAGGAGGTCAACCGGGTCGTCACCGACGCGCTGTCGGACCTGCTGTTCGCCACCTCGCCGGAGGCCCTGTCGCACCTTGCCGACGAGGGCGTCGATCCCGCGCGGGTGCACCTCGTCGGCAACCCGATGATCGACAGCCTGTTCGCCGCGCTGCCGAAGCTCGACCCGGCGCCGGTGCGGGAGCGTCTGGGCGTGTCGGGCAGGTACGCGGTCGCGACGCTGCACCGGCCGGCCAACGTGGACGCCCCCGAGGCGGCACGCGAACTCGTCGAGGCGGTGCTCGGCGTCGCCGAGCAGGTGCCGGTCATCGTGCCGCTGCACCCGCGCGGGCGGCAGCGGCTGGCCGAGGCCGGCCTCGTGGACCGGCGGAACCTCAAGATCGTCGACCCGCTCGGCTACGTCGACTTCCTGTCGCTTGTACGGGGCGCGGCACTGGTGGTGACCGACTCCGGAGGCGTACAGGAGGAGACGACCATGCTGGGCGTCCCGTGCCTCACCGTCCGGCCGAACACCGAGCGCCCGATCACGGTCACCCACGGGACCAACCGCCTCGTCACCCCCGCCGGGCTGGCCGCCGCCGCCGAAAAGGCCCTCGCGGACGGCGCGGCCACACCGAGCGGGGAGCTGCCGCCCCTGTGGGACGGCGCGGCCGGGCCAAGGATCGCCCGGGTGATCTCCGCCTGGCTGGCGGGCGACAACCTCTCCCCCGCCGCCCGCGGCCGCGTCGACCATCCCCCCTTCCCGTGATCTTGCAGTTCCTCGCAAGCCACGGTCCCGACCTGCGCGAATCGGCTCCGTGATCTTGCGGTTTCTCGCAGGCGAGCCAGCCGACCTGCGCTTACGTGTCGCGTGATCTCGCAGTTGGAAGTGCAAGATCACGAATGACGTTTTCGCCGCTCAGGGCCATGCCTGCGAGAAACTGCAAGATCACGCACGGGAAACCCCTGCTCACGGCCCGATGTGCGAGTATTCGCAAGATCACGGGGGTGGGGGGAACTAGCTCGGTCATATCGGCACGAAGCGGGCGGTAGTCACCGTACGATGTCTTTTCCACAAAGGGGAGAAGCATGGCTGAGACGGACGAGACTCGTGAGACCGGCGCCCAGCACCCGGGCCAGACTCCGGAGGAGCCCCAGACTCCCGAGGAGCCCCGGTTCAAGCGGCTGGGGGCGGCGAACTGGCTGCCCGAGGAGCGCAAGCAGGTCGAGCACTACGAGCAGCGGATCCGCGACCTGGAGAACCGCCTCGCCTACCAGGAGGCCCGTGCCGACTACGCCGTCTGGCGGATCAAGGCCACCCAGGTTCAGCGCCCCTACCGGGTGGCGGAGGTCCTGACGAGCACGGGATCGAAGCCCGCCAAGTTCATCCGGCTGCCGCGCGAGATCCGCAAGGTGATGAAGGACCGCAAGCGGGCGCCGCAGGCGCCGAGGCCGGCGATCGAGGTCGCGGCGGAGGCCGAGGCCAGGGGCCCAGAGGTCACCATTCCCAACCTGAAGTGGCCCGACGGCCCGACCGTGCGGCCGGACATGCCGGTCGCGGTGATCCTCGACGACTTCTCCCGGATGGCGTTCCGCTACGAGTGGGACCAGATCGAGTTCGGCCTGCAGGACTGGCGGGAGATCTTCGCCGAGAAACGGCCCGAGCTGCTGTTCTGCGAGTCGGCCTGGCACGGCAACCAGGGCCGGTGGCGCTACCAGATGACCGGGACCAACGCCCCCAAGCAGGAGTTGCGCGACCTGATCGCCTGGTGCCGGGCCGAGGGCATCCCCACGGTCTTCTGGAACAAGGAGGACCCGCCCAACTTCGACTTCTTCATCGAGACGGCCAAGCTGTTCGACTACGTGTACACGTGCGACGGCGACATGATCCCGAAATATCGGGAAAAGTTGGGGCATGACCGGGTCGGTGTGCTGCAGTTCGCCGCCCAGCCGCGCATCCACAACCCGATCCAGACCAGGTACGGCCGGCCGTACGACATCGTCTTCGCGGGCATGTACTTCCGCGACAAGCATCCCGAGCGGCGCGAGCAGATGGAGACCATCATCGCCCCTGCCCGCGATCTCGGCCTGCACATCTTCGCACGCAACGCCTCAGTGGCCGACAAGTACGCCTGGCCCGAGGAGTATCGCCCGCACATCGTGGGCGAGCTGCCGTACGAACGGATGCTGGCCGCGTACAAGATGTACAAGGTCTTCCTGAACGTCAACTCGGTGATCGACTCGCCGACCATGTGCGCCCGCCGGGTCTTCGAGCTGTCCGCGTGCTCGACGAGCGTGCTGTCGGGGTGGTCGCGGGCGATCGAGGAGACGTTCGGCGAGCTCATCCCGGTCGCCCACTCCCAGGAGGAGGCCTACAACCGGGCGATCTACCTCATCAACAGCCCGGAGCTGCGGGCCCGCCAGGGCCATCTGGCCATGCGCGAGGTGTTCGACAAGCACCTGTTCTCCCACCGGGTCGACCAGATCCTCACCGATCTCGGCCGCCCGGTCGCCCCGCGGTCGCCGTCGATCTCCGTCGTGCTGCCGACCAACCGGGCCGGCCAGCTCGGCCACGCGATCCACCAGGTGGCCCGGCAGCGGCACCGCAACCTGGAGCTCGTGCTGGTCCTGCACGGCCTGTCCGAGGACCCGGCGGTCGTGCGGGACAAGGCGCTGGCCGCCGGCGTGCCCGCGGTCAAGGTGCTCACCGCCGATCCCGCCTGGACGCTGGGCGAGGTGCTCAACCACGGCATCGCGCACGCCGAGGGCGAGCTGATCGCCAAGATGGACGACGACAACATCTACGGCGAGCACTACCTGTCCGACCTGGTCCGGTCGTTCGACTACGCCGACGCCGAGATGGTCGGCAAGGGCGCCCACTACACGTACTTCCCCTCCCAGGACATCACGGTCCTGCGCCTGCCCGGCCTGGAGCACCGCTACGCCCACCTCATCCAGGGCGCGACGATTCTGGCCAGGGCCGACCTGCTGCGGACGTACCCGTTCGAGCCGGTGAACGCCGGTGAGGACACCCGGCTCGTACGGCGATGCAAGGCAGAGGGCATCCGGATCTACTCGGCCGACCGGTTCAACTTCATCTACATGAGGGGATCGGACGCGACCGCCCACACCTGGCAGGCCGCCGACTACAAGCTGACCCGAAACGCCCAGTTCTGCTTCGCCGGCAACCCGGAGAAACATGTCCTGATCTAGGGTGTATCTCCTCGGGTCGTGGCGCCGCCCCGTCGGGACCGTACGGCCGGAAATGTAACGACCGGAATGTATGGGCACAAACAGTGGTTGGTCACTCCCGTAACGGCGGTGTGTCCGGGGGGAGCTTGACAGGGTGAGCGCGATCACGACTGGTGACAAACGGGACGGCATCGGGTTCAGGTCCGAGCGTGGGCCGGTGCTTGCCGCCGTCATGCTGTGCACCGGCCTGGTGGCGCTGGACAGCACGATCATCGCCACCGCGGTGCCGTCCGTCGTCGCCGACCTGGGCGGGTTCTCGCAGTTCCCATGGCTGTTCTCGATCTACCTGCTCACCCAGGCGGTGACCGTCCCCATCTACGGCAAGCTCGCCGATGTCTTCGGGCGCAAGCCGGTGATGTTCTTCGGCATCGCCGTGTTCCTTCTCGGGTCCATGCTGTGCGGCATCGCGTGGAGCATGCCGACGCTCATCCTGTTCCGCGCGATCCAGGGCATCGGCGCCGGGGCGGTACAGCCCATGAGCGTGACGATGGTGGGTGACATGTACTCGGTGGCGGAGCGCGCCCGGGTGCAGGGCTACCTCGCCAGCGTGTGGGGGGTCTCGGCGGTCGTCGGTCCCACGCTCGGCGGCGTGTTCTCCGAGTACGTGTCCTGGCGCTGGATCTTCTTCATCAACCTTCCGCTCGGCGCGATCGCGGCCTGGACCCTCGCCCGGCGGTTCAAGGAGCGGGTGACCCGCGGCTCGCACCGGATCGACTACCTGGGCGCGGTGCTGCTCACCGCCGGCTCGTCCCTGCTCATCCTCGGCCTGCTGGAAGGCGGGGTGGCCTGGAGCTGGGGGTCTCCGATCAGCCTGGCCATCTTCGCCGTGGGCGTCGGCGGAGTGGCCGCCTTCGTCCTGGTGGAACGCCGGGCGGCCGAGCCGATCCTGCCGCTGTGGGTGTTCCGCCACCGCCTGCTGACCGGCGGGAACCTCGCCGCGCTGGGCATCGGCGTGCTCACCATCGGCCTCAGCTCCTACGTGCCCACGTACGCCGAGGGCGTGCTCGGCACCGGCGCGCTGGTGGCGGGCTTCACCCTGGCCACGATGAGCATCGGGTGGCCGCTCGCCGCGACGCTCTCGGGCCGCGTCTACATGCGCATCGGATTCCGCGACACCGCGCTGATCGGCAGCGTCTTCACCGTGGCCGGGGCCGTACTATGCGTCCTGCTCGGCCGGCAGTCCCAGATCTGGCAGGTCGCGGTGGCGTGTCTGATCGTCGGCATCGGCCTGGGGCTCACGTCGAGTCCCACGATGGTCGCGCTTCAGTCCTCCGTCGGGTGGGAGCGCCGCGGCGTGGTCACCGCGACCAACATGTTCTCCCGCTCGATCGGCAGCGCGGTCGGCGCGGCCGTACTCGGCGCGGTCTCCAACGCGACGCTGTCGAACCGCTTCGCCCATCCGCCCGCCTCGGTGGCCGGCGACCATCTGCCCAAGAGCGTGGACGCCACGAGCTCGGTGCTGACCGGACAGGGCGGCGCGGACGCGGGCTCGGCCGCGATGTCCTTCATCCGCGGCGCGCTGACCGACGCCGTCCACAACGTCTTCCTCGCGCTCCTCGTCGTGGCCGTGCTCATCGTGGGCGCGCTGCTTCTCCTGCCCGGCGGCCGCCCTCAGGCCGAGGCGGACGCCGGCTCCGGGACCGAGTGACCGGCCCCGGAGCCGCGTCAACCGCGCTTACCGTTAACCGCGCTTACCGTCGACGCCGTTCTCCGTCGACCCCGTTCAGGAGGCGGTGTCGATGATGTTCTTGGTGACCGGCTCGGCGCCGTTCCCGTTGACGGACTCGGTGCCGTTCACGCCGCCGCCCAGGCCGTTGCCGCCTGCGAGCAGCGACCGGGCCAGGCCGAGACCGGTGCCGCCGAGGGTGAGGGCCTTGGCGAGCATCTCCTCGATACCCTGGGCGCCGTTCAGCACCACCATGTGGTCGACGTTGCCGAACGCCTTCGAGCCGGCCTCCACGATCTGCGGCCAGTTCTCGGCGAGCTGCTGGGCGATGACGGCCTCCTGGTTCTCGGCCAGCGCCTCCGAGCGTGCGCGGATCGCCTCGGCCTCGGCCAGTCCCTTGGCCTTGGCCGCCTCGGCCTCCGCCAGTCCGCGCGCCTTGGATGCCTCGGCCTCGCTCAGACCCGTCGCCCTCGTCGCCGCGGCCTCGGCCTCACCACGCAGCCGGACCGACTCCGCCTCGGCCGCCGCCGCCTGCTTCACCTGCGACGCCTGGGCCGCCGCGCGCAGCTCGGTCTCCCGGGCCTCCGCCTCGGCCTGGGCGATGCGCGCGTCGCGCTCGGCCTGCGACAGCGTCACGGTCTCGTACGCCTTGGCGTCGGCCGGCTTGCGCACCTGCGACTGCAACCGCTGCTCGGCGAGCTGGGCCTCCAGCTCGGCCGCCCTGGTCTCCTGGACCACGACCTCCTGGCGAGCGGTGGCATCCGACAGCGGGCCCGCCTGCCTGGCCTTGGCCGCGGCCTGGTCGACCTCGGCCTGATATCCGGACTGCTGGATCTGCGACTCACGGATCGCGGCGGCCTTCTTGGCAGCGGCGACCTGCTCGGCCTCGGTGGCCTCCTGATCGCGCTGGGCCTCCGCGATGCGGGCCGCCGCGGCCACCTTCGCGGCGTGCGGCTTACCGAGGTTGAGGATGTAGCCGGTCTCGTCGTCGATCTCCTGGATCTGCATCGAGTCCACGACCAGGCCGAGCTTGCTCATCTCGTCGGCGGCGGAACTGCGCGTCTCGCTGGTGAGGCGCTCGCGGTTCAGGATGAGGTCCTCGACGGTCAGATTGCCGATGATCGAGCGGAGGTGACCGGTGAACAGCTCGTGAATGGCATCGTTCATGGAGTCCTGCTGGTCCAGGAACCGCCGGGCCGCGTTGGCGATGCTCACGAAGTCGTCGCCGACCTTGTAGATCACCACTCCGCGCACCTGGACCGGGATGCCCTGCTGGGTGACGCAGGACACCTGCAGGTTGGCCGCCCGGCTGTCGAGTCTGAGGCGACGTGCCGTCTGGAAGCCGGGCAGCACGGCGGTGCCCTTGCCGGTCACGATCTTGAAGCCGAGGCTGTCCGCGAACTCGTTCTTGGTCCTGGCGCCGAGACCTGAGATGATCAACGCCTCGTTGGGCTCGGCGACCCGCCAGACCGCCTTGAAGAGCAGGATGACGATGAAGAGGACGACGACGATCGCGACGCCCAGAAACAGGAATTCCGTCGGCATTCACGCCTCCGTGATCGGGGGATGTTAGGGACTCTCCCTGGTCAGACGAACGCTCGAGCGACGTAGACCGTACGCGGCGGCGAATACTCCACGACGACGACCATCGATCCGACCGGGATCTCCTCGTCCGGCACGCTGGGATGGGCGTAGAACGCCTCCACGCCACCGCGAACCGGCACCATCACCTCGCCGACAAGTCCTGGGCCGATCTTGCCCGTGACCCTGCCCTGCTTGCCGATCAAACCGTCACCCCGTCATCACGCTCCGTAGCCGATGGTCCGGCGTGGAGCACATTGTGCAGTCCACCGCAAATGCGCACGTTACCCCGGATTAGCGCGTTACGACAGCACCGGGAGGAAAGCCCTCCGGAGTCCGTCGCGACGCACCCGCTGTACACGATTCGCCCTCGTTCAGATAACGGGCGACTTCTCATAATGGTTCCATATCAGTTCTTAAACGATTTGCCGATGATTCCGCCGTCAGGTACGGCCAAGGCTGGTGGCGTCGAGGCTGGCCTGCCACAGGCTCTCGGCGAGTGCCGGGTCGGACATCCGGCGCGGCACGTCGACGGGAAGGTCGCGGACGAAGTAACGCCCCGGGTGCGCGACACCGTCCTGATCGGTGGCCAGGTGCACGATCCTGGCGGCCCCTGCCTCCACCGGTTCCGACATGCCGGGCACGCGGGTGACCAGTCGCATATAGAAGGTGTCCGCCGCGAACCCGGTCCGCAGCACACCCGGGTGCAGACAGGTCGCGGCCAGGCCCTGCTCGGCCAGTGACACGGTGAACAACGCATTGGCCTGCTTGGAATCCGCGTACTGCAGCCACCCGCTCCAGCGGCGCCGCTCCCGCGACAGGTCGGCGGGATCGAGGCGCCCGGCCCTGGCCGCCCGCGACGAGGTGGTGACGACCCGGGCCGAGCACGCCCGCAACCGGTCGATCAGCAGGTTGGTCAGCAGGAACGGCGCGAAGTGGTTGACCTGCATGATCAACTCGTTGCCGTCCTCGGTGATCTGGCGCCTACCGGTCATGACGCCCGCATTGTTGATCAGCACGTCGATCCGCTGGTAGCGGTCGAGCAGTTCTCGCGCCAGTCGCCGCACCTGATCGAGGGAGGCGAAGTCGGCCACCAGGACGTCCGCCGGGGTCCCGGTGATCGAGCCGACGCGCTCGGCCACCCCGGCCAGCTTGGTCTGGTCCCGACCGACGAGCACAAGTTGGTGCCCCTGCTTCGCGAGATCAAGGGCGACAGCTGCACCGATTCCGGCACTCGCCCCAGTGATCACAGTATTCATCAGATCCTCCCAATGCGCCAGAACTGTATCGGTGCTAGCCTTCTGTGCGATCTTCCGGAGGTGCATTTTCCCCAAATGCGCGCGAGCCTCCAGCAATGCAGGAGTGGCCATGGGTTCGAGAAACCGGTCGATTCGGTTCAAGATCTTTTTGCTGCTGCTCCTCCCCCTCCTGATGCTGAGCGCTATGTGGGGGTTTGTCCTCAAGCTGACGGTTGGTGATGGTCTAGCCCTTTATAGGGCGAAGACCCTGTACGACACCCTCGGCGTCACCTCCACCGATCTCGGGCTGCAGCTCCAGGCCGAACGTGCCATCACCGCCAAGTTGCTCAGCTCCGGTCAGAACAACTCGGCCGAGCTCAGCACGCAGCAGAAGAAGACCACCGAGTCGCTCGACAAGTTCGTCGGAATGGCCGGCGACGAGGACGTCCGCGGATCGATCGGCGACGAACTCAACACCACCCTCGACTCGGTGCTCGACTCGTTCGAACGCCTGTCCTTCATCCGCGAAGCGATCACGACGGGCCGGTTCAACCGGCTGCAGGCCATCGACGGCTACAACGGGCTGATGGACCAGCTGTTCATCCTGTACGAGAGGCTCGTCTCCGTCCCGGACCTGGCCATCTTCCAGCAGGCCGGCGCGATGCAGGGCATGGGCAACGCGTACGAGATGATCGCTCGCGAGGATGCCCTGATCCGGGGAGCCCTCGTCAGCGAACGGCTGACGCAGGAGGAGCAGAACGCCTTCAGCGAGTGGGTCGCCACCCGCCGCTTCCTCTATCGGAAGAACCGGCCGGTCCTGAGCGGCGAGATGCGGACGCCGTACGAGCGGGTGCTCGGCTCCCCGATGTTCGCCCGCTTCTCCGACCTCGAAAACCTGATCGTCAACCAGGTGCGCTCGGGTGGCCCTCTGCCCGCTGAAGCGGACAAGTGGCAGTCGACGGTCCAGCACATCACCTCGGAGCTCGACTCCGCCCGCGCCTCGGCGACCGAGGCCCTCAACGTGGAGTCCACCTCCACCGCGGGCGGGATCATGACGCGCATCCTGATCGCCGGCGGCCTCGGCCTCATCGCGATCTCCATCACCATCGTCTTCTCGGTCCGGTTCGGCCGTCGCCTCGCCCGCGATCTCGCGGAGCTGCGGGACGCCGCGCTCGACCTCGCCGACGTACGGCTGCCGCGAGTCGTCACGAAGCTCAAACAGGGCGAGGACGTCGACGTCGCGGCCGAGGCGCCGCCCATCCGCGCGGGCGGATCACTCGAGGTCGAGGACGTCGCCCACGCATTCGCCTCGGTGCAGCGGACCGCCGTCGAGGCCGCGGTCGGCCAGGCCAACCTGCGCAAGGGCGTCAGCCAGGTCTTCCTCAACCTGGCCCGGCGGAGCCAGGGCCTGCTGCACCGCCAGCTCACCCTGCTCGACACGATGCAGCGCCGCACCGACGATCCGGATGCCCTGCGGGAACTGTTCCGGCTGGACCATCTGACGACCCGGATGCGCCGCCACGCGGAGAGCCTGATCATCCTCTCGGGCTCCGCTCCCGGCCGGGCCTGGCGCAAGCCCGTACCGGTCATCGACGTCGTACGCGCCGCGATCTCCGAGGTCGAGGACTACACCCGAATCTCGATGATGCCGATGCCGGACGCGTCCCTCACCGGCGCCTCGGTGGCCGACATCGTGCACCTGATCGCGGAACTGATGGAGAACGCGGCGGTCTTCTCGCCCCCGCAGACGAAGGTGCAGGTGCGCGGCGAGGTCGTCGCCAACGGGCTGGTGCTCGAGATCGAGGACCGAGGTCTGGGGCTGGAGCCGGAGAAGTACGACGAGATCAACAGACGGCTGGCCGACCCTCCCGAGTTCGACCCCGCGGACAGCGACAGGCTCGGCCTGTTCGTCGTCAGTCAGCTCGCCGGCCGGTACGGAATCAACGTGGTCCTGCGCGGTTCGCCGTACGGCGGAACGACCGCGATCGTGCTCATCCCGCGTGCCCTGCTGGCCGACGACAGAACCACACCGGCGATCAGCGGATCGGCCGAGCATGTCCCGATCGCGTCCGCGTCGGCGGCCTCCCTTTCCCCCGCCGCGCACGTCGTGGAGGCACCGGGCGGCCGCCGAGTCCGCGGCGCGCACGCGAAAGCCACGCCGAACCATGGTGAACGGCGGGACGAGTACGCCGACGGGGAGCGGAGCGACCTCGAGTCCTCACCGTTCTTCACTCCGGCATCGCTGCGGACCGAGGCCGTGCCCTCTGCGATCAGAGATGACCTGGACGAACCGAGCTCCCACGACCCTGCCTCCCGTGCCCCCGAATCTCGGGCCGGTTCCGGGTCGGCGGATTTCGCCTCGGGAGATTTCGGCTCTGGGGATTTCGGCTCGGCAGATTTCGAGTCGAGATCGGAAGAGCACACGTCTGAACTCCAGTCACTAGCTTATATCGTATGCCGTCTTCTGC
>BCRI01000170.1 GCA_001552515.1 Sphaerimonospora mesophila NBRC 14179 = JCM 3151
CCAGGCTTAGCAGACAGGCCTTCACCAGTCTGATCAATTGTTTTCAGGCGCAGCGAACGACATCTGATAGCCGCGACAACAAACTGATCATCAGGTACATCGGCGACAAGAATGGCAGCGAGACCGGAAATTCAGACCCAGAATGGCATATGGGCTCGCTAATCCCCATCCCGACCGATAGAACGCTCGAAACAGCTTACTTCATGTGCAATCCATGGTCGGACGCCCTGGCGTTCGCCGCAAAATCACCTATCGAAGTGCTGAACAACGCGTTTCAAGCATGGGGCCGCCTGTTCATCTCTCCGGAATTCGAAGGCATCGCATCATACGGTCGAACCCTGATCGACCTCCTGATGACACGCTATCAAGAAGGGCCAGAGGGCCTGCCCAAAAGGTATGAGCGGGCACTCGACGCCGTAGGCGGAGAATTAGAGAGCAGAGAAGAGTATTCGCGGCGCTTCGCCGCTCTCATGGAACGCATCGACGAAGATGTACGGCGTGTTCGTAAGAAGGAGGACGCCACCTGGCTTCCCGATCTCGCAACAGCCCTGACCCGGCGCTGCGACAGAACCGAGCCGCATGAGCAGGCCTCGATCCGGAGTGTGATCGTCAACATCTATCGGACCCTGCACAAAGTGGATCCCGATGGGAACTGGCTGCTCCCATTGGCCCGGGCACTGGATGATCTTTCGCACGAACTGCGGATCGAGGTCTCGTTACAATTCGATTCAATGGTGGCGGAGCAGAATATCTTCATAGCTCAAGAAACCGTCAGCATGTTGCGTGAGCTCACCCAGATCCATCCAGACGGCTGGCGGCACGACCTGGAACAGGGTCTTGTGACGCAAGGACTGCTTCTCGTCAGGGCAAATCGCGGACGGGAAGCCGCTCAGGCCTTGGCCGAGGTGTGGCTACTCGGCCAAGGCGAGGACCGGCATCTTCTCACGACCGAGGTTACCGGGCTCCTCCGTCAGGCATATCAGGTCGATCCTGAAGGAACCAGGACGGCCTTCCTCGAAGCCACGGGCTCCGAACTTCCCGCCGAAGTCACCAGCGTTTGACTTTCACCGACCGCCAAGCCTGACCAGGCGAGCGAGCAGGGCCGGCCCCCGAAACCGAAAGGGCCGGCCCTGCGCGTTTACGCCCGGGTGGGCTTGATGTAGGTGACCCGGACGTTCAGGTAGGCCGATCCGCCGTAGTCATGCCCGCGAATGGCGAGCAAATTGCAGCAGTCGAGGTAGTTCGCCGGGACGACGACGTCGATCGCACCGGTGTTGCAGTAACCGCTCTTGGCCGTCTGCACGAGATGACCGTTCAGATAGACCTGCGCGTCGTTGTCGACCGTTCCCTGAATTCGGACCTGCTCCGCGTCCCTCGGAATATGAAGCCAGTGGCGTACGAGAATGTCGGTATTGATGTCCCACGGCGTCTTGACGTTGGCGGGGGTGTTGAACGAGCAGCCGGTCGGGGTGCCGAAGCCGGACTGCCCTGTCTTCCAGGCACTGTCGTCGAAACCCCGCTCGTAGAACGCGGGCACGTCGGTCGTGGACGGCACCTGGAGGTATCGCCAGCCCGTGCTGTTGTAGTCGAGCGCGGTCACGACCGTGTCATCCGCGTTGCTTTGGGCCGCCGATGCCGGGGCCGCGACGGACACGGCCATCGCGGCCAGCAGGGCACCCGCCGCGAGGCCGGTGGACAGGAAACGCGATGGTTTCGCGAACATGGGCGTTCTCTCCTCGTAGATGATGCGAAATGCGCTGAAGCGTCACCGAAACCGGCCGTCACCGGCGCCAGGCGGCAAGCCATTCGGTGTGCTCCCACTGGATGCGGAGGAAAGAAAACCACGTGCAGAGCCACCCGAACGGCCCGCAGCCGTGTCACTGATCATTCCTTGGCGAGATATTGCCCTTTATCCACGAAGCCGCATTTTGGCCATGTCACCGACTTATCCCGAACTTCGGGGAATTCGGCTTCGGGCGGACGCCCTCTCGCTCGACCACGGTCGGGCCAGGAGACCGGCAGCTGCGCGGAGTAAGACCGCGTTGGAGATGCGGGGTCCTCGCGTTATCGAAGTGCCTCGATGGCACGCCGCATGTCCTTCGGCAGCAGGAAGAGATGCGGCGGATCGGTGGGACTCGTCTCGAACCTCGCGAGCTTGAGGTAGAAGGTCCGCGCTGGTTCGGTTTCGCAGTGGATCAGCAGGGCCGGCACGCCGCCCGATCGGACACCTCCGCCACGCGACGGAAGGCGTCCAACGACAAGAGCCCGGCCCAGACCAACGCCCTTCAGGGCCGTGTCGTCGACACCCGACCGGGTGAGGATGACAACGAGCCGGCTGTAACGTCCCGCACCCTGGAGCGGTTCGACCGGGACTTCAGCGGGGGCCACGCGTCCCGCCGCCAGAGCGTGATAGCCGACCGCTATCCGCGGCGACAGGAGTCGCGAGGCCCCGACGGGGTCAGGTCAGGAAGGCCGCGGCGGCGGTGAGGAAGGTGTCGTTGGCCTCGGCGTCGCCAATGGAGATGCGGGCGCCCTCGCCGGCGAAGGGCCGTACGGCCACCCCGGCCGCGGCGCAGTGCTCGGCGAACTCCATCGTGCGGTCGCCGACCCGGAGCCAGACGAAGTTGGCCTCCGTGGGCGGGACCTTCCAGCCCTGGGCCACCAGCGCCTCACGCACCCTGTCCCGCTCCTTGACGGCCTCCTCGACCCGGACGTTCAGCTCGTCCTCGGCGGCGAGCGACGCGATGGCGGCGGCCTGCGCGATGTGGTTGACCGCGAACGGCAGCAGCGTCTTGCGTACGGCCTCCGCCACCGCTGCCTGCCCGATCAGGTAGCCCACCCGCAGCCCGGCCAGGCCGTACGCCTTCGAGAAGGTGCGCAGCACGGCGACGTTGCCGCGCTCGCGGTAGAAGTCCAGGCCGTCGGGCACGTCCTCGTCCCTGACGTACTCCCGGTAGGCCTCGTCGAGCACCACGAGCACGTCGTCGGGCACCCGGTCGAGGAAGCGGCGCAGCTCGGCCGTCCGATTGACCGTGCCGGTCGGGTTGTTGGGGTTGCAGACGAAGACCAGGCGGGTCCGCGGCGTGATCGCCTCGGCCATCGCATCGAGATCGTGGGTCTCGTCCTTCAGCGGCACCTGGACGGACGTCGCCCCGGCGAGGCCGACGAGCAGCGGATATGCCTCGAAGGAGCGCCACGCGTAGACCACCTCGGCGCCGGGTTCGCCGACCGCCTCCAGGATCTGCTGGGCGACCGCCACGGACCCCGCGCCCAATGCGACATGCTCGGCCGGCACGTCGTACCGCTCGGCCAGCGCCGCGGTGAGCTTGGCCGAGCCGGGATCGGGATAGCGGTTGATCTCCGTCGCCGCCCTGGCGATCGCCTCGATCACCGAGGGCAGCGGCTCATGCGGGTTCTCGTTGGAGGACAGCTTGTACGAGCGGCCATCTGAGGAGACCACCGATTTGCCCGGCTTGTAAGGGGCCATGGTCTCGAGAAACGAGCGGAATCGCGGCATACCGCAACCTTAGAAGATGACTCCGGGCAGCTCTACCTGTAGTAGACGTAGAGCGACTTCCAGGTGCCCGCGTACTGACAGTTGAGCGACGGCTTGGCGGCCTTCCGCTCGGAGCAGACCTTGACCTCGACCTCCCCCACCTTCTTCGCCGAGAACGCGAACTTCTTCGCCTTGCCGTACGAGCAGGTGCGGTAATTGCGGTACGCCAAATGCGGCTGGTTGGCGGAGTCGAAGTAGCTGATGCGGAAGACGGCCCACCCGCAGGTCGACGGCGTACGGCTCAGGCTGACGACGCTGCCGGTGACCTTGACGAGGGGGTTGGGCAGGCTGGGGTCGTCCTTCGGCGCGGCGGTCAGCTTCCCGTTCGCCTTGGCCTTCGTCCCCCTGGCGTAATAGGGACCCCACTTGCCGTTGGCTGTCGCGTTGGTCGTCGCGCCGGTCGTCGCGCCGGCCGTTGTGTCGGCGGTGGCGCCGGCGGACGAGGCGGTCATCGGGGCGAGGGCGAGGATGCCGGCCGCCGCGAAGGCGATGCCGACCAGGGGGCGGGTGATCATGGCGGGAATCCTTTTGATCTGCTGTCGACGGCAGTCTGCATTCAGACGCTTTCAGCCACCTTGAGGAGCGCTGAAAGGGGACCGCGGCCACCGATCCCTCACCTGGTAGCACCGAGAACGCCTCGTTAGGATCACGCCGTAAGCCTTCAATTGGGGAGAACATGACGACCGGTGCCGAGGGCGAGGGGCTGCGAGAAGCGGATCCCCGGCAGATCGGTCCGTACCGCATCCTCGGCAGGCTCGGTCAGGGCGGCATGGGCACCGTGTTCCTGGGCCGGAACGCGGAAGACCGCGAGGCGGCGGTCAAGGTGATCCACCCGCACTGGGCGGCCGATCCGGATTTCCAGCGCCGGTTCCAGCGCGAGGTGGCCGCCGCGCAGCGCTGCGGGGGATCGTCGACCAGGCCCTCGCGAAGGACCCCGCCCGGCATGTCGGACGATCGATGCGACCGGGGCACGGCCGGTCCGAAGGACCCGCTTTACGGCATCGTCACCCCCGGGGGGGTGCCTGGTGGCCGAATCTCGCCCTCCAGCGCGCCAAGGACGCGGTTCCGCCACTCTAAGCCTATTTTCAGGGTTTCTCACTAAGATCCTGCGGCATGTGGCGGAATATCAGGATTTTGATGGCCGGTCTCTGCGCTGCCGGCGTGTGCGTGACCCCCGCGACGGCGGCGTCGGCGACCGCCACGCCGGCCACGACGCAGCAGCAGACGAAGGCCGAGAACGATACGAACAGCAAGACGAGTGGCAAGACGAAGGCGGAGCCGTACTGCGCGAAATACAAGTGCATCGCCCTCACGTTCGACGACGGCCCGTGGCCGTACACCCCCGAACTGCTCGACACCCTGAAGAAGCACAACGCGAAGGCGACGTTCTTCCTGCTGGGCCGGAAGGTGGCCAACCGGCCCGAGATGACCCAGCGCATCGCCGCGGAGGGCCATGAGATCGGCAACCACACCTGGGACCATCCGGACCTGACCAAGCTGCCCGACAACGAGGTCTTCAGCGAGATCACCAGCACCTCGGACATCATCTACGAGACGATCGGCAAGGCGCCCACGATGATGCGGCCGCCGAACGGCGCCACCAACGCCCACCTTGCCCAGCTCATGGCCGAGGTGGGCCTGCCGCAGATCCTGTGGAGCCACTCCACCCTCGACTGGCAGGCCAGGAACACCAAGGTGATCGCCGAGCGGACGCTCGCCGGGGCCAAGCGGAACGCGGTCATCCTGCTGCACGACATCGTCCCCGAGACGGTGAAGGCCATGCCGGGGGTGCTGACGAAGCTGGAGAAGCAGGGCTACCGGTTCGTCACCATCACGACCCTGCTGCAGGGCCGTGAACTCAAGGGCGGCGAGATCTACCCGCCGCGCCCCAAGAAGACCTCGACCAAGTCCCCGGCCAAGACCTCGACCAAGACCTCGACGGACAAGAAGTAGCCGCGACGCCTCGGGGCCTGCCTGCCGAGCCGATTCCTTGACAGGAAAAGTCAGGAAAAGCCATGATCGCCTGGTGCGCCTGCCCCGGGTGAAGATCGAGCATCGGCCCCACCGATACGAGGACGGGACTCTTCGCCTCGGCGGCGAGATCTACGGGATCGCCGCCGAGATCGAAGATCCGTACGGCTGGGTGTGGGCCGCCCTGACCTTAATGGACGGCACCCGTTCCCCCGGTGAAATCGCCGACCTGCTCCACCACAGCCATCCGGAGGTGCCGGACGCTACGTCTGTCGTCGAGCAACTGGTCGCGTCCGGATATGTGGAGGACGCGGCGGCCGCGCGGGCATGGTGGCGCAGGCACGGCCACCGGCTACGGGGTGCGTTGGGCGGGCGCGGGCTGGGCCAGCGGGCGCTCTCCCGTGTTCACGCCGGCGCCTCCTTCGGTGGTCTCGGCGACCGCGGTGGCCGCCCCGGCTACGGCGGTGGCCGCCGCGTTGGCAGCGGCCGTGGCGGCGGCGGTGGCCACGACGGCGGTCGTCTCGAGGGAGCGGGTGAGCGCGGCTTTCAGCCGGGGCTGCAGCGGCCGCTCCACCAGCCGGTAGACGGCGTACGCGACGGCCAGGACGGCGGCGACCACCAGTGGCAGCGTGAGCCGGTTCCCGAGCACGGGGTGCAGCGCCTGGATGAGCAGGAATCCGACGTGGTGGTGGAAGAGGTAGAGCGGATAGGTCAGCGCGCCCAGCGTGGTGAGCCAGCGCCAGTCGAGCCGGTCGAGCGACCCCCGCGCCACCAGGATCATCACCAGGAAGATCAGCGAGATCACGCCGACCACGAGCGCCGACCCAAGGGAGGGGCCGAATCTGGTGAACGCGGCGGGCTTCTCCCCGAGCACGTTGACGAGCGCGAGCACCCAGCCGATCCCGACGAACAGCCAGGGGAAGACCGACCCGCCGAAGCGGTGGATGAGATAGAGCGCCATCCCGGCGATGAAGTACGGCGCGGCGAACGGCACCAGCACGGCCTGGAGGAGGTCGGCGTCCACCCGTTCCGCGATGACGAGGAGGAACACCCAGCCGCCGAGGAATGCCAGGCAGCGGCGGTAGGTGATGCCTATCGCGGCGAAGCACGCGATGAGCGCGTAGAAGACCAGCTCCTGCCAGAGCGTCCAGTACACGATCTCCAGATCCCTGATCCGCAGACCGTGCTGGAGCATGGTCATGTTGGCCAGCAGTTCGCTCAGGGACGGCCGGTGATCGGTGATCAGCCCGCCGACGGCCAGCCCGCCGAGGACGAGCACGCTCGCCCAGTAGGCGGGGTAGAGCCGGGCGATCCGCGAGACGGCGAACTCACCGGTCGTACGGCCCCAGGCGCTCATCAGGATCACGAACCCGCTGATGACGAAGAACAGCCGCACGCCGTAGACGCCGAACATCGTGACCGCGCTCAGCGCGGGAAAGGCGTTCGGCGTGCCCCAGGCACGGGTCTCGCCGAAATGGAACAGCACCACCCCGAGCGCCGCGCAGAACCGTAGAAGGTCGAGGACGCGCAGTCGCGGGGGATCGGGAAGTTTGGCCGGCGCATCCGAAATGCGGGGGGCCGTGAAGAGCATAGGCCGGAATATATCCTGAAAGATCCCTGAGCGACGATCAGACGCGTAGCATCGGCGGGTGCAGGAGCACGGCCGGGCCCCGGCGATAGAGCATGGCGGGCCGGCCGCCGTCCCTCGTGGTCGTACGGCCCGTCGGCATGAGGAACCCCTCGGTCTTGGTGACCTTGCGGTGGAAGTTGCGCGGGTCGAGCTGCCGCCCCCAGACGATCTCGTAGACACGGCGCAGTTCGGCAACGGTGAACTCCGGCGGGCAGAACGCCGCGCCCAGCGAGGTGTACTCCAGCTTGCCCCGGGCCCGCTCGACCCCGTCGAGCATGATGCGGCGGTGGTCGAAGGCCATCTCGGTCAGCTCGGCGACCGGCTGCCAGCTCATGTGCGCCTCGGTCGAGGCGGGCAGGTCGGGGGCGAGACCCAGGTAGGCGACGCTGACCACCCGCTGGCGGGGGTCGCGGTCGGGATATCCGTACGTCTGCAGTTGCTCAAGGTGGACCTGGGCGCCCGGCAGCCCGGCCCGCTCGGCCAGCACGCGGGCGGCGGCGGCCGGCAGGTCCTCCTCCAGCTTGATGAACCCGCCGGACAGCGCCCACCGGCCCTCGTACGGGGGCCGGTTGCGCCGCCACACGAGCGCGCTGAGCTCCTGGGACCTGACGGTGAGCACGACCAGATCCACGCTGACCGGGATTCGCGGGATCACGACAGGCAACCTACACGTTATTGCGGTAGTAGACCGGCTCCGCCGCCTTCCTGCCGTCGGGGGCGGTCACGTCGACGCGCACCCACACCTTCTCCGGCACGCTCGCCCAGTCGACCGGGATCCAGATCCTCTCCGCGCCGACCGGCAGCCCCTCGATGGGCGCGGGGTCGTGTGCGCCGGCCAGCGCCGAGTCGACCACCCGAGGCGTCTCCACGCCGCTCCAGCTCAGCGTGACCTTGACGGCGCCGACGTGGAAGCCCCGGATCTCCAGGCCGCCCTGGCCGTCCCGGTCGTCGCGCCGCGCCTCGATCGCGATGGGCCGGTTCCAGTCGGCGGAGATCTCCTCGGACAGCGAGGGCGAGTCACAGGTGAAGAAGTCGCTCCACATGTACGAAATGATCTTGGAGACGTACGGCGCGGCCAGCGCGACCTGGGTGTCCAACCGGGCCTTGTCCGTACGCCCCCGGGCCGACTGGCGGCCGCAGACGTCGCCACCGCCGGGCGTCGGCTCGAACGCCTCCACGTTGGCCCAGAGGCTCACGTCGACGCCCTCCTGCGCGAGCTCCTCCCGGGCCTGCGCCATCGCACGGTAGTAGTCGCGAGTCGAGCCGTGGTAGGCGTCGGCGTAGGTGGTCTCGCCGACCACGGGCTTGAGCCGGTCGTCCACCGGCTTGTTCTTCAGGTTGGGCCAGTACAGGCCGAGCTTGCCGGTGCCCCGGCCGTCCTGCGGGGCGATGATGCCCACACCGGTCCGGGCGAGTGCCTTGAACCCGGCGGCGACCTGCGCGGGAGTGGCGGTGAACTTCTTCTGCCTGCGGCCGTCCAGGTAGGGGCTGACGAGGATCGGCTTGCCCGGCAGCACCTGCTCGACGATCCGGTGCTGCTCCTCGTAGACCTGGAGGGTCTGGAACTTGCTCGGGTCGGTCCAGTCGCGGATCTGCAGCTCGAACGGCTGGTAGACGCCGCCGAGCGAGGCCCGGCCGGCGAAACGGCCGCCGTAGTCCTGCAGGACGCGCCGGGTCAGCGTGGTGAGCGTGCCGATGTGCCGGGGATCTGCGGTCGCCGTCTTGACCAGGTCGCGGGGCGCGAGCGGCAGGGCCGGGAAGACCTGGATGCCGAACTGGTCCCCCAGGTCGAGCAGCTCGGACAGGCTGTCCTTCACCCCGGCCGAGACCAGGATCAGGTGATATCGCCGCCCCTTGGAGGTGAAGTCGCACGTGGGGTCGTCCGAGCCGTCCTCGGGGGCGATCAGCCGGTAGAAGACGGCGCCGTTCACCTCGATCTCGTGCTCCATGGACGGGCAGCGGAAGATCCCCGGGCCGAAGCGCTCGTCGGTGCGGTAGACGTAGGTCCAGGTGAGCATGTTGCCCGGGTTGGCGGCCTTGAGGTCCTTCTCGGCCGACTGCACGCAGGTGAGGCCGTTCTCCTCGCACTTGGCGTAGCGTCCGTCGGGCTTGGGCTCGTCCTGGGCGCCGTTCCCCGGGGTCGCGGTCTTCGGGGTCGCGGTCTTCGGACCGGCGCCCTCGTCCAGTCTGTCCAGGATTCGGCCCTCATGGTCCACCGGGCGCGGCGACAGACCGAAGCCGAGCCGTACGACCGTGTCCCCGCCCAGGCGGTGGATGGCCTGGAGCTGGCGGCGCCAGGTGCACGGGTCGGAGGTGGGGATCAGCCAGTAGCCCGTGACGGCGTACGGCGTGGCGGCGGTGGTGTCGAAGGTGCCGCACGGGTCGGTGAACGCGCTGGCCGTGGGCGAGGGCGGGCCTCCCTGCGGAGGCGAGGGTGAGACCGCGGGCGATGTGGCGCTGGCCGTCTGTGGCGCGGAACCCGCTTCTCTCAGGACGATCACGACGGATGCGACCCCGGCGAGGATCGCCATGCCCAGGATGAGGGTGAACCAACGCACGTTCAGGACACTACCGCCCGTCGTTCAAAATCAAATGATCAGCGCTTCTTGACGCCGCCCCAGGCTTCGAGCTGGGCGACGAACCGGCGCGCCGAGCTCGGCCAGTGATGGTTGGCCCGGGCGGCGGCGTAGCCGCGGGCGCCGGTGGCGCGCCGCTCGGCCGCGTCGTTTCTGAGCCGGAGCACGGCTTGGGCCACCGCGTCCGGGTTCTGCCAGGAGACCACGACGCCGCACTGGTAGCGCTCGACGAGCTCCACCGCACGCGGCGACGGCGTGGTGATCACCGGGATCCCGTGCGCCATGTACTCAATGATCTTAGTGGGCATCGAGTGTCGATAGTTCGGCTCGTCGTGCAGCAGGGACAGCCCGGCGAGCGCGCCATCGAGCCGCTTCAGCGCCTCGTCGTTCGGCATGAAGTCGCGCCACTCAAGCAGGCCGCGGGCGACGGCTTCGTTGAGCACCGGCCGGCTCTGCGGGTCGGCGTAACCGATCAGCTCGACCGCCACACGATGCGGCTGGAGCAGCCTGGCCACCTCGACCGCCTCGCGCACGCCGCGGGCCTCCGACAGCCAGCCGAGATAGACCACGCGGTCGTCGCCTGGGGGGCTGACGGTGTCGGGCACCCACGTCTCGTTCGGCACGACGAGGTGCACCTGCTTGAACCGCCCGGCGTAGGCCGTCTCGGCGAGCAGCAGGTGCAGGCGGCGTTCCGCCATACCCTCAAGGAGCCGGGCGAGGAACCGCATCGGCGGTCGCAGGAACGCGGGCAGCCACGGCTTCAGCGAGAGCGTCGCGGGCGTGTCCTCGTGGACGTCCCAGACGACCGGCGGCCGGTTGCGCACCCCGGTCACCGCGAGCAGCAACTCGGGGTCGTGGATGAGCGCGAGATCCACGCTGCCGCGCATGCTCTTGAACAGCTTGCGCGCGGCCCACACGGCCGACAGGCGTCGCCGTTCCGCCGCCCTGGGCAGGTCCACCCCGTTGACCCACGGGCGGGGCACCACCCCGCGCGCGGTGTACGGCGCCGCGTACGTGACCTCATGACCTGCGTCGACGAGCGCGCGGATCTGCCGGTGCAGGATCCGGGCGTCCTCGGGGTGATGCACCACGGTCATGACGAGCACGTGCACGAGCGGACCCCTCCTACAACCGCTCGACGCGTTCGCCGGTCGCGAGCACGCCGCGAGTGTCGAGCACGAGCCGGGCCCGATTCTCCACCACGTCCAGATCGAATATGGAGTGCTGCTGGAGCAGCACGGTGACGTCGGCCGCCTCGACGGCCTCGGCCAGGTCCTCCGCACGCGGGATCGCCCTGCCCTCGATCTCCCACTCCGGGACGTGCGGGTCGCAGTACGACAGCTCAGCGCCCAACTCCAGCAGCGCCTCGGCCACCGGGACCGCCGGGGTCTCGCGCTGGTCGGCGATGTCGGGTTTGTAGGTGACGCCGAGGAGCAGCACGCGGGAGCCGTTCACGGCCTTGCGCTCCCGGTTCAGCAGCCGCTGCACCCGGGCGACCACGTAGGCCGGCATCCGCTCGTTGATCTCCTGGGCCAGCTCGACGAAGCGGAAGGGGTAGCCGAGCTTGCGCACGGTGTACGACAGGTAGGACGGGTCGACCGGGATGCAGTGGCCGCCCACCCCCGGGCCCGGCAGGAACTTCTGGAACCCGAACGGCTTGGTGGAGGCCGCCTCGATGGCCTCCCACAGGTTCACGTCGAGCTCGTCACAGAAGATCGCCATCTCGTTCACGAGGGCGATGTTGACGTGGCGGTAGGTGTTCTCGAGCAGCTTGGCCATCTCGGCCTCGCGGGTGCCGCTGACCGGCACCACCCGCTCGACGAACCGGCTGTAGAACGCCACCGCCCGGTCCCGGCAGGCGATCGTGTGGCCGCCGACGACCTTCGGAGTGTTGCGCAGGCCGTACTTGAGGTTGCCCGGGTCGATGCGCTCGGGCGAGTACGCCAGATGGAAGTCCCGGCCCGCCACCAGTCCCGAGCGCCGCTCCAGCAGCGGCCGTACGAGCTGGTCGGTCGTGCCGGGCCACGTGGTGGACTCCAGCACGACCAGCGTCCCCCGCTGGAGGCGCTCGGCGACCGCGTCGATCGCGCCCTCGACAGCGGACAGATCCGGCCGGCGATCCTCGTCGAGCGGCGTCGGCACGCAGATGACGATGGTCTGCGAGCGCGCGAGCACCGAGGGATCCAGCGTGGCGGTGAAGCCGCTGGAGAGCATGGCGTCGAGATCGGCGTCGGTGATGTCGTCGATGTACGACCGACCGGCGCTGATGGCCTCGACCTTACGAGGATCGACGTCCAGGCCGGCCACCCGCAGGCCGCCCGCCGCGGCCTCCTTGACCAGCGGCATGCCCACGTAACCCAGCCCGATGACCGTGAGATCGACGGGGGTCACGGGACGACCCGGGTGGTGACCTGGGGGCGGAAACAACACTTCATGGTGGCAAAGGTTATCTCAACTTGGCACCAAGGACGTCTAATGCACCAGATGTTCAGGTGATTAGCGACTCTCGGTAACTGTTTGGTAGATGTGCTGGT
>BCRI01000171.1 GCA_001552515.1 Sphaerimonospora mesophila NBRC 14179 = JCM 3151
TCCCCTGCGATCCGCCCTACGTGACGGTCACCGCTCCCGCGTATGACGCGCGGCAGCACACCCCGAGGAGTTGATCCGAATGGTTCAGACATCAGCCGAGCTCACACGAGTCACCAGCGCGTCCCTGCTCGACGCGACCCGCGCGGTCGTCGCCGGCGGCGGCAGCAGCAACATGCGCAACCTGGGCATCCAGACCCCCCTCGTGCTGGACCGGTCGGCGGGCTGCCGGATCTGGGACGTCGAGGGCAACGAGCTCATCGACGTGAACATGGGGTACGGCCCGCACCTGTTCGGCTACGCCGATCCGGACGTCCTCGGCGTGGTCGCCCAGCGGCTCCGGCTGGGCGCCATCACCGGCATCCCGCACCGTCTCGATCACGAGGCGGGAGAGCTGATCGCCGCCACCTTCCCGTCGATCGAGCAGGTCAGGTTCGCCAACTCGGGGACCGAGGCGATCACCTCGGCGCTGCGGCTGGCCCGATTCACCACCGGCCGCGATCTGGTGGTGACCTTCGAGGGGCACTACCACGGGTGGAGCGAGACCGTCCTGCGCAAAGCGGCCATCACCAGCGGCGGCGCGGACCCGCACGGCGCCGTCCCCGGGGCGCCCGGCATGATCCCCTCTGCTCTCTCGTACACCCTCCAGCTGCCGTGGAACGACACCGAGGCCCTGGAGCGGCTGTTCGCCGAGCGCGGCGGCGAGATCGCGGCCGTGATCCTCGAACCGATCTGCGGCAACGCCGGGGTGGTCCACCCGCTGCCCGGATTCCTGGAGCGCATCGCCGAGCTGTCCGCCTCGAACGGCGCGCTGCTGGTCTTCGACGAGGTCATCACCGGCTGCCGGGTGGCGCTGGGCGGCGCCCAGGAACTGCTCGGTGTACGGCCGGACCTGACGATCCTCTCCAAGGTCGTCGGCGGCGGTTTCCCGGTCGCGGCGTTCGGCGGCAGCAAGGAGATCATGGCGCCGCTCGCCCGCAACGAGGCGTTCCACGCCGGGGTGTTCTCGGGCAACCACGCCGCGGTCGCCGCCGTGGTGGCCATGCTCGGCAAGCTGCGCAACGATCCCTCGGTCTACGAGACCCTCGACCTGGTCGGCGGCGACCTGGAGCAGCGGCTGACCAAGACGTTCGTCGCGGCCGGCCGGCACGCCCGTGTCGTCCGCGCCGGTTCGGTGATCTCGGTGGCCCTCCTGACCGAGCGGCAGGACGGCGTGCCAGCCTACGACGCGGGCGTGCCGCTGATCGACTTCGCCGCGCACCGACGCCTCCAGGACCTGTGCCAGCGGGCCGGGCTGTACTTCCACCCGAACCCGCTGGAGCCGTGGTTCCTCAGCGCGGCGCACACCCCCGACGTGCTCGACCAGGTCGTCGGCACGATCGAGGAGTCTCTGTCCCGGCTCTAGTGCCCCTCCCGCCGATCTTTGCCCCGTCGCGTCGTCCAGGGCGGCACCTCGCGGCGTTGGAGTCGTCGCTCGTAGCTCCGCTACTCGGCTCCTCCTCCGCCTTGCGATGCACCACCCTGGCCGCCGCTCCTTCCGGGCAAACCTTGGCGGTCGCGGCACCAGTGCCCCGTAGCGAGTGGTCGAGCAGGAGCGGAATGAGTGGACTGACATGAGCATCGAGGCCATCGGCGAGGTGCTGCGAGAGGTGGGCGTGACGACCGCCGAGATCACGGCGGAGGTCAGGTTGCGCGCGGACCTCGCGCTCGACTCGGTCGAGACGAGCGAGCTGGAACTGGAACTGGCGCACCGGTTCGGACTCAAGATCGATCTGTGGGACGCCACGGACTATTCACTGGGCGAGCTGGCGGCGCTCATCGCCCCGCCGGAACGTGGGAGCCCCGCGGAGCAGGGGACTCAGGCAGGGCAGGGGACCCACGCGGAACAGGGGACTGCGGCGGATCGGACGAAGGAGTCCGGTCCGCCGTCCGGGATCCCCCGCGTGCCGGACGACCGCGCGCGGCGATACCGCGAGGCGGGATGGTGGCGGCCGGAGACGCTCGACGCCGTCCTGCTGCGGCACGCGCGCGGCCGTCCCGGCGCGTGCGCGCTCGTCGCCGGGGAGCGCCGGGTCGGCTACGGCGAGCTGGCCGCCACGGTCGACCGGGTGGCCGACCGGCTGCGGACGCTGGGCGTGCGCCCCGGCGACCCCGTGGTGGTCCAGCTGCCCAACTCGATCGAGTACGTCGTCCTCATGCTGGCGCTCATGCGGATCGGAGCCCCGCCGGTTCTGACGGGTTCCACGCTGCGGGAGTACGAGCTGGACCGGATCCTGCGGCTGACCCGCCCCCAGGCGGTCGCGGTGCCCGGCAGAACCCGCCGCTCCGACCACCTGTCCATGATCCGGGAGCTGCGGGACCGGCATCCGTACCTCACCAGGATCTTCGTGGCCGGCGGGACCGGCGCGGACGGGCCGGACGAGGAGGGGCCGGACGTCACCGATCTGGTACGGCTCTGCGAGATCATCGGCGCCGAGACCGGGACCGGGACCGAGACCGAGACCGAGACCGGGACCGAGACCAGGGCCGGGACCGCGAGCGGGGACGGCGCCCGGTCCGGTGGGGGAGCCGATCCCGCCGGCGCCGCACTGATGCTGCTGTCCAGCGGCACGACCGGGCCGTCCAAGGTGATCGTCCGTACCCACGAGGACTACGGCTACGTCGTCAGGTCCACCTCCGACGTCGCCGGGATCTCCGCGGACACCGTCTACCTCGCGGTGATGCCGGCCACCCACACCTTCGTCCTCGCCTACCCGGGCGTCATGGGGACGCTGGCCGCGGGCGGCACGGTCGTGCTGGGCGGCGCGGAGGACCCGCGGCGGGTGCTGGACCTGATCCAGCGGGAGCGCGTGACGCACGTCGCCGCCGTTCCCGGGCTCGTCACCCAGTGGCTCGGCGTGCTCCGCACCGAGAGCTACGACCTGTCCAGCCTGCGGGTCCTGCAGGTCGGCGGCGCCCGGCTCGACCCGGCGCTGGCCGGCCGGGCACGCCGGGCGCTGCCCTGCGCGATCCAGCAGGTGTACGGCATGAGCGAGGGGCTGGCCAACTTCACCCGGCTCGACGACCCCGACGAGGTCGCTCTCGCCACCCAGGGGCGTCCGGCCTCGCCCGGCGACGAGATCATGATCGTCGACGAGGACGAGCGGCCGGTCCCCGAGGGCGAGGTCGGGCAGCTGCTCACCCGCGGGCCCTCCACCGTCGCCGGCTACTACCGCGACGACGAGGCCACCGCGCGGGCCTTCACCCAGGAGGGCTTCTACCGCACGGGAGACCTGGTCCGGCGACGGCCGGACGGCAACCTCGAGATCGCCGGACGGATCAAGAACCTGATCAACCGGGGTGGAGAGAAGATCTGCGCCGAGGAGCTGGAGGAGCTGGTGCGGCAGATGCCGGGGGTGGCCGCCGCCGGCGTCGCGCCCATGCCGCACCCGGTCTACGGCGAGATCGTCTGCCTGTTCGCGGTGCCGTCGGGGGACACCCCGCCCGGCCTCCGCGACATCAGGCGGCATCTGGAGTCGTGCGGGCTGGCCCGCTACAAGCTGCCGGAACGGCTGGAGATCATCGACGAGCTGCCGCTGATCGGCGTCGGCAAGCTCGACCGCGGCGCGCTGCGCGACCGTGTCACCTCCTTGACGAAGGCGGACGCGGGATCGCCGACCGGCTGATCGGCATCCGCGACCCGTCCCCACCCGGGCATTCGTGCCCACCGGGCATCCGAGCCCATCGCGACACCCGCCCATCTGAACACCTTTGCCCATCCGGACACCTTCGCCCGTCGCGGCCCCGGAGCCTTTCGCATCACCGGGCTCCGGGGCCGCGCCGTGTCCCGGCCGGCCACGCACCCCTGATTACCCCCACCAAAGAGGTCACCCGACCACGGGAAGGTGAGAACCATGTCGTTGTCAGAGAAGGCCCTGTTGACGATGGAGCAGCGCCGCAGGTTCGCGGAGAAGCCGAACGTCGGCGGCGGGAACCTGCTCACGTCGGCGATCGAGGCGAACCCGCACCCGGACGTGCCCTTCATCCACTCGGGCAGGCCGCTGACCAACACCGACGGTCTGCCGCAGAGCGACTTCAGCCTGCTGGACCTCGACCAGCTGGCGCAGAGCTGGTCGGTGTGGTACCTCAACCGGGGCGTGGTCCCGCGCGACCGGGTCGCGATCTACATGAAGGACTTCTTCGCCTACTCGGTGCACTATTACGCACTGGCCCAGATCGGCGCCGTCGCCGTACTCGTCAACAGCAACTCCCCGCGGGAGATCGCCGCCTCCCTGATCGAGCAGACGAGCCCGGTCGGCCTCTACACCGACCGCGCACACCTGCGTGAGCTCGGCGACGAGATCGAGCGGCTGCCCAGCCTGCGCTGGATCCAGCTGGAGGAGGAGCTGCCCGCGCCCCCGGCCGCGGTGCTGCCGCAGGAGGGACGCTACCGTCACGCGCCCGAGGACCCGGTCTCGATCCTGCACTCGTCGGGCACGACGGGCCGCCCCAAGCCGGTCACCCAGACTCACCGGTCGAGCACGGCCGGGCCGAGGTTCCGGCTCACCCAGGAGGACCCGACCCTGGTCACCCCGGGCGCCGTGATGCTCGCGGCGATGCCCCAGTCGCACCTGGGCTGCATCCACTACATGACGTACGCCATCTTCGCGGGCACCCCGATCGTGCCGCTGTACGACCCGACCGGGGAGGAGATGGTGGCCGCCATCCGCGAGTATCAGCCGACCGCGGTCATGGCCTTCGGCCACGCCTGCGCCGACCTGGCCGCGCTCGACCTCCCGCCGGGCACGCTCGACTCGGTCGGTCAGTGGGTCACCACCGCCGACGCCGTACACGAGGCGCACATGATGAAGCTCCTCGCCCAGCGCAGCCCCGAGCTGCCGCCGTCCTCCTTCCTGGACCGGCTCGGCACCACGGAGCTGGGCTGGGCCGTCCTGCTGAAGGTGCGGACGCTGCAGTCCAAGCGGCACGACCGCTGCGTCGGCAAGCCGGTCGGGGTGTCCCTGGTCGCCGTGCTGCGCAAGGACGGCAGCCTGGCCGACGCGCACGAGATCGGACTGCTCGGCGCCCGCGGGCCGGCGATCACGGCGGGCTACTGGAACGACTCCGACACCACCTATCGGAGCAGGCTCGGCGGCTACTGGCTCACGGGCGATGTGGTCTATCGGGACGAGGAGGACAACTACTTCCACGTCGACAGGGCACAGGACACCATCGAGACGGCGCACGGCCCCGGCTACTCGGTCCTCATGGAGGAGGCCATCCTCAGCGACGTACCGGACGTCCGCGACTGCGCGGTCGTCGCCGGCGACCTCGACGGTGAGACCGTGGCCGTGGCCGTCATCACCTCCGAGACCAAGGGCATCGACCCGCTGAAGCTGCTCAGGCAGGCGAACGAGGTGCTGCAGGAGGCCGGATATCCGCGCCTCACGATGCTGGAGGTCGCCGACTCGCTCCCCGTCGGCGTGACGGGCAAGGTACTCAAGCGCCGGCTCAGGGAGAAGTACAGCGCGCTGTCCGACTACATCGAGGACAGCGAGCCGGGCGCCCTGGCCGTGCTCCCCGGCGTCGCCGCGGCGTGAACCCGGCCACCCCACCGATCATCGCCCGGCCTGGCGTGCGGGAGACGCCGGGCCGGGCGGAGCCGTCCGTACGGCCCCCGGCCGGGCCGGGCCGGGGGGAGGTGTGGGTGTGGTGGGCCGGGACGGACTCCGCCGTCACCCACCGTGACCTCGTGACCGGACTCATGAGCGAAGCGGAGCGCGACCGGTACGGCGCGATGCGCAGGCCGGAGGCACGCGACCGGTTCGCGGTGGGCTGTGCGCTGATGCGGGTGGCGTCGGCCCGTCACCTCGGCGTGGCGCCGGCGGACGTGCGGCTCGTACGGGACTGCCCTGACTGCGGCGGACCGCACGGAAAGCCGCGGATCGCGGGGAGCGGCACGCCGGAGATCTCCCTGACGCACGCGGGAGCGCACGTCGTCTGCGCCGTCACCTGGGACGGCCGGGTCGGGGTGGACGTCGAGGACGGAGCCCGCCTCGTCGACTGCGACCTGCTGGCCGGAAAGATCCTCGGGCCGGAGGAGGCGGAGGCGTACGGCCGGCTGCCGGAGCGGGAGCGACGGGCCGCGCTCGTGACGTACTGGACCAGGAAGGAGGCGGTGCTCAAGGCCACCGGAGACGGACTGCGGGTGCCCATGCGAGCGCTCACCGTGTCCGGCCCGGCCGATCGGCCGCGGCTGCTCCACTGGGCCGGACGAGACCGGGCGGCGCGCGCCGATCCGCTGGAGGAGGTCGCCATGTGGACCCTGCGGGGGCCGGAGGGGATGGAACTCGGCCGCACGACCGGTGCGCTGGCCGTGCTCGGCGCGTCGCCGTCCCGGCTGATCGAGATCGACGCGGGTCCCGCGATGGCGGTCTTCGGCGGGGGATGTGTCCGCTGAGGCCCGTCGGCGGCCGCGCTAGCCTGAGAACCTCTTCGCGAGGTCCCGGGCCCATCGCGCGGCCTTGGCCGCCTGGTCGCCGGTGACGGGCGCGCCGGGCATCCGGCTCAGGCGCTCGACCTGCTCGGCGTAGCGCAGATGCTCCCGGTGGGCGTGCTCCCGGCAGGCGAGGCAGGTGACGCTCTCCGGCCGAGGCGAGGTCATCGCGTAGGGCACCTCGAGTCCGCAACCGGTGACGACGACGCTCGGCGCGTCGGGCGCGCGCCCCAACGACGATGCGATCAGGTTGCGGAATGCGGCACCTGCCCGCATCACCTTCTGCTCGACGTGGATGTGCGGATCGGTCTCACTCATCCGCGTCCGCACCTCCGCCCGAGTCGTCCCGGAAATCAGACTAATGCGTCTGTGATCCATCGGGCCGATCGGGCCGCTCGCGGTCGGTGGTCATGTCGCCGACGGCATGGTCCGCGACGCGCGGGCGTCATCGAGAGAACGGGCGGGACTCCGTGAAACCGGAGTCCCGCCCTTTTCTGCGTTGTCCGCCCTGGTCGGCGGGAGGCGTGGCCGCGTGTCCGATCCGCCGGGCGGCTTCGGCGATGTTCCCCGGCATGCGGCCGAAGATCAGTCCGTGGAACGGGGTGATGCTCCACCAGTACAGGTGGCCGAGCAGGCCGTGCGGATGGAAGATCGCCCGCTGGCCGTACACGCTGCGCCCGTCGGCCCGGCGACAGGTCAGCTCCAGCCAGGCCAGTCCCGGCAGCCGCATCTCGGCACGCAGCCGCAGCAGGGAGCCGGGCACGATCTCCTCCACCCGCCAGAAGTCGAGGGCGTCGCCGACGCGGAGCCGGTAGGGATCGCGCCGCCCTCTGCGCAGGCCGACGCCCCCCAGGAGACGGTCGAGGAAGCCGCGGATCCGCCAGGCGACGGGCAGGGAGTACCACCCGTTGTCCCCGCCGATGCCCTCGATCACCCGCCACAGGTGTTCGGATGGGGTGTCGACGGGGCGGTGCCGCTCGTCCACGTAAAGGTCGCCGCCGGCCCAGTCGGGGTCGCCGGGCAGCGGATCGCTCGGGGCTCCGGGCGTGGACGCCGACGACCAGCGGGTGGCCACGTCGGCCTCCTTTATGCGGCGGAGGGCGAGCCGTACGGCGTGCTCGAACCCGATCAACCCCTCGGGCGGGTCCGGAACGTAACGGGCGATGTCGTGCTCCCGGCAGACCGTCTCGTTGCGGAGCGACTCCACCAGTGGGCGGGCGACGTTCGCGGGGACCGGGGTGACGAACCCCACCCAGTAGCTGGCCAGGCGTGGAGTCAGCACGGGCAGCGGGATGATCAGCCGGGGCGGCAGCCCTGCGACGGCGGCGTACCTCCGCATCATGTCCTGATAAGTCAGGATGTCGGGGCCGCCGATGTCGAACTCCCGATGCACCTCCTTCGGCAGGTCGGCGCATCCCACGAGGTAGCGCAGCACGTCACGGATCGCGATCGGCTGGGTCCGGGTGCGCACCCAGGCGGGGGTGGTCATTGCGGGCAGCCGCTCGGTGAGGTGGCGCAGCATCTCGAACGACGCCGATCCCGAGCCGATGATCACCGCGGCGCGGAGCACCGCCGTGGGGACGCCGGAGCCGAGCAGGATCCGCGCCACCTCGCCTCTGGAGCGCATGTGCGGTGAGGGCCCGCTCACCGGGGTGAGGCCGCCGAGGTAGACGATGCGGCCCACCCCAGCGTCTTCGGCCGCGGCGGCGAAGGTCGTCGCCGCCGTGTGGTCCTTGCTGGCGAAGTCGCCCGCCGAGCCCATGGTGTGGATCAGGTAGTAGGCGACGTCGACACCATCGAGGGCGGCCCTGGTCTCGGCGTACTCCGTGGCGTCGGCCTTGCCGATCTCCACGCGGTCGTGCCAGTCGTGGTCACGGAGCCGGCGGGGAGTGCGGGCCATGCAGCGTACGGCGTGGCCGGCGTCGAGCAGCTCCGGCACCAACCTGCCGCCGATGTAGCCCGTCGCCCCGGTCACCAGACAGCGGAGCACGTGAATCACCCCCTGAGCACCGATCACCTGGTCGCCGCGGGTCACCGCGGGCATCGTCCGGTTTGGCCGCCACAGGAGGTCCAGACCAGGCCGAAGGCCCGTTCGGGCGGCTGCCACGGGGGCTTGCGCAACCGCCGATACCAGGCCGAGCCGGGGTCGGCGGCCCACCTGCCGGTGGGCGTGGCGGCGCCCACCGCCGGCGCCGTCTTCAGAAGCGTTCCCGGGGCGTCGGTGATCCGTGAGCTCATGGCGGTGCCGATCCCGTCGAGTCGAGAAGCCGGTACGAGAGCCCGGCGGTCCGCGGACAGCGCGCTGCCTGAGTAGTGGCCGTGCCCGCTGCGCCGTCCGTTAACCCCGTCGTTCCGGTCGGCCGCCGCCGCATGTCCTGCGGAGACCGTCGGATCTCCCGTACGCCCGAGATGGTGCCTCTTGCAATCCGGATGGAAGTAACTTATAACTGTAGTAGGAAGTTTCTTCCAAGGTGACACACATCATGGAGGAGGTTCGCGGCATGCTTCTCACCTCGATCGACCCGTTCATGCAGGAGTTCGAGCGCCAGTTCGACCGAATCGCCCGCGCGGCCTTCAGCACGGCCGGAGGCGGCCAGGACGTCATGCCGATGGACGGCATCCGCCGCGAGGACGAGGTGGTCCTGCGGTTCGACCTTCCCGGGATCGACCCGGCCGGCATCGAGGTCACCGTGGACCGCGGGGTGCTCAGCGTCGGCGCGCACCGCGAGGAGGAGCTCACCGACGACGACCGGCCGTTCGTACGGGAACGCCGGATGGGCCGGTTCACCCGCCGCATCTACCTGTCGGAACACCTGGACAGCGAGCGGATCCAGGCCGACTACGAAAACGGCGTGTTGACCCTGCGCATCCCGGTGACGGACACGGCCAAGCCGCGCAAGATCGAAGTGCGCGGCTCGGGCGCCAAGGCGATCACGCGCTGACCGGGATCGACGGTCCCTTGTCCCATACGGGTCCCGATGGCAGGGCCGGTGCCTGTCCAGCACCGGCCCTGCCTCGTTGACGGAGGTGCCGATGCCTTCTCTCCCTTTCGACGACGAGCGCGCACCGCTGTACTCGGTCGGCCAGGTCGCCGCGATGCTGGAGGTGCAGCAGGCGTTCCTGCGACGCCTCGACGAGTACGAGGTCGTACGTCCCCAGAGGTCCCCTGGAGGGCAGCGCCGCTATTCGCGGTACGACATCACCCAGGTGCAGTACGTCACGGTGCTCGTCGACGAGGGGATGACGCTGAACGCGATCCGCCGCATCCTGCAACTGGAGCAGGAGGTCGCCCGGCTCAAAGCCGAGCTGGCCGAGATGCGGCGCCGACTGGGAGAGCAGTAGTTCGGGCACACCGCCGCGTCCGGCAGAGCGTATCGGCATCGAACGCCGCCGACCGCGCCACTAGACAGCTTTGCGATTGGTGGATTCCTCGTAGGCACTCCTCAGGAGCGCGAGCACCTCGTCGCTGATGTCGCACTTCAGGTAGTTGTTCTGACCGATCTGGCCGGGAAGCCGTTCGTCCAGGAGAGCAAGTGTGTTCGGCGCCTCGGCTTCGATGACAGTGCGCTGCGGGCTGACATAGGCGCCTCCGTCGTTCCAGATCGTGAACATCCCACGGCTCTGACCGGGAAGACGCGGATTGAGGATCCAGCGGCCCTTGCCCACGGTGGTGAAGAGGGTGGCCAGATTGTCTGACTGCAATCGCTCTGCCCAGTCACACAGCCGGCGGAGCAACTCGCGATGGGAGGGATCGGCGCTGTCGATGCTGTCGCGGAAGGAAGCCGATCCCGAAGTCGGCCTGGCCTCCCGTTGAATCCTCGAGGGCGAAACCGAGGCCGCCAGAGCGCGCTCCGGCTCGACCAGTTGTGGGACGAGCACCCGGCTGCCACGCACGTCGTAGGCCATCACCGTCACCAGATCGATATCCAGGCGATCGTTGGTGACGGTCTGCAGATACCCGGCGAGCTCGATCAAGTCGGTCGGCGCGGCGTCGAGGACCACAACGCAGCGGACATTCCCCTTCTCGAATTCCTCAGCCATGCCGTTGCGAAAGGTCTCGATGTCGAATGATCCATCACCGACCTCCGCGGCCACCGCATCGGCGACGGTGGCGTGTCCGCGTTCGGTCACATGAGGCTGCATCAGCTCTTCGAACGCGGTCGCCGACAGCCGGAAAATATAGGACGCGTAGCCGAGTACCTGCGCGAAGACGGTTCTCCGATCCGAATTTGCGGCGAGTTTCACCTCGATGACCACTGGTCGCCCGCTATCGGCGTCCACGGCCACGAGATCGGCGTAGCCATTGCCGAGCTGCACCTCCCGACCCAGGATCACCAGTCGTGGCTGACCGGGAAGCGGCAGCATCGCGGGAGCGCGTTCGATGCTGTTGTGAAGCGCCTGCTCGTTCGCGTACGGCTGCGCGGGAAGAGGTACCAGCCTATTTCCTTCGTCATGCCAAATGCCCGTCACCGATGCTCCCTTGTCCGCTACCCGTCACTGCTGACCGCAATGGCGCCGGTACCTGCACCCACGCTCTTCTGACACTGAGCGCCATGCTCGCCGACCGAGAGCCTCGCAGACCTTGAGCACGACCGGCTCACTCTCCTGGCCGCCGACCTCGCCGACGCTCCTGCGGAACTCCGGCGCGAGCTGTTCGAAGTCTTCCATTTGGAGGGTCCGCTATGACGCCCGCACGAACATCGCCCTGATCCGGATCACGCTGGACAGCGACACGATCAGTGACATCGTCAGCCTGAGCGAGAGGTCACGCATTCATGATCGAATCCGTCATCGGAGCGGGTGATCGTGAGCAGACCGGTCGCCTATGGCCTCGACCTCCGATGGCAGTCCGGCAATCCATTCCGCAGAACGGAAAAACGGGCACCCTCTGTCCCGAGATGGGATGGATGCCCGTAGCGCAGATCTTCTGGTGCCCCCTGCAGGATTCGAACCTGCGCACCCGGCTCCGGAGGCCGGTGCTCTATCCCCTGAGCTAAGGGGGCTTGACCGCTTCATAAGGCTACCAGTCCTCGGGGGTGTCTCGTCACACTGTTGGGCGGCGAGGCGCCACCGTGGCCGGAGATCCACGAAACCGGCACGGGACCCCCTCGCGGGAGGTTAACTTTGCGGCTGTGGGCGAGATTATCGGGCGAGTGCTGGTGGTGGACGACGACGAGGTCATCCGCCAGCTCATCGCGGTCAACCTGACACTGGAGGGGTTCGAGGTCGAGACCGCCTACGACGGGCAGAACTGCCTTGATCGCGTGGCCGAGGTCGACCCGGACGTGATCACGCTGGATGTGATGATGCCGCGACTGGAC
>BCRI01000172.1 GCA_001552515.1 Sphaerimonospora mesophila NBRC 14179 = JCM 3151
TGGCGACCGGCGAAATCCAGGTCGAAAGCGGCGGGATCGGCGGTGTTGAAGTCGAACATCCCCCAATGATGCGGCACCAGGGTTTCGATGCCGGAGAGCGCGCACAGCTCGACGGCCTCGGCGAAATCGAAGTTGCCGGGGACGCCGTTGGCCAGCCGCCGGGCGTCGCGGCCGTTGACCGGCAGCAGGGCGACGTCGATGTCGAGGCCGCTGAGCCGTTCGGCCAGACCGTCCCACGGCGCGCAGTCACCCGAGTGGTAGACGCGGGTGCCGCCCACGTCGACGACGTAACCGAGGTAGCGGTCGTCGCCGTGCTCGTCGACGACCCGCTCCTCGTGCGCGGACGGCACAGCGGTGACCGTGAAGGGCCCGTAGGCCACGCTCTCGCCGTCGGCGAGCGGGTCGAGCCGCGACGGCGAGGCCGCCGAACGGCGCAGCGCCTCGTCCAGGACCGCGCGAGGGCAGGCCAGCCGCAGGTGCGGCTGGGCCGCCATGAGCGGTGCCAGGGTGTCGGGGTCCATGTGGTCGGTGTGGGCGTGCGAGCAGAGCACCGCACGCAGCGGCGGCAGCTCGTTCACGGCGACCGGGGCCGGGCGCATCCGGACGTGCGGGAAGATCGTGCCCTTGTACTTGCGGGCCAGTGAGTCCGAAAGGTAGGGGTCGATGAGCAGGTGCTGCTCCCCCTCCTCGGCCGTACGGCCGGCTGGGGAGGTGAGCAGGAAACCGGCCTGTCCCAGCCACAGCGCCCGCATCGTCACCGGACCTCCAGCGCGGCCGTGTACAGCCGCTCGAAGCCCGGCCCCGAGGTGGGGATGCCGAGGTCGAAGACGGCGTCGATCACCCGCGTCCAGCCGTGCACGAAGTAGCGCCAGCCGTCTTCGATCGTGAGCCCGTCGGCCTCCGCCCTGGCGCGTGCCCGCCGCAGGAACCCGAGCTCCCCCCGGTAGTTGAAGTCCCAGACGTAGGCGCCGCGCGGGAAGACGGCCGCGTCGCTGAGCGGCGAACCGGGACGGTCCTTGCCCATGCCGGTGGCGTTGACGACGAGCGCGCCCGGAGCGAGGTCGGCCAGCAGCGCGTCGTGCGCCTCACCACGCCCGAGGTGATGCATCCGCCAAGTGATCTCGCCGTCGCCGCCCTCCGTCGCGGCGGCGATGGCGGCGAGCCGGTCCTCGGCGATATCGGTGACGACGACCCGCCCCGGCGCTTCGTCGGCGGCCCGATGGGCGAAGTAGTCGCACAGTGCGAGGGCCGCGCCGCCGGCGCCCATGACGAGCACGTCACGGCCGGCCAGCCGCGGGACGATGGCGTGCAGCGACAGCTTGCTGGTGATCGTGTCGAGCGCCAACCCGTCGATCCGGCCGTCGCGTGCCACCAGGGCGCTGACCTCGTGCAGCCGGGCGGCATCGTCGTCGACCCGCCGCAGCAGGCCGCGGCAGGCGGCGTACAGGTCGAGCTTGTGCGTGGTCACCAGCGCGCCGCGCGACAGCGGGTCGTCGCGCAGGTGCTCGACGACGCGGCGGTAGGCCTCCGGCTCGGCCCCGACCGGGATGTCGACGCCCACCAGGTCGACGTCCTCCAGGCCCAGCAGGGGACGCCACGCGGCGAACACGCGGTGGATCGCCGACGAGCCGGTGGTGACGCCGATGAAGTACATGGTCGGCCGCTCGGCCGGCCGCAGATCACCGAGGGTCACCGCCCACCCCCTCCCGTCTCGGCCCCGCTCGCTTCGGCGACCAGCCGTACGGCGTGAGCGGTGTTGATGCCGAACCGGGTCGCACCGGCGTCGAGCAGTGCCCGTACCTGCTCCAGCGACCGGATGCCGCCGGAGGCTTTGATCTCCCGGTCCCCGGCGACCTCGCGGATCAGGCGAACATGCTCGGGGGTGGTCGCCACGCCCTGCCAGCCCGTACCGGTCTTCAGCGATTCCGCGCCCGCTTCGACCGCCGCACGCGCGGCCTCGCGGATCTGGCGCTCGTCCAGCAGGCCGACCTCGAGGATCACCTTGACCGGCACCCGGCCGCCGACCGCGGCGAGCACGGCGGCGACGTCGCGCGCGGCCGCGGCCGTCTCGCCGGACCGGACCAGTCCGATGTTCATGACGACGTCCATCTCCTGCACGCCGGCGTCGAGCAGCCAGCGGGCCTCGGCGACCTTCACCTCGGTGGCCGAGCCGCCGGAGGGGAAGCCCACGGGCGATCCGGCGTTCGTGGTCGACCCGTCGAGCAACGCGCGCAGCACGGGCAGCCAGGAGGGCAGCACATGCGCGGCGATGAAGTCGCCGGCCAGTGCGTGGCGGGCCAGCTCGACCACGTCGGCACGCCCATGCCGGGCCTGTACCGCGCTGATGTCGACCATGCGGGCCAGCGCGTGCCCGGTGAGCTCAACGGGGGACATAACCGGGGTTCTCCTCAAGCCGCCAGCCCCCGGCCTCGGCGACCACATGGTGCCGCATGCCCCTGGAACGGGCGATGATCTCGTAGTCCTGGCCCGCGTCCGCCGGATAGCAGAACAGGGTGACCAGGTCCTCGTCGCCGACGTTGACGCTGCGGTGGATGTGGACCGGCGGGACGTAGGCGACGACGCCGGGGCGCAGCTCGGTCACGACGGTCTGGCCGTCGAGGGTCTCCATCAGCATCAGCCCGTGGCCGGACAGACAGTGGTAGATCTCGGTGCGGTCGTGCTTGGCGTGGATGTGACCGCGGGTCATGTGGAACTCCGCGCCGACACGGCCGGGCGACAGCGTGGAGATGCCGGTGATGAGGTCGCCTGTCTCGGTCGAGGGACGGAACTCGTCGACGTGGTAGATCACCCGGTCGGCTTCACGCTCCAGTCGTGCCGCGAACGCCTCGGCGTCGGCGAACAGGCCGTCGAGATCGGACAGCCTCTTCTCGTAACGGCCGGTGCGGCCCCTCAACCCTTCCGGTGTGATGACCAGACCCGGTCCTGGCAGCGGCTCGGACACCCTGCTCCTTCTTCTCGCCGGTAGCGCGGACTGCGCACTTCTCATCATCGTTGTAGCAGAATTACAAAAGCTTGTCATCCTCGGCCGACCGCACGCCGATCACATGTAGCGACGCTCCAGAAGATCCCGACAGGCGCACCCGTCCTGCTGGATCTATCTGCCCCTCTATAGCTTTGTGTCCGAATCGAACGGTGGGCGATGCGACCGCGACCATGTTGCCTGTGTAACGTTTGGAAGCACACCCGTTGACATCTCCCCCGTATGTAGTGTTGCTCCTCGAATTGGATGTCTTGCCACGTAAGACGTGGTCAAGGGCGTGGGAACCCACAGCGCTCGACGAAAGGAGCAGTCGCGATGGACGTGTCGGCCCGCCGTCGGGAAATCGTCGACCTCCTGCGCTCCGTGGGACGGGTGGACGCGACCGAGCTGTCGAGCCGGTTCGCCGTCAACGTCGAGACCATCCGGCGCGACCTGTCCGCACTGGAGGAGTCGGGGGCCCTGCGCCGCGTACGCGGCGGCGCGGTCGCCGGCGCGAAATCGGCCGTCGAGGGACGCGTCTCCAGCCGCATATCCGAGCGGCGCGAGGAGAAGGCCGCCATCGCGCGCGCCGCCGCCGCCGAGATCCCGCCCTATGGCGCGATCTTCATTGAGGCCGGGTCGACCACCGGTCACCTCGCCCGGCTTCTCCCCGGCCGTGGCGACCTGCTCATCGTCACCAACGCACTGCAGATCGCGCTCGAACTGGCCGACCTGGCGTGCTCTACGGTCATGACCATCGGCGGCCGGGTGCGCCCGGCCAGCTACGCCGAGGTCGACACCTGGGCGCTCGAGCGCCTCGGCCGGCTGCGCTTCGACGTCGCGTTCGTCGGCGCCAACGCCGTCGACGGCGTGTGGGGGCTGTCGACGCCCGACCCCGGCGAGGCCGCGGTCAAGGCGGCGATCCTCGCCTCGGCGAACAAGACGGTGCTCATGACCGACCACACCAAGTTCGGCATGCAGGCCACCTGCCGGTACGGCGCGATCGAGGACATCGACCTCATCGTCACCGACAGCGGAATCGACGACGCGACGGTCGAGGACCTGCGCGCGCACGGCACGGAGGTCCGGCTTGTCGACACCTGACTTCACCCGACGACGGCCGCTTCCGGCCACTCCCGCCCCCAGGCGTCACCTTGGAGGAAACATGAGATCACGCCCCCGACTCAGGACTCTCGCCGGCGGCACCGCCGCGCTGCTGGCCGCCACACTGTTCGCGACGGCCTGCGGCTCCGACAACGGCGACGGCGGCAACGCCGGCGCGGCCGCCGACAGCGCGGCCAGCCAGCCGATCGAGGGCCGGCCCGTCCCGACCGACCAGAAGCCGGACGCCGAGACCAAGATCGCCATGATCGGTTTCGCCAACAACCCCTACTGGGTCTCGGTGAAGGCCGGCGCCGACTACGCCGACGGCGTGCTCTCCTCTCGGAACGGCAAGGTCGACTGGATCGTCGCCGGAGACAACATCGACGTCCAGACGGTCTCCAGTGCCATCCGCGGCGCCGAGTCCCAGGGCTACAAGGGCATCGGGTTCTTCATCGCCGGAGAGGGCAACTGCGCCGACATCAAGAACCTGTCCGCCAAGGGCGTCAAGATGGGCGCCTACAACACCCTCTTCGACTGCGTCGCCGACTCCGGCGGCACCGTCAACTACGCCCAGGAGCAGTACAAGGCGGGCCAGACCGCGGCCGAAGAGATGATCAAGGCCACCGGCGGCAAGGCCGGCAAGGTGGGCATCATCGTCAGCCAGTTCACCGCCCCCGGCTCCGAGCAGCGGCGCAAGGGCTTCATCGACGGGCTCAAGGGCTCGAACCTGACGCCGGTGGGCGAGGGCGTCGAGGCCAAGGACTCCGCGTCGAACACCTTCACCGCGGCACAGAACTTCCTGCAGTCCAACACCGACCTCGTCGGCATCTACGCCACCGCGGGAGGCCCCTTCGGCGCCGCCCAGGCGGTCGCCGCCGCGGGCAAGCAGGACACGGTCAAGGTGATCGGCTTCGACATCACCAAGGAGAACATCGACGCGATCAAGAACGGGTCGATGTACGGCGTGATCGGCCAGGACGCCTTCGGACAGGGGTACAACGTGGCGATCGAGCTGTTCAACGCGGCCGTGACGGGCAAGAACCCCGACTCGGTGACGCAGGAGGCCAACGCCCCCTTCGTCACCAAGGAGAACCTGGCACAGCACGACCCGTCGGCGTTGCCGCTCGGCACGCTGGGCACCTCCTGACGGAAAGATCCCCACTCCATGACGACCTCTGCCCAGGTTGGCAACGCCGGGCCGGCGGCCCTCTCGGTCGTCGGCCTGGCGAAGTCGTTCGGCGCCGTCAAGGCGCTGCGCGACGTGTCGCTCGCCTTCCCGGCCGGCCAGGTCACCGGGCTCCTCGGTGAGAACGGCGCCGGCAAGTCCACCCTCATCCGCCTGTGCTCCGGGGAGATGCAGCCCGACAGCGGCCGGCTCCGGCTCGACGGCGAGGACGTCGGCTTCGGTTCGCCCCTCGAGGCGATCGCCGCCGGTGTCGTCGTCGTCCACCAGGAGCCGCTGCTCATCAGCGAACTGACCGTCGCCGACAACCTCTTCCTCTACGACCTCGGCGAGCGCCCCGGCTACGCCATCGCACGCCGGAAGGACAACGTCCAACGGGCGCGTGAACTGCTCGACCGGCTGCAGATGACCGACTATCTGCCCGACCCGTCGACGCCGTGCCGGGAGCTGTCGGCCGCCGCGCGCCAGATGGTCGACATCGTCCGGGCGCTGTCGCGCCGGCCCAAGGTCCTCTTCCTCGACGAACCCAACTCCAGCCTCACCCACGAGGAGTCCGAGCGGCTGTTCGCGGTGGTGAAGCGGCTGCGCCGCGACGGCGTCGCGGTCGTGCTGGTCAGCCACCGCCTGGCGGAGGTCTACTCGATCGTCGACCACGTGATCGTGCTGAGGGACGGCACGTTCGTGGCGGCCGGTCCACCCGACGAGATCGACGAGAAGCGCGCCGTCGCCCTGATGGCCGGCGATCGCAAGCGCGCGGTCGTCGCGGAGGTCATGGCCGACCGCCGGGGCACCGCCGAGCAGGCCGAGGTCGCGCTCGATCTCAACGGTCTGACCGGCGAGGGCTTCACCGACATCGACTTCACCGTGCGCCGCGGTGAGATCGTCGGCATGGCCGGGCTCGTCGGCGCGGGCCGCACCGAGATCGCCGAGGCGGTCATCGGGGTGCGCCCGGTCGCGCGCGGGAGCATCAGCGTCGGCGGCCGCCGGGTGCGGATCTCCGGGCCGGGACGGGCCCAGAAGTTCGGCATCGCCTACGTCGCAGAGGAGCGCCGCACCGAGGTGTTCCACTCCCAGAGCGTCGGCTACAACCTCACCGTACGAATCCTGTCGACCCTGGGCAGACTGGGCTGGGTCTCTCCCCGCCGTGCCGATGCGAAGGCCCGCGAGCTCACCCGGCGATTCGGCGTCAAAACCGCCTCGACCGGCGCGCTCATCACCTCACTGTCCGGCGGCAACCAGCAGAAGGTGCTGCTCGCGCGGGCCCTCGCCGCCAAACCGAAGGTCCTGATCCTGGACGAACCGACCCGTGGCGTCGACGTCGGCACCAAGGCCGAGATCTACGCGACGCTGCGGGAGCTCGCCCGTACGGAGGGACTCGCGGTGTGGTTCATCTCCTCCGAACTCGAGGAGATCGTCGAACTCGCCGACCGTGTCGTCGTCATCCGTCGAGGGCGGATCGCCCTCGACGCCCCCAACAACGCCGGACCCCAGCCCATCGTCGCCGCGGCCATGGGCTCAACCGAAGGATGAAGATGAGTGCCTCCACCGTCTCCGGGCGGGCCCGGAAGCGCTCCTGGATGGACGTCCCCCTGTCGGTCGTCAAGCGCCAGGAAGCGGGCCTGCTCGGCGTCATCATCGTGCTCGGCCTGCTGGTGAGCCTGGCCAACGACAGTTTCCTGAGGAAGGACAACCTCTACAACGTCCTGCAGACGGTCGTGGTGGTCGGCGTCATCGCCGTCGGCCAGACGTTCGTGCTGATCGCCAAGGAGATCGACCTTTCGGTCGGCTCGGTGCTGGCGCTGTCGGCGGTCACCGCCGGCTCGGTCTACGGCAGCGGAGCCGATCCCTGGGTGGCGATGGCCGTCGGCGTCGGCGTGGGAGCCGCGTGCGGCCTCGCCGTCGGCACCGTGGTGGTGATCGGGCGGGTCAGCTCGTTCATCGTCACCCTCGGCATGCTGTCGATCGCGCGGGGCCTCACCCAGCTCATCACCGGGGGTCTGCCGCAGACCATGCCGCCCGAGCTGTCGTTCATCGGTCAGGGCCGCGTCCTCGGCGGCATCCCGGTCAGCGTCATCATCTTCATCGCACTGGTGATCATCGGCCAGCTCCTGCTCACCCGGACGATCTTCGGCCTGCGGGTCACGGCGATCGGCGACAACGACGCGGCAGCGCGTACCGGCGGCATCCCGGTGGCCCGCACCCGAATCCTCACGTTCGTGCTGATCGGCACGCTGGCCGGCCTCGCGGGGATCATCTTCTCCACCCAGGTGGGCGTGGCGGAGGCGCAGGCCGGAACCGGATATGAGCTGGACGTCATCGCGGCGGCCGTGATCGGCGGCGCCAGCCTCTCCGGCGGCCGCGGATCGATCGTCGGCGCCTTCCTCGGCGCCTGTCTGCTCGGCGTGCTGCGCAACGCGTTCATCCTGCTGGCCCTGTCGCCGTTCCTGCAGCAGCTCAGCATCGGCCTGGTCATCGTCCTGGCCGCCCTGTTCGACCAGGCACGCCAGGGCAATCTCCGGCATCTCAGCCTGAGTTCCCTCCGCCGGCGGCTCCTCGCCCGCACGCGAGCCTGAACAGAGGCCCGCGCGAGAGCCGTACGAGACCACCCGACCGAGAGCCGTACGAAACCCGCCTGCACGTGAGTCGTACGAAACCCGACCCGAGAGCCGATCCGAGAGCAGAACGCGCCTTCGCCGCGTCAGAAGAAAGGACGGATGCACCACCATGAGGCCCCAACCGTTCCGAGTTCACGACCAGCGCGTGGTCCGAGCCTTCATCGAGGCACGGCGCGGCCACGCAGCCGACGAGCCGCGCCTCAAGCTGGGGTGGAGCAACTGGGGGTTCGGCACCGAGGATCTCGCGGTCTCGGCGGCGCGGCTGGAGAAGTACGGCGTGCGCTACATCGAGCTGCACGGCAACCTCTACTCGGAAGACCTCGGCTACCGGCCGGAGGAGACCCTCCGGGTGCTCGGCGACCACGGCATCACCGTCTCCGGCATCTGCGGGATGGTGACGCCGCAGCAGGAGTTCGCGCACAACCTGCCGCACGTCCGGGCCCGCGCCATCGAATACTTCCGGCGCCAGGCGACGTTCGCCAAGGCGGTGGGCGGCTCCTACCTGCTGTTCGGCGCCGGCTCTGTCGGCCGGCCCACCCCGTTCGACTCCTACGAGACGGAGCGCTCGGCCCAGACCATGCGGCTGGTGGCCGACGACTTCGCCGCAGCGGGCATCCGCGGCGCCGTCGAGCCCATCCGGCCCGAGGAGACCAGCGTGGTGCACACGTTCGAGCAGGCGCTGCGCCTGCTCGACCTGGTCGACCACCCGGCGATCGCGCACATCAACGGCGACCTCTACCACATGCTCAGCGGCGAGCTGCACATCGGGGCGACGATCCTCGACCACGGGCACCGCATGCTGAACCTGCATCTGGCCGACACCAACCGGCGCGCCCTCGGGCACGGCCTGCTGGACCTCGACGTGGTCATCATGGCGCTGTACGCCATCGGCTACCAGCGCGGCGACAACTACTGCTCGGCCGAGCCGCTCGGGGCCGGCGGCAACCCCTACGCCGCGATGAACCTGCCGCCGGACTCCGAACGGCTCGACGAGCTGGTGCGCGTCACCGCCCAGACCTTCCGCGAGCGTGAGGAAGAGGTGCTGGGCGCGAGCGACGAGGAGCTCTGCGCTCTCTACCAGATCGAGGCACTGTAGTTCCATGCCGGACTTCACGCTGCACGTCGTCTGTCCCAACCCGGCGCTCGACCGGCTCCAGGTCGTGGCGAGGCTCCAGCCGTACGAGGTCCACCGGGTCTCGGCGGTGCACAGCCTCGCCGGCGGCAAGGGCATGATCGTCTGCAGGGGCGCGCGTCGCCTCGGCGCGACCGTGACGGCGCACGGCTTCGTCGGCGGCGCGGTGGGCCGGCTGATCCGGCAGGGCTGCGAGGATCTCGGCGTGCTCGACCGGCACGTCGAGATCGCCGGCGAGACCCGGGTGACGCCCGTCGTGATCGAGCAGAGCACGGGTCGCTCGACAGTGTTCAACGAACGCGGGCCGCACGTGACCGACCTGGAGCAGGAACGGCTCACCTCCGAGCTCGCCGCCCTCGTGCGCCCGGGTGACGTGGTCGTCTCGACGGGCAGCCTGCCGCCGGGCTGCGCGCCCGACTTCCACGCCGGGATCGCCCGCCTGGCGCTCGCGAACGGGGCGATCGCGCTCGTCGACGCGCACGGCGAGTCGCTCGCCCGGGTCATCGACGACGTCCGGGCCCGGCCGCTGAGGGAGGGCACGCTGATCGTCAAGCCCAACATCCACGAGCTCGGCGGCGTGCTCGACCGTGCTCTGCCGGACGGCGAAGCGGCGGCGGCGGCGATGCGCGGACTGCACGGCGAAACCGGGGCGACCTTCGTGGTGACCGTCGGCGCGAAAGGGGCGGTCTGGGTCGACGCGGCCGAAGAACTGGCCGCGGACAGCCCGGCCGTGGAGACCGTGAACGCGACCGGCTCGGGCGACTCGTTCCTGGCCGGCCTGGCGGTCGCGCTGGGCCGGGGCGAGCGCCCGGCATCGGCGCTCGCGCTGGCATCGGCGATGGGCGCGGCCAACGCCGCCGCGCTCGCGCCCGATGTCGACCCCGAGCTGGTCGCGGAACTGCGCGGGCGGGTGACCGTGGTCCGGCGCACTCCGGGGGTGGGGGCCGCGTGAGTCAGTTCATCGGCATCGACATCGGCACCACGCGGACGAAGGTCGGCTGTTACGACGCCGAGGCCGGCCGCCTGGTCGCGCTGCGCCACGCGCCCACCGTCGTCCAGGACGATCCCTGGGGTGGGCGCCGGGACGCCGGTCGGGTCGCCCTGGCGGTCGCCGAGCTGCTCGCGCGGTTGACGGCCGATCCCGCGGTGCGGACCGACCGCCTGGCCGGTGTCTGCGTCGGCTCCGTCGGCGAGGAGGTCGTCCTCCTGGCCGGCGACGGCTCGGTGACCGCGCCGGTGCCCGCGTGGTTCGCGGGTCACGGCCGGGAGGCCAAGGCTGCGTCGGGCGGCCGCGGCACGCCGTGGGCCGATACGGACGAGACGTTTTCGATCTTCAAGCTCCTCTGGCTGGCCCGCCACATGCCCGACGAGCTGGCCGCGGCCCGCACCTTCACCTCGCTCGCCGACTTCGTCGCCCGCGACCTGCTCGGCGACCCCGCCGCCCCGGTCTTCCTCAACGTGTCCCATTCCTCCCGCACCGGGCTGCTCGACGTCCGCGCGGGAGCCCTGTGGCAGGACGCGCTGCCCGACATCGGCCTGACCACGTTGGCGCTGCCCGACCTGGTCGACAGCGGCACCGTGGTCGGCCGTACCTCCGGCGCCGGGGTGCTGCCGGCCGGCGTGCCCGTGGTCGCGGGCGGGCACGACCACATGTGCGGCGCGTTCGGGTCGGGCGTACGACGGGCCGGTGACGTGTACGTCTCGGCCGGCACGTCCGAAGCCCAGGTGCTGCTGCTCGACCGGCTGCCCGACGAGGTCGAGCCCGGCATCGACACCGGCCTGTTCGTCTCGGGCGGCCTGCGTTTCCTGCACCGCGCCACCCCCTCCGGCCGGTACTACCAGGCCTGGCGCGACCTGCTCTATCCCGGTGTCGACGACGCGGTCATGTGGGCGGAGCTCGCCCAGGTCATGGCCGAGGTCGAACCCGCGTCGATCGACGCCGACCGTCGCAGCGCCAGGCTCGCCGCCATGCCCATGGACGTCACCCGCGGCCATGCGATGGCCAGCCTGCTCAAGGGCCTTGCCGTCGAGGCCGAGACCACGACCACGCGGCTCGGCCGCCTCGGCGAGACCGAGATCGCCGACGTCACCGTGGCCGGCGTCGCGACCGGCTGGGACACCTGGCGCCGCCTGCGCCAGGAAGCGACCGAGCGCCGGCTGCGCTTCGTCGTCGAACCCGAGGCCACCGTCCTCGGGGTCGCCGCGCTCGCCCAACTCGGCGTCACCGGCGAGGCCGACGTCCCGGCGCACCTGATCACCGTCGCTTCCTAGAGTCGACTCCCAGAGAGGAACATCATGGTCACGCCCGAAACGCTGGGCCGGCATCGTCTCGTCCCCGTCGTGGTTCTCGACGAGGCGGAATCCGCCGCGCCGCTCGCCGACGCACTCGTCGAAGGCGGCCTGCCGATCGCGGAGGTCACCTTCCGCACGCCTGCCGCGGCCGCCGCGATCACCCGGATGGCCGCACACGGCGGCGTCACGGTCGGCGCCGGAACCGTGATCACCGTCGAGCAGGTCGACGCCGCCGTGGAGGCCGGCGCCCGTTTCATCGTGTCGCCCGGGTTCAGCCCGGCGATCGTACGCCGCTGCCGTGAGCTCGGCGTTTTCGTCCTGCCGGGGGCGACCACGGCCACCGAGATCATGGCGGCCCTCGAAGCGGGCATCTCCGTGCTCAAGTTCTTTCCGGCGGGCAGTTCCGGCGGCGTGTCGG
>BCRI01000173.1 GCA_001552515.1 Sphaerimonospora mesophila NBRC 14179 = JCM 3151
GAGCTGGATCGCGCCGATGACGGACAGGAACACGCTGATGCGGATCGTCGGCCCGAGCAGCGGCAACGTGACATGGCGGAACACCTCCCAGGAGGTCGCGCCGTCGATCTGGGCGGCCTCGGTCAGCTCCCGTGGAATGCCCTGCCGTCCCGCGATGTAGATGATCATATGGAAGCCGAAGTACTTCCACGTCATCACCAGGAACAGCGAGATCAGCACGATCTTCTGGTCGGCGAACCATTCCACGCCGGGGATGCCGAAGAATCCCAGGAGCTGGTTGGCCAGGCCGTCGTCACCGGGCTGCATGATCAGGCCGAACAGCACGGCCGTGATCGCCTCCGACACGATGTACGGTGCGAAGAACACCAGCCGGTAGACGGCCCGCCCGGGCATTCGCTGGTTGAGCAGCAGCGCGATGCCCAGTGCCATCGGCAGTTGGACCAGCAGCGACAGGCCGATGATGACGAGGCCGTGCCACAGGTCGCCGATGAACACCTCGTCGGAGAACGCCTTGGTGAAGTTGTCGAGCCCGATGAACTCGGTCGGCGGGCCGCCCAGGCCGTTCCACTTGAACAGGCTGGTGTACATGGCGACCAGGATCGGCGCCAGCACCAGCAGGCCGAACAGCACCAGGGCGGGGAGTAGGAACAGGACAATCGTGGTAAACCCCCGGAGCCGTTGCCGGCCCCGGGGTCTTGTCATCTTCACGCGGCAGCTACTCCGACTTCGCCGTCTCCGTGATGGCCTGAGCCACCTCTTCCGGCGTCTTCGTCCCGGCGATCAGCTCGGCCACGCTGTCGTTGACCTGCTGACCCACGGCCGGGGGATACGCCTGGTCGAGGTAGAGCTGGAACCCGGTGGCCGTCGCGAGGTTCTTGGCGACCACGGACAGGTTCGGGTCCTTGACCTCGTCCTCCTCGCCCTTCAGCACCGGAAGGACGCCACCCGACGCGACCGCCTTGCGGTGTTCGACGCTGTCGGTCAGGAACTTGAGGAACTCGACCGCCTCGGCCGGCGCGTCCGCGCCGACGGCGAAGCCGCCGCCACCGCCGAAGGCCTCGGTGATCGCACCCTTGCCGCCTTCAACGGTCGGGAAGGGGAAGAACCCGAGGTCCTCGCCGATGCCCTTGCCCGCCGACGACTGGACGGACGGCGCCCACTGGCCCATCAGCTCCATGGCGGCCTTCCCGTTGCCCATGGTCGCCGCCTGGCCGTCGGGGGTGTCGTACGCCGCGCCGAGGAAGCCCTTCTGGAACGGGTCGAGGTCGGCCAGTTCCTTCACCTTCTGACCGGCGGCGATGAAGTCGGGCCCGGTGAAGTTGTTGTCGACGCCGGCCTGCTTGAGCGCGTCCAGGCCGCCGATCCGCATGGCGAGGTAGGCCCAGTAGTAGTGGCCCGGCCACTTGGCCTTGCCCGCCAGGGAGATCGGGGTGATGCCCGCCGCCTTCAGCTTCTTGACGTCGTCGATGAACTCCGACCAGGTCTGCGGCGGCCCGGCGATGCCGGCCTGCTTGAACAGCGCCTTGTTGTACCAGAAGCCGACCATCCCGATGTCGTGCGGGATGGCGTAGGTCTTGCCGTCGATCTGGTACGCCGCGAGCGCGGCGGGGGTGAACTGCCCGATCCAGGAGGCCGTGTCCGCGGTGAGATCCTTCACCAGCCCGGCATCGGCCTGCTGCTTGAGGACGCCGCCGCCCCAGCTCTGGAAGACGTCCGGAGCCTTGCCCGACTGGGTGGTCGTGGTCAACTTGGGCTTGAACGCGTCGTTCTCGATCGCGACGTTCTTGATCTTGATATTCGGGTGCTTGGCCTCGAAATCCTTGATGGCCTGAGCGCCGTACGACTTCAGCGGCTCGTTGGTCCAGATGTTCCAGAACTCGACGGTCACCTGGCCGCCGGCTTCGCTCTTACTGTCGCCGGCGTCGTCCCCCGTACTGCCGCAGCCCCCCAAGATTAACGCTGACGCCGCGAACAGCGCCGCGCCTCGTCGACTCAACTTCACGGTGGTTCCCTCCTGGATTTCCGAAACTTTCGGCTCATGTCCGATAGTTTCTGCGATGTGGCAGACGTTACAGTGGGTGCACCGCCAGATCAACGGCTGTTGTGCAGCTGTTACTCGTCTCGCTTCAGAAGGTCTACGGAACCGGTCGACGAAGGGGACACATAACACAAAGAGCCCATACCATCACGAGGATGGCATGGGCTCGTCTGCTTTGTCCGCCACTCGGGCGGTTGATCTCAGCTCTGCCAGGCGATCACTTCACGGTGGCCATGGGGCGTTTGCCGTACGCGTGCTTGACCAGGGTGATCAGGACCTCCTTGCCCGACTCGCGCTTGCGCGCGTCGCACAGCAGGACCGGAATGTCCTCACCCAGGTTGAGCGCCAGCTTCACCTCGGCGAGCTCGAACACCGGGGCGCCCTCGAAACAGTTGACCGCGACGATGAAGGGGGTGCCGCGCCGCTCGAAGTAGTCCACGGACGGGAAGCAGTCCGCCAGGCGCCGCGTGTCCGCCAGCACCACCGCCCCGAGCGCCCCGCGGGCCAGCTCGTCCCACACGAACCAGAACCGCTCCTGGCCGGGGGTGCCGAAAAGATACAGCATGAACTCGTCGCCGATGCTGATCCGGCCGAAGTCCATCGCCACGGTGGTGGTCGCCTTGGTCTCCACACCGGACAGGTCGTCGATGCCCACGCTGCGGTCGGTGAGGGTCTCCTCCGTCCGCAGGGGCCGGATCTCGGAGACCGCGCCCACCATCGTGGTCTTGCCCACTCCGAAACCGCCGGCGATCAGCAGTTTGATCGCCTTGGGCATCTTGGGCTGGTCAGAGCGCCCGAAGGCCATCGAGCACCGCCTTGTACATTCTCTCGTCCAGCACGTCCATCTCCGGCTGCGGTTGCTGCACGGCGACGAACCCCCGGTCGAACAGGTCACCGAGGAGGACTCGGACAATCCCGGCCGGCAGGTCCATGTGCGCCGCGATCTCCGCTACCGACAACGGCCTGCGGCACAGCCGTACGATCGTCTGGTGTTCGGGATCGAGGCCGACCTCGCGCCCGGTCGTGGGTTTGATCGTCACGGCGAGCGAGATCAGATCGAATCGGTCCTGCGCCTCCGTCCGGCCGCGTGCGATGACGTACGGCCGGATGGTGGGAGCGTCGAGAAGCCGGTCGTCGTCCGGACTCCAACCGTCCGGGCCCCACTCGTGTCCGCTCATCCGTGCCCCTCTCTCGTCACCGTTCTGGCCGGTGAGGTGAGGTACTGCCCCACCCGGGCGACGAGCATGGCCATCTCATAGGCCACCAGGCCGACGTCCGCGTCGCCGCTGCACAGCACGGCGAGGCAGGCGCCCTGACCGGCCACGGTCACGAGCAGGTAGGCCGATTTCATCTCGACGATGGTCTGCCTGACCGTGCCGCCGTTGAACCGCTCGCCGACCCCCCGCGCCAGGCTCTGCAGCCCGGAGGCCACGGCGGACAGATGCTCGGCGTCCTCGAGGCGCAGGCCGCGCGAGGCGGCCAGCAGCAGACCGTCCCTGGACAGGACGATGCCGTGCTCGGCCTCCCGGACCCGATCGACCAGATCATCGAGCAACCACGCCAAATCGGCGGACGCGCCCGTCTTCTGCGTCACTGGTCGTCCTTCCCTTCATGCCCTTCATCCAGCAGCTTCGCCGCCTCGGATCTGCCCTTCCTGGTGCCCGACTGGAACGAGCCCATGATCTTTCTGATGTCCTCCGGCGAACGATCTTCATCATCCTCGCCGTCGAGCACCGACTGCGGCCCGGCGGCCAGTTCCGGCGCCAGGCTGGCCTGCGGTACCCGGAACGGCAGGCCGGAGGGGGTGAACGAGGCCGGAGACGCGGGCCTCGGCGCTTCGGTACCGACCGGCTCACTCGGCTGCGGTTCGGTCCGCGGTGGTTCTGGGACGCTCGTCGGTACGGAAACCACCTCCTGAACTGGTGCTGCGAACACCTCGGGCGCGCCGACGAGTGCCGTCTCACGGGCGCCCCCCGGCTGGAGGGACCTGCGCCCGTGATCCGTCGCTCCGTCGGACAGGACCTCCCCGCCCTCTGTCACCAGGTCGTGCGGCAGCAGCACGACCGCCGTGGTGCCGCCGTACGGCGATGCCTTGAGCGCGACCCGGATGCCGTGCCGTTCGGCCAGCCTGCTCACCACGTAGAGGCCGAGCCTCGCGGTGCTCGACAGGTTGAACTCCGGCGGGTTGGCGATCCGCTCGTTCGCCGCCGCCAGATCTTCTGCGCTCATCCCCAGGCCGCGATCCTCGATCTCGATGGCGTAGCCGCTGGCCACGGCCTGGCCGCCGATCTGCACGGTGGTGTACGGCGGGGAGAACGACACCGCGTTCTCGATCAGCTCGGCGAGCAGGTGGATCACGTCGCCGACGGCCCGGCCGGACAGGGCGGTCTCCCCCATCGGGAGCACGGTGACGCGCGTGTAGTCCTCGACCTCGGCGAGGGCGCCGCGTACGACGTCGACCATCGGCACCGACCGGCGCCAGGCCCGCGCGGGCGACGCGCCCGCCAGGACGATGAGGTTCTCGGCGTTGCGGCGCATCCGGGTGGCGAGGTGGTCGATCCGGAACAGGTCCTTCAGCTCGGACGGCTCGGACTCGCGCCGCTCCATCACGTCGAGCAGGGTGAGCTGGCGGTGGACCAGCGACTGCGTACGCCGGGCGAGGCTGAGCAGAATGTCGCGGATGCTCTGCCGGAGCCGGGCCTCCTCGACCGCTGTCCTGATCGCGGTCTCCTGGACCGCGTTGAAGGCCGTGCCCACCTGGCCGATCACGTCGTCGCCGAACTTCAGGGGTGGTGCCTCCGCGGCCACGTCGACCTTCTCGCCCTGGGCGAGCCGGGCGACCACGCTGGGCAGCCGCTCGTTGGCGAGCTCCATGGCGGCGGTGCGCAGCTTCTCCAGCTGCCTGACCAGGGCCCGGGCCGTGGTGATGGACAGGATGATGGACGCGATGACCGCGACCAGACCGAGCCCGCCGGCCAGGGCCAGTCGGACGAAGACGCCGACGGCGACCGCCCCGGCCCGATCCACCAGCCTTTCGCCTCCGTCGCTGATGATCTTCTGCAGTCCTGTCAGCGCGGGCTCGGAGGCGGCCCGCCACTGCACGTCGGTGACGAAGGGGAGGCGACCGGCCTGACTGGATCGGGTGAGCTGGTCCTCCAGGTTGCGCAGCGTGGTCACCTGCGGCAACTTGCGCCACTTCTCGTACGCCGCCTGGTCCGCCGGGGGCAACTGCCCGACGGTTTCGTCGAGGGTGAACCGCTGGACCGCCACAAGTTCGGTGAACCGCTGGTGATCCTGCTCGCTGAATCTCCCCTTCGCGAAGATGCCCGCGAGCAGCGCGTCCTCCCGTGCGAGGAGCTCACGCGCTCGGCTCATCCTGCCGAACGTGCGGCCGTCCTTGGCAACGGCGGCGTCGTCGAGCTCGGCGACCGAGTCGTACAGATGGTAGAAGGAGTCGATGATGTCGGTGAATTCACTATCGGCCCGGGTCAGGTCGAACCGCCCGCTGTCGACGGCGGCGCGGATGTCACCCAGGCCGTCCAGCCGCCGCAGTGTCTCGTTGATGCGGGACATGAGCACGTCGTCGGCCGCCATCTTGACGCTGTCGCTCCGGACCGACTCCGAGAACTCGGCGACGATCTTGTCTGTGCGCGCCCTCTGAGCGTCGAGATCCTTGCGCGGCACGCGCGCCGAATCGCCGAGCCGCGTCAGCGACAGACGGCGCTCGCGCTGCAGGTCCAGCACCAGTAGGTCGCCCGGCTGGGCGACGTCGCTGTTGATCGTGGCGGCCCATACAAGGTTCGTGCCCTCCCGGAGCGTGACCCAGGCCGCGAACGCCCACAGCGCTGTGAGAGACACCAGCAGAGCCGCGACCTTGGTTCGCACACGCGAATTCCGGAAGCGCATAGACACTACCACCCAGTAAAAGTAAGAAAACCGTGAACGGCACGCTTCCCGCTATTAACGATAGCTTAATTGACAGGGCGGCAAGTACCACTCTGTCCATTTAGCGCGCCACATCGCGGACACCCTAGCAAAGGGCGCAAAATCACCTCAAGCGCGCATGCGAGGGAGATATGTCCGAATTTATGAGCATGGCTTCTGATATTACACCGGGGGGGTCACAGTTGACCGGCAAACTCGACAACAAGCGGGTCCGACTGTGCAAGGTGCAGTGCGGCGAGCACGGCCGCCCGGACGACCGCCAGCGGGACATAGAGGTCCTTGTCGTGCCACATCGGCGGGCCCTCACCCGGATCCGCGGTCCCGCGCAGGTAGCGATAGCCCCGCGCGGCGGCCTCGGCCACCGGTTCGTCTCCGCCGACGAGCAACAGAAGTTGCATGGCGTACGCCGTCTCCTCGGCGGTGCCGCCCCACCGGCCCCACGAGCCGTCCTCGCGCTGGGTGTCCAGGATCCACCGCACGGCCCGGCGCACCGCCGCCCGCGACTCCGCGCCGCCGAATTCGCCGAGCGCGAGCGCGCAGGAGGCGGTCGCATAGTACGGCGAAGCGTGCCAGCGGTCGTCCCAGCTCCCGTCGGCCCACTGCCGCTCACGCAGCCAGGCCGCCGCTTTCCCGACCGCCGCCGCATAACCTTCGGCTCGGTTGGGGCGCTTCCTTGAAAAATGCCCGAATGCATCCAAGACATGGGCATTTACGCTGACCGACGCTCCTTCCTCACCCTGCCAGGTGCAGAAATGCGTCGGCGTCTCGAAAGCCCACAGGCTCTCCGGCTCGTACGGCACGCCATGCAGCGACAACGCGTACAACGCCACCGAGGTGGTGTCGGCGTCCGCCGGCAGCCCCGCCCCGGCGGGCGTACCCACGGGACCGATCGCGGCCCGGAGGTCGACCAGCATCTCCGGCGGCACATCGATCGGAATGCGGGCACGCGCCAGCCAGCTCAGCACCCAGCCGCGCTCGAACACCGTGATCGGAAGACCCACCGGCACCGGCCCTCCATAGCGCAGCGCGACCGCCTCCAGGTGGCTGCGTGCGGGGTCGCCCGGATCGGGCGGATCACCGGCCGCGAGCCACGCGGCGGTCGCCGCGGGCGAGGCCCCGATCGTCCCGGCCGCTGTCGGACATACGGCGGGAGCACCGGCGGCCGCCCGGCCGGCCACCTCCAGCGCGTGCATGAGCTTGTCCGGGAGGGTCTTCCCCGATTCGAGCCTCCCCTTGATCATCGTCAGCGGTGCCTCGCTGAGCCCGGCGGGCAGCGGCAGCCGCTCGATCCCCGCCTCGGGCAGGGCATCGAGGTGCGCGTTGATCAGCGCGACGAGCGAGGTGACGATGATCTCGACGGCGGGCGTGTCGGGGAGGCGGACGGCCGCGGCGTCCGCCAGCAGGCGGGAGAGCGCGCGCAGCCCCCGGCCGGCCGATTCCATCAGGGCCTCCGGCCCGAGGCCGCAGTCGTCTCCCCTGATGTGGGCGGAGAGAAGGGCCTCGGTGGCGCTCAGGGTCGGCACCAGGGCGTACCCGTCCAGCGCCCCCCAGGCCCCATCGGGTCGCTGCGTCCCGATCAGGTACGCCACCCGGTCGCGGTGCCCCACCAGCCAGGGGGCGAGGGTCACCAGCCTGCCGGTCTCGTAGACCGAAGGCGACACCTGTCCCCAGGGCTGGAGCATGAGACCGCGCACCAGTTCATCTGCCGCCGAGGCCACGTCGATCCGCGCTCCGAGGATAAAGTCCGTCGAGCTCAAAGTTCACCCCAGTAGTCCACGAGGCCGTAGAAGCCGGTATTGAATCCGATCTGGCGTTCCAGGTAGTCGGCGGTGCGGGGGCTGCCGGCCCGGACGGGTTCCAGCAGGGCCGCGCAGCGATCGGTGATCTCACGCATCCGCGCCATCACCTCGTCACGGCCGACGCCGAGCGTCAGCGCGTTCAGGTCACCCCACTCGATCTCCCGGCCGTGCGTCGCCAGGTCGTTGAGCAGGCGCAGGTAGCGCTGCACCTCCGCGCTGACCTCACGCAACTCGTCGAAGTGATCGAGCGTCCAGGGATCGCCGGTCGCGATCCAGTGGGAGAAGTTGACGAACGACGATCCGCATCCGTCGGCGTTGTCGAGGTACTCGTCAAGCGTGCGCGACACTTTCCCGCTCTTCCACCGCCACTCGGCGGCCATGGCGTGCAGCGTGCGCTCGACCTGGTCGAGCCAGATCGGGCGTAGCGCGGAAAACGACGGCGTCGTGGCCAGGTCGTCGCGGATCTCCGCGAGAAAGCGGGCGATCGGGGGACCCGAGGCGCCGTCCCTGGCGGCGGCGAGGCAGTCGCTCACCAACGCACCGATCTCGGCCGCCGACCCGGCGACGACGTCGGCGAGGTAGTCCACCGCGAAGATCCACAAGGAGGCCCGGTTGACCACGCGTAGTTCCTCGGGAGTCGCCCAGGGCGAGCCGAACGCGCCGACGAGCGAGAGTCCGCTGAAGAACCCCGCGTCGAACGGCCTGGCGGGGAACAGCTCACCGTACGTCTCGGCGCAGGCCATGAGATCACGCTGAGACCTCGCGGCGAGCGCGCACGTCCGCCCCAGTTCGGCTGCGGCCGCGAACCCGCCGGCAGCGGAGACAACGCCGGGGACACCGGCGTCGATGCCATGTCGGATCATCATGCCCGGGTACGTTCGACCATCGTCATCCGGAGCCTTCCGCCCGGCCTCAGGGTCGAGGCCAGACGCGCCCGCTTCGGGCCGGAGGCATGCAGTACCGGGCGGTAGCGGCTCAGCATGCTGACGAGCAGGAACTGTGCCTGGATCATGAAGAGGTGCTGTCCCAGGCACTGGTGCGGTCCGCCGCTGAACGGGATGTAGGACCACCGGTGCCGCCGCTCCCGCCCCGGGGCGAAGCGCTCCGGGTCGAACTCGAGCGGGCGGTCCCAGAACTCCGGAAGGCGATGGGTGATGTAGGGGCTGAGCACGATCGTCGACCCCGCCTTGATAGTGACGCCGCCGATGGTGTCGGTCTCCAGCACCCGCCGCGGCAGGATCCACCCCGAGGGGTAAAGGCGCACCACCTCCGCGAGGAACCTCCGCATGTACTGCAGTTCGGGCAGGTGCGAGGGCCGGACCGGCCCGTCGCCCACCGTTCTGTCGATCTCTTCGTAGATTCGCTCAGCGACTTCCCGATGCTCGTCCAGCATCACCCAAGCCCAGGCCAGCGCGGTGGAGGTGGTCTCGCTGGAGGCGCCGTGCATGCCCACCATGTCGTCGCGGATCCGCCGGTCGCCCTCCGGCCCGGTGTCGTCACGGCGGGCGCGGGCGATGGCGGACACGACGTCCAGTCCGTCGCCGAGGTCGCCCCGGGCCGCCCGCACACGGGGGTAGATGACGTCGTCGATCGTCTCGATCGACCGGCGGAACGCGCGGTCGCCGGGCAGCGGGACGTAGCCGGGGACGAAGGGCAGGACCAGGCGGATCGCCGTCGCGGTGACGCCGACCTCATAGGCCGGGATCAGCCGGGCGATGTCCTCATCGGAGATCTTGTCGCCGAAGAACAGCCGCACGATGGTCTTCTGCACGATCTCGGCGATGCCGGTGACGATGTCGAACGGCTCGCCGGGCCGTACGACATCGTCGATCTGCTCGACCAGAATGGCGGCCATCCGCTCGGCCAGCGAGTCGACGTACCTGGTCGTGAACAGCGGCTGCAGGATCTTCCGGCTCTCCCGCCAGCTCTCCCCGTCCGAGAGGATGCCACCACCGATCAACGGGGCCAGCGGATCCCAGAACATGCCTTCGCGCACATAGTTGGGCTGGTTCGTCTTCAGGACGTGCTGTACGTGGTCGGGGTGGGTCACCAGATAGGGGCGGAAGGGGCCCATGTTGAGCCGTACGAGGCGACCATCCGCCTGCCGGCCCACCTCCTCGAAGGCCCTGACCGGATCGCGCAGGTGCTTCGCCAGCTGCCGATAGAAGGGAAGGGTAGCGGCGCTCCGAGCCGATCCGACGGCGACATCAAGGGACATCTGAGCTCGCTCCCGTGGTGACGATCATACCGTTCGCGAAGTATCACATGATCCATACGGATTGATCAATGTCGCGATGAAGTGACACTTTTGTCGCGATCACGGTGACCAGGGAGGATCCGGCAATCTTCACACCACTCCATCCCCACCCCGCTATGATCTTTATCCCGACCCCCTGTGATCTTCACCACTGTCCCGTCGCGTTCCCGTCCCCCTCTCATGGCACGATGGGGAGAGAGCCCGGGCACGCAAAAGAGGGCCGAACCACGATGGCCCGGCCCTTCTCCGACGTCTGGACTACGCGGGGTGGCTGGTGATCATCAGCGCCAAGGCGACAAGGACGACGACGGGGATCAGCCACACCACGACCTCGCCGAGGAACTCCTTGTACATGGCGACCGCATCCTCCACTAGACGTGCATAGGTGCCCCCGAGCATATTCGGTCGCGCGACCTGGTGGAACAGCGGTGCCTGAATCGGTTCTCAGCCCCCCGTCGCAAAGGGGCGGAAGCGGATGAAACGTACATACGTTTCCGCACGTCAAACGGCACATCAACGATCGCTTCTGGGCATCCGGGCCGTACGGATCTAGCATCGCGCCCGTCCTAGGAGGGGAGTGCGATGTCCAAGACGAAAGCCGTGCTGGCGGCCCTGACGGTGCTGCTCGGCATGCTGGTCGCCGGACCGGCCAGAGCGGCCGCCACCGTGCGGATCATGCCGCTGGGCGACTCGATCACCGGCTCGCCCGGCTGCTGGCGGGCCCTGTTGTGGAACAAGCTGCAGAACAACGGCTACACGTCGATCGACATGGTGGGCACGCTTCCCCCACAGGGCTGCTCGGTGCCGTACGACGGAGACAACGAGGGCCACGGCGGCGCGCTCGTCACGAACGTCGCCGACCAGAACCAGCTCCCCGGCTGGCTGTCGGCGACCCACCCGGACATCGTGCTGATGCACTTCGGCACCAACGACGTGTGGAGCAACCGGCCCACCGCGACCATCCTCTCGGCGTACGGCAAGCTCGTGGACCAGATGCGGGCGAGCAACCCGAACATGAAGATCCTCGTAGCGAAGATCATCCCGATGAACCCGAGCACCTGCGCGGAGTGCGGCGCCCGCGCCGTGTCGCTGAACGACGCGATCCCCGGCTGGGCGGCGTCGAAGACCACCGCCGCCTCGCCGATCGTGGTGGTCGACCAGTGGACCGGCTTCAGCACGAGCACCGACACCTACGACGGCGTGCATCCGAACGCGAGCGGCGACCAGAAGATGGCGGACAGGTGGTATCCGGCGCTGGCCGCACTGCTCTCCGGCACCACCCCCAGCCCCACCCCGACGCCCACTCCCACCCCTACCCCCACGCCGACCCCGACTCCGAC
>BCRI01000174.1 GCA_001552515.1 Sphaerimonospora mesophila NBRC 14179 = JCM 3151
GTACTAGCCTCGATCCAGGATGACTGCCACCACCGCAGCCAAGCCAGAGATCGCCGCACCAAGACACGAGAGGGTCGCCAGGGCGTCCTTAGGCGTGGCCCAGAGCCCTCTGTTCAGTCTGCGCCACCGCTCCCTGCCCAGTCTCCTGGCGAGGTTCTGCCGCTTATGCTGACGGACTTGATTGCAGCCGAAAAGAAGCCCTTGGGCATTGTTCCGGCAGGGACCGTCACGCCCTTCGGCACCGCAGGTTCTGGGGACCCTGAAGAGAAAGTATATGATCGCCAGCACGGAACCAGCAATCAGGAGCGGGGCAATCTTCCCTTTGTCGTCTGCGAGCCACCAACCAGCAGCTAGTGCTGCCAGCACTCCGTAGCCCCAATATTTTTCCGCAAAACTCTTTCTCCCTCGCGCCACGTCGACAACATACCGACATTCGATAGCACCAAACAGGGACAGTATATTTACTTAAAGTAACTCAAAATTGCATTGAAAGGCGACAGAGTACTTGCTAGGCGTCTACCCGGCGAATTAAAAGGCCCCAGGGGAAGACCGGGGCCTGGTTGGGAAGGCCGCGGATCACCCATCGAGCGCGTCGTTAATCTTGCCGTTGATGTGATCCTGCTGCCCGTCCAGACACTTCGCGTAGACCCGAAGGAGGACATCGACGCTGTGGCCGGCACGCTTTGCGACCTCCGGGGCCGGGACACCGGCGTTCAACCAGAGCGAGACGGCGGCGTGCCGCAGATCGTACGGCCGGGCGGCCAGAGATGAGGCGACCTGAGCCGGAGAGAGAGCCAGCTTGCGAGCCTCCTGCCAGACGTAGGAGTAGGCAGAACTGGAATAGGAGCCGCCCGTAGCGGTGCGGAACAGCCTGCCGTCCTTGGCGACGCCGTACTCCTTGATGTGCTCGCGGAGGATAGTGACGAGAAACGGAGGGATCGGGATCTCTCTGGTTTCCTTGTCCGCACGGTGCTTGAGACGACGGGACTCGTGAGTCTGGCCGCTGTCGGTCCAGCGCTTCGTTGCCTGGGGCCGCGCGCGCTCCAAGACGATCAGCCCCCATCCGGAATCGGGCAGGGTGAGGTTCTTTTCCCGCAGGTCGGCAGCCTCCTCTGGCCGGAGTGCCGCGTAGTAGACGCAGGCGAACAGCGCCTTGAGGCGGGCACCGCGCTTGCGTCCCACCTTGGAGACAGCGTCGAGGAGGTCGCGGGCCTGAGCTGGGTTGACGACCGTCCGAGGATCAACAACGGTGACAGCCTTGGGCGGGGTCCACTTGATCTCGTCCAGCGGGTTGCCGGGGAAGAGCTTTTGTTCTACGGCCACTTCCAGGATGTGATGCAGGACCGCTCGCTTGCGCCGTACCGTGTTCGCTCCGGCCGTCTTGCCCGAGAAGGTCGCCGAGATGGCGTCGAGGGCCAGACGCAGCGTGGCAGGCTCCCCCAGCGACGACATCGGGAGAGATGCCTTCTCCACCCAGCGCAGAGCCGCGGCCTGCTGACTCGTCAGCTCGGCCCGCCGGTCCTCGGGCAGCAAGGCATGCGCACGGAGCGCGGCACGTAGATCCTCGGGATCGGGACGCCCCGAAACGTCGGCCACAAGCGCGGGCACCAAGGTGAGCAACGCGTAAGCGTCCGTTTCCCTGGTCCTGGCCGCTGAGGCACGCCAGCGCCGGAGCACATAGGACTGCGCGAACTCCAGGAACGAAGGCCCCAAAGGCTCCGGCGTGAGCATCGACACCGGAAGCCCTGTCGCGACGTCGAACGCCTCCCCCGCCTTGGCGGCCTGCCGAAGGTCGGACAGGAAGCTGTCCGCCAGCCCTTTGGTTCGGAAGCTCTTGGACTTGGCCTTGCGGTCCACGGTCCAGCGGACGAGGAAGGCCGCCGTCTTCCTGTCCGTCCGGCGCTGGATCTCCCAGAACTTCACGTCATAGCTGGTGTTCACGCGGCGGCCTCCCGGAGGGAGTCCAGCCAGGCCGTGAGGTCGCTCCGCCAGACGCGGATCTCTCCGTTGGGAAGCTTGATGCACTTGGGCGCGTGGCCGAGTTCGCGCCAACGGTAGAAGGTCCGGCGGGAGACGCCGCCCAGCTCGGCAAGCACCTCAGGCACGGTCAAGAGCCGGTCGTTGCGCGTCATCGGGCATTGCCCCCGAACGGTGACGGCGAGGGCGGCATTAGCGGCGACCCGTTGAGCGCGGCGACAAGGGCGTCACCCGGCGATAGGCCCTTTCCGGCGTACTCCCAGTGCGTGACCACGAGGACGGTGTCCTCGTGGAAGAGGGGCAGGTGACCTGTCGTGATCTGCTCGTCGCGGGCGTGGTCCTGCCGTTCGGCACGGATCTCGCCGAGGGTGGTGGAGTAGCGGCGTGATCGGGTGGAGAAGTGGCCGCGGAAGCCGAGCATGTGCGCCCACTGGGTCAGCCGGAGGTCGGCCAGCTCATCGAGGGTGCCCAAGCGCAGGCATTCGGCGATCAGGCGTCGGGCGTGGTCGCTGATGGGCAGGGCGGCCAGGTCTTCGGCGGGGCTGATGCGCCGGTCGAGGGTGCCTACGCATTCGGCGGCCTTGGTCGCATACTTGGCGATATAGCCGGCAACGGCCTGATCGGTCAGCTCACCGTCCATGCTGATCGGCCGGACATCAAGCTGATCCCCCCAGGACAGCACCCGGGCCGGTTGGCTGTGGATCGCGGGGATCTTCGCCGTGACCACGGCGGCGGCGTGCCGTACGGCTTGGCCGAGCAGGTCAAGCGTGGCCCAGTCCGGCGGCGGCGAGCTTGGCCCGTCCGGGCCGTCGAGGCGGATCACGGCGTGGAAGTGGACGACGCCGCGCCGCTGGTATTCGGCGACCTTGGCGAAGGACACGACGAGTTGCGTGCGCATCTCGCGCAGGGTCAGGCCGCCGAGCTTTGCCAGGTGCCGGCGAAGGGCGTCGGCGAAGCGCTTCCACAGCAGCGGCGCGACCGCGTTGAACAGCACCGAGCCTGTGTAGTCGTAGCAGTCCGGGCACAGTGGCTCGCCGAGGCAGTCCTCGTCGGCACCGTGCCGGGCCGTACAGGACAGGACGCGCCCGTGCGGGCAGGTCTCGGCATCGCGCCGGGGGTGGCAGGGAAGGATCTTGCCGTTCTTCTCCCGCCGTGCATGGACGACGCCGAAGGACGGCGCGGTGAGCGTGACGAACAGGCACGGATGCGCGGTGACCGAGGCCGGGACGCCCTTGCCGCCGACGAGGCCCGCGCGGATCAGGTGGAAGGTGTCGACCCGGTAGGTCTCGGCGCAGGACGGGCAGCGCGAGGCGCGTCGGCTCTTGCACGGGACGCGAAGGACGCCGTCGGGTTCGGTCCTCGTGGTGTAGCGGTGCAGCAGGGTCCCGGTCGCGGCATCCCAGTGTTCGACCTGGCCACGCAGGTGGATTGGCTGGCGGCAGCCGCCCGCGCGGCGGATCTGGGCCGCCCACCGGGAGTAGTTCGGGTCATCGAGCCGGGCGATCGCGTCGCGGATCGCGTGCGCGTTGACGACAGATGCGGGCAAGATGGAGACCTCCTTTCACTCGTTGCGGGTGAGGGGATGGCCCCCGACCTGGCAGGCGTCTTGGCGGATGTACGGCCAGGCCGGGGGCGCTGCGATCAGCAGGCGGAGGGGTTTAGCAGAAGCCGAGTCCCTCGCAGTGGCGGCAGGCGTCGCCGTGGGAGTCGATGCCGCCCCCGCCGCAGTGGCAGCACTGCCAGCGCTTCGGCGTGATCTCCGTGACTGCCGGGGGCGGGACCTGTTCGGTGTCGCTCATGGCGGTGTCACCTCCTTTCTTTAGGCGCCTTCCGGAGCCGTGCGCAGGGTGCGCAGCAGGTCGGAGGCGAGTTGGTTGGATACGCCCAGCCGGGCGCGCAGCAGGTCACGGCTGATCGGCTTGCCGTGCTTGGCGTGGTGTTCTGCGGCCACGCGCCGGGCAAACTCGACCAGCGCCAGGGACGGCCCAGCCTCGCCGTCCTGCCCGTCCTCTCCGGCGGGGACGAGCACGGGAAGCCGGGACGATCGGCCGTCCGGTCCGGACGAGCCGGGGACCGCCGAGGACAGGTCCGCGGACGAGACCGGGGACGGGGACGGCACGAGCGCTGACGGCTCAGGACGAGGGCCGGAGGCGCGGCGTTCCAGCATCGAGACCGCGATGAGGAACGCACCGGCCGGGGTGGCGGCGGTCAGCCAGCCCCACACGGTTGGTTCGGCCTGGTGGAGGTTGGCGGCCAGGGACAGGACGATCCCGCCGGCCAGGACGAGCGTCGGCCACGACACCGCGCCATGCCGTTGGCGGCCGGTTTTCTTGTCCCGCTGACGTTCACGGGCGGCCATGACACAGGTGAGGTCGACGCAGACCGCCACCGCCCAGGACATCCAACCGCTCTGCCCGTGGTCGGTGGCGGTGTCGCGGATGTGGGTGAACGATCCGGCACCCGCGATCGCGGCCAGGACGAGGACCGGCCCGGAGTCGAGCAGCCATGAGGCCAGGCGTCGCATCGTTACCCCCTTTCTGTCGGTTCCGGCGGCTTGGGTTCAGGCGGACAGCAGTTCGGACACCTCCGCTTCGCCCAGGTCGGCGGAGCGGGCAGGCCGGGTGATCTCGGCCCAGTCCGGGGTCAGGTGGGCGTGCGTGTGGGCGGCGTGTTCGGCAGTCTGCTCGCCGACGTAGAAGGAGCGGGCCCGGTACCACTGGCCGTCCTGGCTGGCGACGATCGCAACGCCGGGGGTCTCGGCAGGGATGGCCCGCGCGGACACCAGGGCGGCCGGGTCGAGGTCACCGAGGGTCATGGTCGCGGTCTCCGGATCGTTGACCCGGTGGCAGATCCGCCCCGAGCACTGCGCCCGGAGCGCAGTGACGCCAGGGCCGAGGTCGGAGCCGATCCGCTGACCGGAGCAGAACAGGTAGATCCCGAACGCCCGCCCGAGCTGGGCCACCCGCAGCAGCGCCGTAGAGGTACGGGTGATCTCGTCTTTCTCGGACTTGTCGGCCATCAGGTACAGCTCGGCCAGCTCATCGACCAGAACCACGACCGGAACCGGGCGCACGCCGGGCGGGAGCTGCCAGATGTTGCGTGCCCCTGCCGTACAGCACAGCCCCATCCGGTCGACCATCAGGCCCACGAGATCATCCAGAAGCGCGACGGACTCGGCCCGGGTGGTGGCCAGGGCCGACAGTCGAGGCGCGTACGGGGTGAACTCCACACCGCCCTTGAGGTCGATGCCGACCAACGCCACCGGCTGCGGGGCCAGGCCGACCAAGAGGGCGTTGGCGAGGTTCGACTTGCCCGATTGAGTGGCCCCGGCGTTGATCCAGTGCGGGATCGTGCGGAAGTCGATCGTCCACAGCCCGCCGGTCTCCAACCGTCCGACATGCACGGTGAGCAGGTCGGTTGACGGCGGGAGGTGGTCGAGGCGGACGAGCGGGTCCCGCACGGTGGCCGCCAGGACAACCCGCCCAGGCCGCGGGGACGACACCCGTACGGCGTGGACGCCCCAGGAGTGGGCGAGTCGTTCGGCGGCCTGGGCGTAGTCGGCGGGGATCTGCCCTTCCAGCGTGTGGACGGTGACGCGCCAGCCGTACCGGGTCGGCCGAGGCAGCCACATCCACGGCTTGGTGTCGACCGCGACCCGCTGGAAGCGCCGCCGTACCTTCACCACGCCGGTTGAGGCGATCGCGCCGGGGACGGTGGTGAACCACCAGCGTTGCCGCTTCTTGGTCAAGCCGCAGCCGAGGGCGACCGTGCGCCAGGTCGCCCGCACCGTCACGGCGACGATCGGGAAGCCGACCAGCAGCCAGAACGACCGGTAGTGGTAACGGCGCCAGGCCCACAGGCCGGCCACCAGGGCGGCCAGGCCCGCGAGCAGTTGCGGGAGGGTGTCAGGCATGGGCGCCCCCGGCGGGGACGATGGAGGCGGCCCGGTAGCTGATGCCCCAGCGGGCCTCACCGCCCCGGGTCATCTCCCAGACGTAGCCGACCAGGCCGTTCGGGGTGACGTCCTGCCCGGCGGTGATCTGGGGTTCGCCGGAGGTGCCGACCTTGACGAGCTCGATGCGGCCGAACTCGTCCTCTACCGACAGGACGATCTCGTAGACGGTGTTGCCGTTCTTGTCGGTCTTGATCTCGCCGGTGTCGGCGTTCAGGACGCGCGGGCGGGGCGCGCGGACGCAGACGAACTGCAGCTTGGTCACGTCGACCGGGATCGGAATGGTGCGCATGGGATGGACCTCCTTCGACTCGTGGACAACATGGTTAACTAGGTTGCCCTGGTTGTCAATGTTCTCTCGGTTGGCTTGGTCGCCCTCTTGTGCTGAGATGAGAGCGTGAGACAAGAGATTGGTAGCTGGTGGGGCTAGGCGCATGATCAAGAGAACTGGGCGCCCCGGTTACCTCCAGATCGCCGACGATCTGCGTGCGCAGATCCGCGGCGGGTCTCTGCCGCCCGGAGCGCCGTTGCCGTCCACGGCCCAGCTCGCCGAGCGGTACGACGCCTCGCTCAGCGTCGTGAAGATGGCGGTCGGGCTCTTGCGGAACGAGGGCCTGGTCATCGGCCAGCAGGGCAAGGGCGTGTTCGTCCGGGAGACCGACGACGCCGAGGGGGACCAGGCCGACGAGGTCGGCACGGCACCGGCCGAGGATCTGGCGGGTGAGGTCGTCAAGCTGCGCACCGCCGTACAGGACCTGTCGCAGCGCCTGTCCCGTGTCGAAGAGCGGTTGTCTCAGCGATCCGGGAGTTAGGGCCGCCGCCCCGGACGTGCAACCCGGTGACGTGACGGGCGAGCCGGGCCGCCCCCTCGGGTGAGGCGACCCCGCTACTCATGGCTTTGTCTTCGCGGCGGATGCCGACCAGAACCGCCACGTAGCCCACACCCACGGCTACGGTGAGGATCACGGCGAGGATCAGCGGCAGCGTGCTCATGACCAGATCACCCCCAGCGCGGCGGCACCGAGCGGGCCGCGCGGCGGACGCCGGGTGATCGCGCGCCGCTTGTCGGCCCTGCGGCGGGCGGCCTGCCGCCGGCCCCACCGGGCGCGGGCCAGGCACTTACGGCAGCGGGCCTGCCCCTCCTCCATGGCCGCCCCGCACTCGCAACCGGCGGGCTCGTCGGCCGGGCTGATCGTCGTGTTCGTCATGGTTCCTGCTCCTTTCGTCGCTGTCGGTGCTGCGTTGTGACACCGAGAGTGCGCGAGAAGAGCAGGACGAGATCACTACACGACGGGACATGTTCAAGACGTCCGGCTTACGATTGCCACGTCCCTGGACGTCCTCCAACGTGGCAGGTGAGATGGCCAACGATCGGCTGCGCGCGGCGCTGCTGGAACGCGGAGTGAGCATCGCGGAGTTGGCGACCGCCATCGAGGTGGACCCCAAGACCGTCGAACGCTGGATTACCAAGGGCCGCGCCCCCTACCGCAGGCACCGCTACGCCGTCGCCGCCCACCTGGGCATGGACGAGGGCTACCTGTGGCCGGAGGCCTTAACGCGGGAACAGGTCGCCTCAGCATCAGAGAGCGAGATCGTCACGGTCTACCCGCACCGCTGGGCCGTGCCCCGGGACGCCTGGGGACGACTCTTCGCCGCCGCCACCCAAGAGATCGGCATCCTCGTCTACAGCGGGCTGTTCCTCGCCGACGACGCCGGGATCGTGCGGATGCTCGGCGAGAAGGCCGGCACCGGGGTACGGGTGCGGATCCTGCTCGGCGACCCCGACAGTCCAGAGGTCGCCCAGCGCGGCGCGGACGAGGGCATCGACGACGGCATGGCCGCCAAGATCCGCAACGTTCTCGTCCTGTACAAGCCCATCCGGGGACTGGACAACGTCGAGTTCCGCCTTCACCGGACGGTGCTGTACAACTCGATCTACCGCGGGGACGATCAGCTTCTCGTCAACACCCACGTGTACGGCATGCCCGCCGGCAACGCCCCCGTCCTGCACCTGCGCAAGGTCCTCGGCGGCGACATGGTCACCACCTACCTCGACAGCTTCGAACGGGTATGGGAGCAGGCCCGACCGTTAGAGTCATAGCCATGGCCCGCCGGATCGACTTCTACGACGACCCCAACGCCCCCAAGCCGAACAGCCTCGTGCCGTCCGTCAACGTCGTCGTCACCAACGACGCCGGAGACCTGCTGATGATCCGCCGGTCCGACAACGGCAACTGGGCCGTCCCCGGCGGCGCGATCGACCTCGGAGAATCGCTCCCGCAGGCCGCCGTACGGGAAACCCTCGAAGAGACCGGCATCCTATGCGAGATCACCGGCCTGGTCGGCACCTACACCGACCCGAAACACGTGATCCTCTACACCAGCAACGGCGAGGCTCGGCAAGAGTTTTCCATCGTGCTCACCGCGCGCGCCATCAGCGGCGAGCCAACCCCGAGCAGCGAATCCACCGAGGTCCGATGGATGCCCCGCGACCAGGTCAAGGGCCTGCCGATGGACCGGTCAATGCGCCTGCGGATCGGTCACTACCTCACCGGGAGCGGCCTGCCGTACATCGGCTGAGGAGCCTCCAAGAGACGACCCGAGGTTGTCGGAGGAGGGCGATACCGTCCTCGTCATGAGCTATGACCTTCATTTCCTACGCCGTAAACCAGGCGAGTCCTGGGAGGACGCGTTGGAGGCACGGGAGGAGAGCGACGAGGAGTGCACACCCGTTGACGTGGACGTGTGGGACAGGGTCGTTCCCCGCGTCCGTGGGGTGCTGGGAGTCATCTCCGTCCTCGAGAATCCACCTGTCTGGGAGATCTATCACGAGTCGACCGGCATACAGGTGTCCTTCTGCGAAGGGCAGTGGGACCTGAGCGTGCCCTACTGGACACATGGCGAGGACGCCGCCGGCCTCGTCGACAAGCTGCGGGCCGTGGCGAAGGTCATCGAGCAGGAGACCGGTCTTGACTGTTATGACCCCCAGCTCGAACAGCCGCTATCGGAGATCCTGCACGCGGACACCACCGCGTCCGTCGCCATGTTCAACCAGGCAGCCGAGATGTTCAACCGGAGATAACCGCGGGCCGGGATCTCGTCGAGCTTCGCCGGGTGCGTCTCCGCAGCTTCCAATTTAGGGAGTATGCAACGCCGTCTCGATGCTGCGGACGGCGGCCAGGATGCACGGCGTCGAGACCGTGATCGAGCGGCTGACCAGGTGATCGGGGCCGTAACGGGAATGGATCTCGGCTAGGCGGTCGAGCACGTCCAGGTGCCGCCCGTCCGGTCCGGTGGTCATGTCGCAGTAGGTCAGCGCGTCGGCCAGCTCCCGCCGCTCCGGGAGGAACTCCTTGGTCAAGGCGTCGTACAGGTCGCGCTCGGTCGCCTCGTTGACCGCACACGAGTGATGTGCCACCAACCGGCACAACGTCTCATCGGCCCCGGCGATACCGCGTAGGTAGCGGGCGCCGTCGAGGGGGTGAAACCCGGTGTCGACCAACTCGGGCGAGTAGCCGATGTCGTGGAGGTAAGCAGCGGCGGTCAGCGTGTCGGAGTCGTCGCCGAGGATCGGGGCCAGGGATGCGGCCCGCGCCGCCACCCCTTGCGTATGCGCCCACCGCCGGGAAAGCGGCTTTGCAAGGAGTCGTTCGGCCAGGTCGCGCGCCCACTCAACGTGTCCCACGGGATAGACGATAGGCACCCCAGGCCCATCCAGACCTAGGGTGCCAACTCAGACGTCCCAGGACGTCTCAACCTTGAGGGCGGACGAACCGGCCCTTGCCGTGCCGGGAAACGATCAGCTTCTCCCGCTCCAGCATCGTGAACGCCTGCCGTGCCGTGTTGCGCGAGACGTCATACAACCAGCACAGCTCCGCCTCACTGGGCAGCGCGTCACCCGGGGCCAGGTCACCCCGCTCGATCCGTCCCCGAAGGTCCCGAGCGATCACCTGATAGCGGTAGGCCGAATCCACGACGTACCCATCGGTCCGCACGATCCGTCCCTTGGCCGGGACCGTCACGATCAGACCCTCGACTTCCAAGGCGTGTAGTGCCCGGCGAATGGTGTTGCGGGCAACCCGGAACTCCGCCGACAGCACCGCCTCCGACGGCAGCGCCGCCCCCGCCGGGTACGCGCCAGTGGTGATGCGCTCCCGCAGCCGCTCGGCGATCTGCCCATGCACCCGCCACCCGGTCAGCCATCGCTTAGGCATGTCAGGACCGGTGCACATCGAGGATCTTGTTCAGGTTGATGCCGAGGTCTCCCTGTTCCCCCTCGCGCCAGCCCTCCTGCGCGGCCTGTTCGATCCGCGCAGCCGCGGGCAGCAGCTGCATGCACGAGACGCGCTCATCGAGCTGGTCGCCCCAGTAGAACCACAGGAACGCCAGATGCACGTAGACCCGGCGCGACCGCAAGCACCGATCGAGAACCTCCAGCGCGGGCCGCCCCTTCTGATCCACGATCAGCACCGTGGTCAGGCCGCGCTCCTCCAGCTCGTCCCGAAGCTCGGTCAAGAGCCTCTCCTGATATTCCTGCTGCTTTTCGCGGATCGTCCGCATCGGCTCCATGCCCTGTGCTCCCTTCGACTCGTACGGCGCGCCCGGTGTCGCGCCGATTGCCGTACGAGCGTCCGCCGGAGCAGGGGAACCTCTGCACCGCAACTCAGGGACGTCTAGGGACGTCTCATGTTAACGTCGCAGGCAGAAGCAACCCCCGTACAGGAGGTGCACCACCGGTGAGCGACAACCTGCGCCACGCCCTCGCCCGCGCCCGGCTCCAGACCGTCGACATCGCCACCGCCCTGGCCGTCGATCCCAAGACCGTCGACCGCTGGCTCAAAGGCCGCACCCCCTACCCCCGCCACCGGTGGGCCATCGCCGACCTCCTCCAGGTCGACGAAGCCGACCTCTGGCCCGACATCGTCAAACCCCGCCGGCCCATCATCTCCGAGGTCCAGGCCGTCTACGCCCACCGCTGGACCGTCCCCCAGGCCGTCTGGCGACGCCACTTCCAGGCCGCCACCCGGCAGATCGACATCCTCACCTACAGCGGCCTGTTCCTCGCCGAAGACACCGGCATGATCCGCCTGTTGGCAAGCCGAGCCCGCGAAGGCGTGCGCGTGCGTATCCTCCTCGGCGACCCCGACAGCCCCCAGGTAGCAGCCCGAGGAACCGAAGAAGGCATCGGCCCCGACGTCATGGCCGCCAGAACCAGAAACGCACTCACCCTCTACCGCCAACTCCAGGACGTAGACGACATCGAGATCCGCCTCCACCGCACCGTGCTCTACAACTCCATCTACCGAGCAGACGACGACCTTCTCGTCAACACCCACGCCTACGGCACCCCAGC
>BCRI01000175.1 GCA_001552515.1 Sphaerimonospora mesophila NBRC 14179 = JCM 3151
CATATGAGACCTCCCGCAGCCCTGGGCTGTGTGCTGCGCCCGGCTCTGAAGGAAATCCATTCTTGACTAAAAGTAATGATCTTTGTCAGGAGCACCCAGTGTAGGACGTTGAATCCTGGTTCGTCAGCAGGTGTGAGCAAATGAGTTCGAGTTCGCCAGTGCCCGCCGGGATTTGCAAGGATCGCTTCCGGACGGATGGCAGTTGTGGCGGCCGTCCTACGCCGTGGGTTCTCCGCGGTCAGCAGAGCTGTACCGAGTCCCGACGTCGGGACGAGTGCGCTAGGCGTGACTGCACTCGCCTCTCCCCCGCCGGCGCTGTCGGGGACATGATGGTCACGATGACGCTGGTGTGGCCGAGATCCAAGTGCGTCCCCGGACAGTTTCGGGAGCATCGGGGTCCGTCGATGACCAGGTCGATGCGACACGTCATACGTGTGTACTCGCCGCGCCGGTTCCTGGAGCGCATCCTCCCGATCGAGAACCTGGAGGACGCCCGGCTCCCGCTGTCGGTGCTGACCACCGACGTCCTCAGTGGTCAGGCTGTCCTGCTCTCTCGCGGACCGGCGCTGGATGGACTGGAGGCGTCGGGTTCAAGCGTCGGCTATGAGTGTGGCCAACGTGAGGCGGTTCAGGATCTTCATGATCGCCCGGTCGATTCGGTCGACTTCAGCTGCGTCGCCGGAAGGAGACGATCTCCTCTGTGGGTACCGAGAATGGACAGGTGAACGGTCGGTTCCAGGAGGTGGATCATGAACGCCCGTACCAGCGAAGGGACCGCGAAAGCTGTGCGCGCGGCGGTCGAGGCGGCCGTGTGGGCCCCGTCGCTGCACAACACCCAGCCCTGGTCCTTCTCTGTCTTCGGCGAAGAGATCGGTGTGCGGGCCGACCCCGAACGCCGTCTGCGTGTGGAAGACACGTCCGGTCGGGAGATGCTCATCGGCTGTGGTGCGGCACTGTTCAACGTGCGGATCACGCTGCGCGCGATGGATTACCTGCCGCTGGTTCGGTTGCTGCCCGATCCGGATCGCCCGAACCTGCTGGCGACCGTACGGCCGGGCACCCTCGTGGCGGCGGACGAGCATGCCCGGCTGATGCACGCGGAGATCGAGCGGCGCCGAACTCACCGCGGCGCGTTCGCCGATATTCCCCTGTCTGAGGAGTTCCTGGATGCCCTGGGCAGGGAGGCTTCCGAGGAAGGGGCACGGCTGGTGCCGATTGGATCGCAGGCCGCCGTTGAGGTACTCGCCGCGCTTACCTGCGCCGCCCAGCGGGTGCAGGAGCAGGATCAGCCCTTCGCGCTGGAGGTGCTGCGTTGGTCTCGGCCACCCGGGAGCACCCGCCGTGACGGTGTGCCCGCTGGTGCCTATCCGCTGGAGCCGGGCCGGACCGATCCCGAGTTCCTCCAGCGTGATTACGCACGCGGCCAGCCATGGGGGTACGGTCGGCGACCCGAGGATCCCGAAGCGGCCTCCGCGGGCGTGGTGGCAGTGCTCACCACCGCCGGGGACGTGCGAGAGCACTGGCTCGCTGCTGGGCAGGCACTCCAGCGCGTCCTGCTGCGCGCCTCGGCGCACGGCGTCAGTGCAGCCTTCCACACTCAGGCGCTGGAGTTCAGCCACCTGCGGGAGTTCCTCAGGCAGGAACTGCTCTCCGGGGAGCACCCACAGATGATCATGCGGTTGGGGGTCACCCTCGAGGTGCCCGAGGGCGCGCGCAGGCCGCCCGAGGTGATCGAGGAGCAGTGACGGAAGGCAGAGTCCTACGCGTACGGCACTGCTGCCGGTGCCTGGGAGACGCTGACCGGCCCAGCCATCCGGTACATCATCGTGGGCATCGGCTAGTCCGAGACCGACATGGTCGGCACGTTCCTCCTGCTGACGCTCCCCTCAGCGGCGACCAACTTCAGGGCACCAAGAAGAGCGTCCGGCGCGAACGCCTGAAGCGGTCGCCGCTGTTGATCTGTGACCGACTGATCAGGTCGGTGCCGTCGCGACCTCGGTCGTCAGTGAGGTCCAGCGGTGGGCGAGGCGCTTGGTCAAGGAGGCCATCGTGGTGTACTCCAAATCCTCCAGCGGTAGCCGGTGCGGCTCGAACGGGCCGTGACGCCGCAGGTAGTCCATGACCTCGGTCGCCTGCACGCGGGCGTGGTCGAAGGCCGGGTCGTCGAACATGTCGCGCGGGCCGATCAGCTTGCCCTCGTGAACCTGGAAACCCAGGGCGACCACGCGTGGCGGGCCGTCGAACCTCGAGGTGTGCGACTGCTTCAGTGGCACCGGCATGAGCGGCGCGTGGTGCGAGCCGCGCATGCATCCGCCGACCGTGTGCGAGAAGGCGAACGGCTCCAGCGCCTCGCCGACGGCGGGCAGCCCCGACTGGCAGCGGACGATCATCACCGGGTCGTCCTTTCCGACGTACTTGCCGGCGATCAGGGACAGCCGCTGGGTGCTGGTCGCGGCCGCCGTGATGTCCAGGGTCTTGGAGCGGATGCTGTGGATGACGTAGCGGGCCGGTGCGCCGATGTACATCAGCATGTCGTAGAGATCGGAGGGGCAGTCGAAGATGATGCGCTTCTCCTCGTACAGGTCGTACACCTCGAAGCCGAACCCGGCGTGCATCTTCTCGTCGATCACCAGGCCGGCGGTGTTGAACGGGTCGGCGAACATCTTGTACAGCGGCAGGTTCCACGCCCCCGGCTCGGTCTTGTCGGCTAGGAAGCACAGGACCGGTTCGGACGGACGCTCCTCGAACTCCAGCTCGGCGTAGCCTGGGCCCATCCCCCGCAGGTTGCCGGAGAAGGCGTCCGACAGCAGGTCCTGGCCCGCGCCGTACAGGCCGAGCTCTTTGGCGATATGGGTGGTGGACTGGAAGGTGTCCCAGGCGAAGGAATGGATCAGACCCGCGTCGCAGCCGTAGGTGTGGGTCATGATGAGCGAGATGTCGTCCCCGCAACTGGCCACGGCCCCGTCGATGAGCAGCCCGGAGTCCTTGGCCCGTTCGACCTCGCGCCGCGCCTCGGCCATCATGTCCGGGTGGACCGCCGAATGTCCCACGAATCCCCCGGTGTCAGCCTTGATGATGCTCAACGTGATCATGGAGATCGCCCCCGTTATCCGTCGTCTGCCGGACGCGACGGACCCGCTCCTCCGAGATAGGACGGCAGAGCCCGGCGGCTCACGTGCCTCAATAGAGCCGCTGGGACGTCACCCGCCGCTCCGCCTGGAAATTCTGTCCGGTTTGTCTCCGCCGAAACTCCCTGGCTCGGCGACCGGGCTGCTCAGCGGTCGAGCTGCTCTGCCGTCGCGACGTTCTCCTTGACGGAGAAGAAGCTGTCCGGGGCGATCGAGATCGAGTCGATGCCCGCCTCGACGAGGAACCGGGCGAATGCCGGGTCGTCGCTGGGGCGTTGACCGCAGAGCCCGACCTTGCGGTTCTTCGTGTGCGCGGCAGAGATGAGATGCTCGATGCTGCGGGTCACCGCCGGATTGCGCTCGTCGAAGAGCCCCGCCAGAGCCGCCGAGTCCCGATCGACCCCCAGGGTGAGCTGGGTGAGGTCGTTGCTACCGACGGAGAAGCCATCGAACCGGTCAGCGAATTCCTCGGCCAGGATGACATTGGAGGGGATCTCCGCCATGGCGTACACCTTCAGGCCATTGCGTCCTCGCTCCAGTCCCTCCTCAGCCATCACCTGCAGGACGTGGTCGGCTTCCTCGACCGTCCGGCAGAACGGGATCATGACGATCACGTTGCTGAGGCCGACCTCGTCCCTCACCCGGCGCAGGGCACGGCACTCCAGGGCAAACCCCGCACGGTAACCCTCCGTGTAGTACCGACTGGCTCCGCGCCATCCAAGCATCGGGTTCTCTTCGCTCGGCTCGAACCGGCTCCCGCCGATGAGCCGGGCGTACTCATTGGTCTTGAAATCGCTGGTACGGACGACCACGGGGTCAGGCCAGCGCGAGGCGGCGATGCGGGCGATCCCGTTGGCCAGCCGCTCCACGAAGTACTCGGTCCGGTCTTCTTCGTAGCCGCGGGTGAGCTCGGCGATCCGGCGGCGCGCGTCCTCTTCCAAACGGTCGAAGTGGACCAGGGCCATCGGGTGCACCTTGACGTGGTTGGCGACGATGAACTCCATCCTGGCCAGGCCGACGCCGTCGGCCGGTAGCCGCCACCAGCGGAAGGCCGCCGCCGGGTTGGCGAGGTTGAGCATCACCCTGGTCCGGGTCCGCGCGATGCCCTCGAGGGCAATCTCCGCTTCCTCGTATTCCCGAATGCCCTCGTAGACGAAACCTTCGTCACCCTCGGCACAGGAGACGGTGACCGCCATCCCATCGTGCAGCGTGGCGGTTGCATTGCCGGTGCCGATGACCGCGGGAACGCCGAGTTCGCGACTGACGATGGCGGCGTGGGAAGTGCGGCCGCCGTGATCGGTTACGATCGCCGCCGCCCTCTTCATGATCGGTTCCCAGTCGGGGTCGGTAATCTGGGTGACCAGCACGGCACCGTCGATGAAGCGGTCGATCTGGGCCGCGCTGTCCAGCCTGCACACCGGACCGATCGCGATCGCGTCGCCGATGGACAGCCCCTTGACCAGCGTCTTACCGCCCTCGCCGCGGAGCCGATAGGAGCGCAGCAGGGAGGCCTCCCTGCGGGCCTGGACGGTCTCCGGCCGGGCCTGAACAATGAAGATCTCACCGGTCCTGCCGTCCTTGGCCCATTCCATGTCCATCGGCATGCCGTAGCGATCCTCGATGGCCGCGGCCCACCGGGCCAGCGCCACGACCTCGTCATTGTCGAGGGTGTATCGGATCTGCTCCGCTTCGCTGGTGGCGACCTGCTGGGTCCCGCCCGTCTCGTCGTATACCACCTTGCGTTCCTTGCGCCCCCGGGTCCTGGCCACGACGGGGCACAGATCCTTGTCGTGGAGCAGCGGCTTGAAGACGACGTACTCGTCCGGGTCGACCTGGCCGCCGACCACCGTTTCACCCAGCCCCCACGAGGCGTTGATCAGCACGGAGCGGGGGAAGCCTGTCTCGGTGTCGATGGAGAACATCACCCCGGCGGCGCCCAGGTCGGAGCGGACCATGCGCTGCACGCCGATCGATAGCGCCACACCGAGGTGGTCGAACCCGTTGTCCTCGCGGTAGCTGATCGCCCGATCGGTGAACAGGGAGGCGTAGCAGCGCAGGCAGGCGTCGAGCAGCGGCGTCACTCCGGTGACGTTGAGGAAACTTTCCAGCTGCCCGGCGAAGCTGGCCTCTGGTAGGTCCTCGGCGGTCGCGCTGCTGCGCACCGCCACGTCGGGGTCCGCACGCCCGAGGGCCTCCGCCAGCTCGTGGTAGGCGTCTTCGACGGCCGTGGTCAGGTCGGACGGGAGTCGTGCGGCCGAGATCGCCTCCCGGATCGCGGCGCCGACGGCCGGAAGGGCGGCACCCCTGTGCTGCCGGTCGACCCGGTGCAGCTGGTCGATCTGCCCGGCGATGACGTCGCGAAGCCCGTTCTCCGCGATGAACATGCGGTACGCCTCGGCCGTGACGGCGAAGCCCTCCGGCACGCGGACCCCGGCTTCGGCCAGGTTGCGTGTCAGCTCGCCCAGGCCGGCGTTCTTGCCGCCCACCAGGGCGACGTCCGTACGACTGAGCTCCGGAAACCAAGCGACCAATCGAGACATCTCGCACCCCGCCGCATCTGACCGATTGTTAAGGCCTTGCCCGTTCTTCGCCCAATGTCACCGCTCACCTGTCCTGGCGGCCCGACCTGCCGTATCTGCGGTGGTGATGGGAAGGATGACCTGCGAGAAAGCGTGCGGAGGTGCGCCATGTTGGTCCACGAGGTGATGACGACGCCGGTGATGACGGTGCCGCGCACATGGACGGCGAAGCAGGCCGTCCTCCTGCTCTACGAGAAGGACATCACGGCCGCTCCAGTGGTCGACGAGCACGGCCGGATGGTCGGGATCGTCAGCGAGATGGACCTGCTGCGCGGCGAGTTCGAAGCCGACCCCCGGGCCTACCTCCGCCTCTCGGCACTGCCGGGCTCCCAGCCGGCCCTGGGGGTCGAGGACGTTATGAGCCCAAACGTCAAAACCGTCCGGGAGGACACCGACGTCCTGGACCTCGTGGAACTCATGATCACCGTGGGGATGAAGAGCGTTCCGGTCGTGCGGGGTGACGAGCTGATGGGCATGGTGAGCCGGCGAGACCTGATGGGAATCCTCGCCCACGGCGATGACCGGATCCGTGACGACGTGCTCGCGGCCCTGCGTGAGACCTCGCCCGAGACGGCGTCCTTCGAGGTGGCCGTCACCAATGGAGTCGTCGAACTGTACGGTGGGGCCGGGGACGACAGTTCGGGCCGGGTCGCCGAGCTCATCGCCAACACGGTGCCCGGCGTGACCCGCATCGTGCACAAGCCGTGAGGTCACGACCCGTGCCAATACAGTGCCGTGTTCTTTGCAGTGCCGACGTTCTCCCGCGGCAGCGCTCGGCTGAGTGCTACATCGTCGGCTGGTCCGCCGTCATCTTCACCTGGATCTCCTCGCGCGTGCGACGGGTGAGCAAAGCGAGCCGTTCGCTGTAGCGAGCCTTGATCGGCTGTGGATCGCGCAGCACGCGTGCGGACGCCGGCAGGCGGGCGAGGCCGTCGGCGCAGCGGTCGCGCATCGCGGTGATCGGCTCGGGCGCGGTGAGTCTGCGTCCGGCCGCCATCACCGGGACCAGCAGGGGGTAGTGACCGGGCGGCGCGGGCTCGTCTCGCAGACCGATCATATCGCCGGTCTGTCCGCGAAAGACCTGCTTGGCGCCCGGGGCGTTGATCTTCCCGGTCGAGAGCTTCATCACCGGTCGCCCGCCGTAGTCGACCAGTTTGTACGCGCTGTTGAGCGAGGGCGCGTCGGCAGACACGCCCACCTTCGTGCCGACGGCGTAGAGATCGATCGGGGCGCCTTGCCGTACGAGCTCGGCGATGGCGTGCTCGTCCAGTCCGCCGCTCGCGAAGATCTCCGCATCGTGCAGGCCCGCCTCGTCCAGCATCCGGCGGCTCTGGCGGGCCAGGTCCGCCAGGTCGCCGGAGTCGAGTCGTACGGCGATGCGCCCGGGCAGGCGCGTCCGCCGTGCGACGGCGATGGCCGCCCGCACCCCATCCAGGGTGTCGTAGGTGTCCACGAGGAAGGTGTTTACGCCGGGGAGATCGGCTGCGAACGCCGCGAAGGCGGCCTCATCGTCGCCGAAGGCCTGGACGTACGAATGCGCCATCGTGCCCACCGGACGCAGGCCGTACCGGCGGGCCGCCTCGATGTTGCTGGTTGCGAAGAACCCCGCGATCGCCGAGGCCCGCGCCACCGACATGGCGGCGTCAATGCCCTGGGATCGCCGGAAGGCGAAGTCGACCAGGCGCGATCGGCCGGCGGCGAGCACGCACCGGGCGGCCTTGGTCGCCACGGCGGTCTGGAAGGTCACGCGGTTGAGCAGCATGGTCTCCACGATCTGGGCCTCGGTGATCGGGGCGCTCACCTCGAGGATCGGTTCATCGGCGAACAGCACGGTTCCCTCTGGGACCGCCCACACGTCGCCGGTGAAGTGCATGCCCTCCAGGTATCGCAGCATGTCATGGCCGTACAGTCCAAGAGTTTCGAGGTAGTCCAGCTCGGGGCCGGTGAAGCGGAAGCCCTCCAGGAAGGTCAGGCAGTCGTCCAGGCCGGCCGTGACGAGGAAGCCTCGATCCGGCGGCAGCTTCCGGACGAACAGGCTGAAGGTCGCGGTATCGGTCATGCCGCGGCGAAGGTAGCTCGCCACCATGTTGAGCTCGTACAGGTCGGTGAGCAGCCCGCTGGCCATGGCCCCCTCCTCGATCTCCACCCGGCGCGACGCGCCGCTTCCCGCCGCAGGGCCACTCCGGTCCGGCTCAGCCCGGTTCCATCCGTGGGCGGCGGAACCGCTGGGTGATTCCGGCATGGCGGGCGTGGATCGCCGCGAGCGCCCGTTCCAGTGCCCACTCGGGGGAGATGCCCGTGTCGATCTCCGCAGCCTCCGGCCAGGGCGTCGTTCTCGCGGTCATGGCCTCGGCGATCGCCTGGTCGGCGTCGGATATGCCGCCGGTACGGCGGGCGAGCCGTTCGGCGGTAACCGACGGCGGTGCGGTGCAACGCAGCGCTATGAGATCGCTGGAGGTGCGCCGGGCGAGCCGTTCGGCGGCGGCGCGGTGCGCGGCATCCGTCCAGGAGGCGTCGAGAATGACCGAGTCACCGTGGCCGAGCAGCCTTTCGGCCCGGGACAGCAGCTCGGCGTAGGTCCGATCGGTCAGATCCGCGCGGTAGATGCCTTCACCGAAGGGGGCGGGCGCGGGCTGGTGGGGCGGGATGCCGGCGAGCTCCTTACGGACACGGTCACTGCCCAGCAGCGTGTGACCGAGCCGGCCGGCGATGGCCGCGCCCAGGGTCGACTTGCCGGTCGCCGGCGTCCCGCCGACGAGGACCAGGGTGATCGTGCCCGCCCGCAGGTGGCGGAGTGCCAGCTCCGCCAGATCATGTGCCTCCCCCGCGGCGCCGGGCGCCCCCTGCCCGTGCCGGAAGCAGGCGACCTTGGTGCGGACGAAGGCACGGTAGGCGACATAGTGATGCCACAGCGACGGCGGGGCGTGATCGCCGGAGAACTCGGCATACCAGCGCAGGAACAGCTCCGCGAGCCGCGGCGCGCCCAGCCGTTCCAGATCCATCGCGAGGAACGCCGCGTCGTCCAGGCCGTCGAGGAAGCGGAACCGGTCGTCGAACTCCAGGCAGTCGAGAATCCGCGGTCCGCCGTCCAGGCAGAAGATGTCGTCGGCGAGCAGGTCGCCATGGCCGTCCACGATCCGGCCCGCTGCGACACGGGCGGCGAACAGGGGCTCGCGGCCGTCGATGAAGCGCAGCGTGAGCCGCTCGATCTCGCCGAGGATCCCGGGGTCGAGGATCGGGTCGGGCAGCCCCCCGACCTCGGTAAAGCTCGCGACCCAGCGGGACCGGAGCGCCGTCCCGTTCCCCTGCTCATCGATCCGCGGGTCATGCGGGGATCGGCTGTGCATGCTCGCGACCATCCGGGCGACCTGGCGCAGCGGCGCCTCCACGGATTCGCCGGCGCGGACCAGGGCGGACAGGCGGCGCTCGTCGGGCATCCGCCGCATCACGATGAGGTGCTCGCAGACCCGCCCGTCAGGCCCGACCACGTCGGCCACCCCTTCGTAGACGTCCGGCGCCAGCCTGCGGTTGAGCCTCACCTCCTCGTGACAGACCCTCCGCCGGGCCTCCAGCGTGGTGAAGTCCAGAAAGCCCAGGTCCACCGGCTTCTTCAGCTTGTATGCGTGATCTCCCAGAAGGATCACCACGCCGGCGTGCGTCTCCTTGACCTGTGCCCACGGCCCCATCCAAACGCCCCCCGCCCCGAAACCCCTCACCGGCGTGCTGAATGCATATCCCCGCTGCTCAGGCATTGAATACGGGTACGGATGGACATAGGTTCCGCGACGCCGGCCGCGAGACGGTCCGGCGTTCCAGATGGACCTCGGGAGGCGGCCGGAGGGGGACGGATGTTTCTCGATCGCCAAGATGCGGGTGTTCGCCTGGCCGAGCGGCTCTGCGGGCTGCACGGTGCTGAAGGCACGGTTGTCGTCGGGCTGCCCCGGGGCGGCGTGCCGGTGGCGTTCGAGGTGGCCACCGCCCTCGACGCGCCCTTGGATGTGATCGTGGTCCGCAAACTCGGCGTGCCGTACCAGCCGGAGTTGGGGTTCGGCGCGATCGGCGAGGGCGGCGTGCGCGTCGTCAATCCCAGCGTCGTACGGCTCGCCGGTCTCACGCCGGGCGAGATGGCGAGGGTGGAGGGGCGCGAGCAGGCCGAGGTGGAGCGCCGGGCCCGCCGCTTCCGAGGGGAACGCGCTCCTCTCGATCTGGCGGGCCGTCGGGTGATCGTGGTGGACGACGGGATCGCCACCGGCGGGACCGCCCGGGCGGCCTGTCAGATCGCGCGGGCGCGCGGCGCCTCGCGGGTGGTGCTGGCGGTGCCCGTCGGCGCGCCGGAGACGGTCGCGAGCCTGCGCGACGTCGCCGACGAGGTCGTCTGCCTGGAGACTCCCGACTCCTTCTACGCGATCGGGTTCTGGTATCAGGATTTCACTCAGACGACCGACGATCAGGTCGTCGAGCTGCTGCGGCGGGCTGCCTCCCGCGAGCGCGCCCGTGCCAAGGCGACGGCGGGGTCGCATCCGCACGGCCTCGCCGAGGACGTCGAGGTGGGCGCCGGGCCGGTACGGCTGCCGGGCCGGCTGGTCGTGCCGAGGGACGCCGGTGGGATCGTGGTATTCGTGCATGGCAGCGGCAGCAGCCGGCACAGCCCGCGCAACCGGTACGTCGCCTCCGCGCTCAACCAGGCACGACTGGGGACGCTGCTGTTCGACCTGCTGACCACACAGGAGGAAATTGACCGCGGCAACGTGTTCGACATCAACTTGCTGGCGGGAAGGCTGGTTCAGGTGACCGACTGGCTGGGCGGGCAGCAGCGGGCGGCGGGGCTCCCGATCGGATATTTCGGCGCCAGCACCGGAGCAGCGGCCGCGCTGTGGGCAGCGGCGGAACCCGGCAGCGAGATCGCCGCCGTCGTCTCCCGCGGTGGACGGCCCGATCTGGCCGGACCACGCCTCGCCGCCGTGCAAGCCCCGACCCTGCTGATCGTGGGAGGCCGCGACGATGTGGTGCTCAACCTCAACCGGGAGGCACAGGAGCGGCTGCGTTGCGAGAGCTCACTTCAGATCGTCCCAGGTGCCACGCACCTGTTCGAAGAGCCCGGAGCGCTCGAGACGGTCGCCTCACTCGCAGGCGACTGGTTCACCGAGCACTTCCGGCCCTACACCGCGTGAACGCGACCGGACGCGGACGCGAATGACCTGGTCGGTCCAGGAGGAGTGATGAGTCTGCGAATCGTGGCCGGATCCGCCGGCGGCGCGCTCGCGGGCGCCGTGGCGGCAGCGCTCGACACCGAGCCGGTCGCAGCGGACCTGGAACGCTTTCCCGACGGCGAACTTCGGCCCAGCGTCGACGGGGTGCAGGGCGCAGACCTCTACCTG
>BCRI01000176.1 GCA_001552515.1 Sphaerimonospora mesophila NBRC 14179 = JCM 3151
CGCGGCGGCCGCCACCGCATCGGGGACCAGCCCGGCCTCATCGACGGCCAGGGGGACGAGGGTGACCCCGAGCCGGCCGGCGATCGACTTGAGGACCGGGTAGGTGAGCTCCTCGACGCCCAGTCGTGCGCCCGGGGGAACCAGCGCGGCGACGGCGGCCGCGATCGCCTGACGGCCGTTGCCGGCGAAGAGCACCCGCGCCGGGTCCGGGCGCCAGTCTCCGCGTGTGACGAGGTCGACGACGACGTCGCGGGCGAGCGAATTACCGCCCGCGCCGATCGGCCGCATGGCTGACAGCAGGACGTCCGGCCGCAGCAGCGGCCTCATGGCGTCACCGAGCAGGTCAGCCTGCCCGGGCACGACGGGATGGTTGAGTTCGAGATCGATCCTGCTGCCGCCGGGCTCGGCGAGGGCGGGCGCGGGGTGCCGGGCGGAGGCCCGCACGAAGGTGCCGCGGCCGACTTCGCCGACCGTCAGGCCGCGGCGGTTCAGCTCCTTGTACACACGGGCGGCGGTGGAGTTCGCGATGCCGTGCCTCCGGGCGAAGTCCCGCTGGGGCGGCAGCCGGTCGCCCGGTCGCAGCCGGCCGGCGGTGATCTGCGCGGCCACCTCGTCGGCGACCTGCCGGTAGCTCTCCATCACAATCTCCTCGGTAGCCGCGACAGCAATCCAAACACAATATTGCACCGAGTGCAATATTCATTATTGCACTCGAAGGGACTTGGAGAATACGCTGAGGAAATCGAAAGGACGCGTCGCGGAAGGGGGACGGCGTCGATGATCGAGTGGAGTGCGATTCTGGGCGTCGTGTCCATCGCGCTGGGAATGGTGCTGTCTCCCGGCCCGAACATGATGTATCTGGTTTCGCGGAGCATCGGTCAGGGACACCGGGCCGGAATGATCTCCCTGTGCGGCGTCGTGGCGGGGTTCCTCGTCTATCTGGTCGGCGCGAACCTCGGCCTGGCGGCGCTGTTCACCGCGTTTCCGGAGATCCTCACCGTGATCAGGCTGGCGGGAGCCGGTTACCTGCTGTGGCTCGCCTGGAAGACCGTCAAACCGGGCGGCGCATCGGTCTTCGCCGTGCGCGAGGTGCCCGACGATCCTCCGCGCCGGCTTTTCACGATGGGGTTGATGACGAATCTGCTCAATCCGAAGATAGCGATCCTGTACATCTCCGTCATTCCGCAGTTCATCGACCTGGAGAAAGGGAACGTGCTGCTCCAGGGAATCGCCCTCGGCGGTTTCCAGATAGTGGTGGCGGCCTCGGTGAACCTGTCGATCGTGCTGGCCGCCGGCGGCATCGCGGGATTCCTGGCGCGGCGGCCCGTCTGGCTGCGGGCTCAGCGGGCCGCGATGGGGAGCATGCTCGGTGTGCTCGCCGTAATGCTCGCCCTCGACACCGGCGGAGGTGCTCCGCGGCCCGGCCACACCGCAGCGGAGCCGGGCCGGGCGGGAGGTGTCCGGCACCTCGACGAGCCGATCGCCTCGACCGTGCCGGGGATCACGTGGAACCCACCGCCGCGCCGGTGACGCGGCGTCGGAAATGCTCAGAAGGCGGTTCGATAATTGATGCCCCTTTCGCCGTTGCGATTGGGTGAGGTGTTGAGCTGTGCTGATGAGTGAACCTGAACGCCTGCAGCCGGCTTCTCCCCCCGAAGAACACTCGGCACGGTAGCGACACGGGGTGCGCGGCCTCCCCATCTACTGGCACTGGCGCCCATCGCACGGACCCGAGCGGAGGGTCAAGTCCGCGGAATGTCGGGAGATCGCCGGACACGGGCGTAGCCCCGAGACCGATGGCGTCTCGACCTGCGTCCGGCGACCGCAGGGGCCGCGTCTCTTCGGTGCCGACGCGGCCCACGCTCCTTCGGTACTCCTGCCGGGCGGGTGGCGTGAGGCGTGACCGCCCCGGACCCCGGCGCATGGCTGCTCAGCAAGATCGACGCACGCGATGCGGCCCTGACCGGCGAAGCCGAACCGGGGTTGTCCGCTCAGCCGCGTCCGTAGCTCCGCTGCGCGTCACTTGACCAGCCCGCCTCGCCCAATCGCAACGGCGAAAGAGGCGTCAACCGTCGAACGCCCTCTCAGAGCAGGTGGTCGTCGGGACCCTCGTGGTCGTGTTCTTCCTCTTCCTCGAGGATGCCCTCGGACGGCTCGACGCCCAGCATGGCCTCCCTCGGCTCCACCTCCTGGACGTGCTCGACGAGGCCGAGCACGTGGGCGGGCTCGATGAGCCACTGCAACGCCGCAGCGCCGGTCTCGTCGGAGCCGACCAGCTCGATCTGCTCCTGGCGCTCGGCGTCGTCAAGCTCCGCCTCCGGGTTGCGGATCTCGGCCAGCGCCGCCGCCTGCAGGGCGTCCACATCGAGGACCTCGACCACCAGGTCGACGGTGAGGCGCAGATAGCGTCCCGTGTCCGTTGCATCGCTCATGGTGGTTGATCCTATCGGCAGGCGTCAGGGTAGTTTCCACTCGACCGGCGCGGCACCCTGCCGCTCCAGCAGTTCGTTGGCCCGGCTGAACGGCCGGGAGCCGAAGAACCCGCTACGCGCGGACAGCGGGCTCGGGTGCGCGGACTCGATGCATGGTACGGCGCTGCCGAGCATGGGCCGCAGGTTGCGGGCGTCGCGACCCCACAGGATGGCCACCAGCGGGCCGCCGCGCGCGACGAGCGCCTTGATGGCCTGCTCGGTGACCTCCTCCCAGCCCTTGCCCCGATGGGAGGCGGGCTTGCCCGGCATCACGGTCAGCACCCTGTTGAGCAGGAGCACGCCCTGCTCGGTCCAGGGGGTGAGGTCGCCGTTGGACGGTGTCGGATGACCGAGGTCGGCCGTGTACTCCTTGAAGATGTTGAGCAGGCTCCCCGGCAGCGGGCGCACATCGGGTGCGACGGAGAAGCTGAGACCGACGGGGTGGCCGGGGGTGGGATAGGGGTCCTGTCCGACGATCAGCACGCGGATCTCGCTCAACGGCTGCTGGAACGCGCGGAGCACCTGGGACCCGGCGGGGAGGTACTGGCGGCCGTCCGCGATCTCCTGCCGGAGGAAGTCGCCCATGGCGGCGATCCGCCCCGCGACGGGTTCGAGGGCCTCAGCCCAGCCGGCTTCCACGAGTTCGTTCAACGGACGTCCTGCCATGGTCGGGCACTCTATCGGCTTTTCGCGTGCCGTACGGCAAGGATGGGAAATAAAGATCGGATGCCCGCTTACCCCCGTGAAGCGGGCATCCGACGTGCTTGAGCCGTTCGATCGGACCTACTTCGCCATGTCCTACTTCGCCATGTCGTCCTACTTCACCGATCCGGCGAGCAGGCCCTGGACGAAGTACCGCTGGAAGGCGAAGAACAGCACCAGCGGGATGATGAGCGACAGGAAGGCTCCCGGGGCGAGGATGTCCACGTTGGTGCCGAACTGTCGCATCTGAGATTGCAGTGCCTTGGTCATCGGCTGGTTCCCGCTGTCGGCGAAGACCAGGGCGACGAGCAGATCGTTCCAGACCCACAGGAACTGGAAGATCCCGAGTGACGCGACCGCCGGTTTGGCCAGCGGGAACACCACGGTCGCGAAGATCCGCCACTCCGGTGCGCCGTCCATCCTGGCCGCCTCCAGCAGTTCACGCGGGATGCCGACGAAGAAGTTGCGCAGCAGGAAGATGGCGAACGGCAGGCCGAACGCGACGTGGAACAGGACCACGCTGACGATCGAGCCGAAGATCTCGAGTGTTCCGTACAGCTTGGCGATCGGGATCAGCGCGATCTGGATCGGCACCACCAGCAGGGCGATGACGAGCAGGAAGATCGTGTCCCTGCCGGGGAACTCGATCCAGGCGAACGCGTAGGCCGCCATCGCCGCGATGGCGATGATCAGCAAGGTCGCCGGGACCGTGATCAGGACGGTGTTCCAGAACGACGAGGTGAAGCCGGAGGCCAGCAGGTTCGAGTAGTTCTCGAAGGTGATCTCGGCCGGTTTGGTGAACAGCGTCCACCAGCCGGACGAGTTGTTGGCGGTCTCGTCGCGCATCGACACGATGAGCAGCCCCAGCGTGGGCACCAGCCAGAACACCGCGACGAGGACCAGGAACACCTGGATCACGCCGCCGCCGATCCGATCGACGATGCGCCCGGCGAGGCCGCGCTCGATCCCGGCCGCCGCCTGCCGGGGCTCGGCCGCAAGCGTTGTCATCGATCGTCCCTCCTGAACCGGCGGATGTTGAAGATCATGAACGGCACCACCAGCACCAGCAGGAAGATCGCGAGCGCGCTGCCCAGGCCCTGGTTGTTGCCGCCGCCGAACGACACCCGCCACATCTCCAGCGCGATCACGTTGGCGTTGGGCTGCACCGAGCCCGGAGCGATGATGAACACCAGGTCGAAGACCTTCAGCACGTTGATGATCATCGTGACGAAGACGACGAGAAGCACCGGCGAGAGCAGCGGCACCGTGATCCGGCGGAACACCTGCCACTCGGTCGCGCCGTCGATCCTGGCCGCTTCCAGCGCGTCTCGGGGAACCGCCGACAGCCCGGCCGCGATCAGCACCATCGCGAACCCGGCCCACACCCAGATGTAGGCGCCGATGATCGCCGGAGTGATCAGGGTCGGGCCCAGCCAGGTCAGCCCGTTGAACGGCGCCGCGAAGTTCGACTGCGGGAGCCGTACCGTGTAGGACCCGGCGGGCAGGCCGGTGAAGCGGAAGGTGCCGTCGGCCGCCGTCTCCGTGGTCGCCTTGACCTGGCCACCGGAGACCGCCTCGACCGTGACGCCTTCCAGGCCCTTCTCCTGCGCGTCGACCTGGTTGACCGTGCCGCCGCCACCGCGCACGACGTCGAGCCAGACGGTGCCGCCGATCCCGTCGCCGGGCGTCGCGGCGGCCGGTTTGGCGGGCGTCGCGTCCTTGACCGAGTCCGGCGGCAGGCCGACGAGCGGGATCAGCACGGTCTGGCCGAGCTCGGCCGGCCGCCGGAGCGTCACCGTGCCGTCCTCCTGGGCGACAGCGGGCGCCTGGTCGTTGTCGCGCGGCCGCGCGCCCGGATAGCCCTGACTCGAGGAGAACGTGTCGTGGACAGTGGTGAGTACGGCGTTGGCCACGCCCTTGTCCGGGTCCTGCTCGTAGACGAGCCGGAAGATGACGCCGGCCGCGAGCAGGGAGACCGCCATCGGCATGAACAGGACCAGCTTGAACGCGGTCGCCCAGCGGATCCGCTCGGTCAGCACGGCGAAGATGAGGCCGAGCACCGTCACCACCAGCGGGGCCACCACGACCCAGATGATGTTGTTCCTGATCGTCGTCAGCGTCGCGGAGTCGGTGAAGATCGATGCGTAGTTGCCCAGCCCGACGAAGCGCTCGCCCGAGGCGTCGTAGAGGCTGCGGAAGATCGAGTAGATGACGGGGTAGACCATCCACACGCCGAGCAGGAGCAGCGCGGGCAGCAGGAACAGCACCGCCAGCGTCGGCGAAGGGCCGAGCCGCGCGCGTACTCTCCCGGTGCGGGGCTTCTCCGAGGGGGTCGTCCCTGCCGGGGTCGGCTCCGTGGCGGTCGACTCCGTGGCGGTCGACTCCGTGGGGGTCTTCTCTGGCGGGTCGGTCCGGCCGGGGGAGGCCCCGGCGGCGGAGGTCTCGCCGCCGCCGGAGGCCTGCGGGCCGTCGAGCCGTTCGGTCACGGCCTTCCTCCCACTACTTCTTGAACGCCTTGGCCGCGTCCGCCTCGAGCTTCTCCTGCGCGCCCTTCACGTCGGACGGGTTGCGCAGGAAGTCCTGCAGTTGCTTCCACTCGCCCTTGCCGTCCGTGCCGCCGAAGGCGCTGGGCGCAAGGTCCGACATGTCGTACCTGACCGCCTCGCCGGCCGAGATGATCGTCTGGGCGAGCTGCCTGGTCAGGTCGCTGGGGTAGTTGTCGGGCGAGACGTTGCGGTTGGGGGACAGGTAACCGGGCTGCTTGGCCCAGACCTCGCCGCCCTCCTTGGAGGCCAGGAACTCCACCAGCGCCTGTGCGCCCTTGGAGTCCTTCATCACCACGGCGACGTCACCGCCGAGGACGACCGGGGCAGTGTCGCCCGCCTTCGGGAACGGCATGATCTGCGCCTCCTGGCCGACCTCGGCGCCCGACTGGCCCAGCGAAGCGGCGACGAAGTCGGCCTCGATGACCATCGCGGCCTTCTTCTGGGCGTAGACCTGGGTGACGCAGGTCGGGAAGTCGGTCTGCAGCGCGCCGGACGAGCCGCCGAGCATGAACTCCTTCTTGCCGAAGATCTGCGCCATCTTCTCCAGCGCCGTGGTCACCGTCGGGTCCGTCCACGGGATCTCGTGCTTGGAGAGCTTGTCGTAGTTCTCCGGGCCGGCGCTGGAGAGGTAGACGTTCTCGAACAGGTCGGTGAGCGTCCAGCCCGAGGCGCCGCACAGCGCGAACGGCGCGATGCCGGAGTCCGACAGCGTCTGCGCGGTCTTGCCGATCAGATCGTCCCAGGTCGTGGCCGGCTGCGCCCCGGCGTCGTCGAACGCGCTCTGGCGATACCAGATGAGCGACTTGTGCGCGGCCTTGACCAGCACGCCGTACACCTGGCCGTTGGCCGAGCCGAGCTCCTTCCAGTACGGCGTGTAGTTCTGGTCGATCTGCGCCTGCACCTCGGCGGACAGCGGCTTGAGCGCGTTCTCGTCGGCGTACTGCTGGACCAGGCCCGGCTGCGGCAGGATCGCGACGTCCGGCGGGTTGCCGCCCTGGATGCGGGGGCCGAGGTAGGCGCCGGTGTCCTCACCCGTCGAGGCGTAGGTCACGGTGGCGCCGGTCTTGTCCTGGAATGCCTTGAGGACCTGCTCGAAGTTGGTCTGCTCGTCGCCGGTCCACTTGGCCGCGACCTCGATCGTGACGCCCTCCAGCGGCTTGGCGGCCGCTGCGTCGCCGCCGCTGGAGGCGCTCGCCTGGCCGGCGGGCTCGTCGCCCGTGCCGCCGCCGCACGCCACGGCCGCGAGAGCGAGCAGCGCGATCGGGATGGGGAGTTTGCGCATCATCTATCCTCCGGGGTGGATCACCTCGCCGAGGCCCTGTTTCAGGTCGGCGACGGCTTCGTCAACGGGTGTGCCAAGGTTCAGCGCCGCGGACACGGTGCTGGAGATCACCAGGCTGACCTGGTTGTAGTCGGGGGTGACCGGTCGCGGCCGTGCCGACAGGATCGACTCCTTCAGCACGGGCAGGTAGGGAAAGCGCTTGATCAGCTCCGGATCGTCGTACAGCTCGGCCCGGACCGGCGGGAAGGACCCCTCGGTGAGCACGAGCCGCTGGATCTCCGGGCCGGTGAAGTAGCGGATGAAGTCGAGCGCAGTCTTCTGGCGCTTCGAATACGCGCTGATCGCGAGGTTCAGCCCGCCGAGCGCGCTGGACCCCGGACCGTCAGGTCCGGGCAGCCTGGTCACCGAGAACTTGCCGGCGAGCTCGGAATGGGTGGCCGGGCCGTACGCGTGCGGCCAGTTCCGGGTGAACAGCAGCCGCCCCTCCTGGAAGGCGAGCCGGGACTCCTCCTCCTTGTACGTCAGCGCCTCGCGGGGGATCCACCCCTCCTTGACGCCGCCGACGAGGAAGTCGAGCGCGGTGCGCGCGGTGCCGAGATCCAGGGTGACGCCGCGGGCGTCCGGGCTGAGGATCGACCCGCCCGCGGATCGTACGGCCTCCGCGAAGTTCACGGTCAGCCCCTCATACGGGAGGAACTGCCCGGCGTATCCCCCGATTCGATACTTCGCGCCCAGCCGTCGGGCCTGATCGCGTAGCTCCGCCCAGGTCCTGGGCGGTTTCAGCCGCTCCTTCTTGAGGATGTCGGAGCGGTAGTAGAGCAGGCCCGCGTTGCTCACGTACGGCGCGGCCCACAGCCGGTCGCGGTAGATCGCCGTGTCGGCGACCCCCCTGAGCATCTTGTCCAGCGGGAACTGGCTGCGGTCGAGCGGCACGATCCAGCCGGCGTCGGCGAACTCCGCCGTCCAGACCACGTCGAGCCCGAGCACGTCGTAGACCTCGCTGCGGGCCTGCAGGTTGGCGACCATCTGGGCACGCTGCTCGTCGGCCGCCTCCGGGAGCTCCAGCAACGTCACCGGCTCGTCGGGATGCGCCTGGTTCCACCGCTCCAGCAGCGGCCCCAGGTAGGCGGTGGTGTCCCGGCCGATCGCCAGGGTGATCGGCCCGGTGCCGCCGGTCCCGTCGCCCGCCGATCCACCGGCGGCCGTGTCCGCGAACCCCGCGCATCCGGCCGCGAGCAGAGCGGCCAGCAGGGCGACGGCTCGGCGAACCACATGGCCTCCGTGTGTCTTGCGGATCTTCCGGGCGGGGATCTGTCGGATGCCGGCCTCTCGGTGCCGGACGCGATCGGTGCTCAGACGGTTGGTGCTTACATACGTGTTAGGTAGATGCATGCATGTTATGCATAGCGATAATGTGAGAGTCAACGCTGAGGCCGATAACGCTCCGGTAACTGCTTTCCGACGGCTGGGGGTGAGCGCGTGCGGCAGTCGCTGCTGGCGCTCCTTGCGAAGGAACCTGCCCATGGATACGAACTCAAACAGGCGCTGGAGGCGATCTTCGGCAGCGCGTATCCCTCGCCGAACATCGGCCAGATCTATGTGACGCTCGGGCGGTTGGAGAAGGACGGGTACGTCCGGTCGGTCGGCGTCGAGCAGTCCAACCGGCCGAACAAGAAGGTCTATTACATCACCGCCGCGGGCCGGGAGGCCCTGCTGACCTGGGTGGAGGAGCCCACCGAGGGACCCCGGGTCCGCGACGAGTTCTTCATGAAGCTCGTGCTGGCCCCGATGACCGGGCTGTCCGACCGGATGGCGCTGATCAACCGGCAGCGCCGCCACTACCTGGGCCTGATCCGGGATCTGGACGAGCTGGCCGAGCGTACCGATCCCGGCAACCGCGTGGCCCTCCTGCTCATCGAGGGCGCCATGCTCCACCTGCAGGCCGACCTCGACTGGCTCGAACGCTGCCAGGAGGAACTCCCGTAATGCCCCCCACCCCACCCCCCACCGTGATCTTGCGAAAACTCGCAGAAAGCGCCCTGACCGGCGCCTTCACCTTTTGTGATCTTGCAGAAACTCGCAGGGCGCCCGTCTCACCTGCGGTGATGACGTGCGTGATCTTGCAGTCGGGACGAACGCCATGACCACGGCACCCGTGGTCAGAGCGGTCAACCTGGTGAAGATCTACCAGTCCGGCCGCGGGCTTCCCGTACCGGCCGTGCGAGGCGTGGACCTCGCCGTCGAGCCCGGCGAGTTCGTCGCGATCATGGGGCCGTCCGGGTCGGGCAAGTCGACGCTCGTCCATCTGCTCGGCGGCCTCGACACGCGTACCAGCGGCGAGATCTGGCTGGACGGCAAGCGCGCCGACACGCTGTCCGAGAGCGGCTGGGCCGTGCTGCGCCGTCAGAAGATCGGGTTCGTCTTCCAGTTCTTCAACCTGGTGAGCAACATGACGGTGGCCGACAACGTGGAGCTGCCCGCGCTCCTCGGCGGCGCGTCGCCCAGGCACGCCCGCGAACGGCGCGAATACCTCCTCGGCGAGCTGGGCCTGACCGATCGCGCCGCGGCCGCACCCGCCCAGCTCTCCGGCGGGGAGCAGCAGCGCGTCGCGCTCGCCCGCGCCCTCGCCAACCAGCCGAGGCTGCTCCTGGCCGACGAGCCGACCGGCAACCTGGACAGCCGCAACACCCGCGACGTCCTCAAGCTGCTGAGCCGGGTCCACCGCCAGGGTCAGACGATCGTGCTGGTCACCCACGACGCACGTGTGGCCGGCCTGGCCGACCGGGTGGTCTGCCTGCTGGACGGCGAGATCGTCGACGACGGAGCCGTCACCACACGGCGCCGGCGCCCCGGCGGCACAGCCGGCGACGTGGTGGAGCTGCGTGGCTAGCCCCATGGGTGTGTGGAAGGGCGCCGAGGGGAGGTGGATCCGGGCGGACCTGCGGGCCCGCCGGGGGCAGGCGCTGCTGACCGTGCTGACCGTGGCGGGGATCGTCGCCGCCCTCATCGCCGCGGCCACCCTCCTGGAGGACGGCACCAATCCCTGGCGCGGCCTGTTCGAGCGCGGCCGCGGCGCCCACATCTGGCTCCACACCAAGGCCGTCCCCGACGTCTCCGCGCTCAAGAGCCTCGACGGCGTCGGCGACGTCGCCGGGCCGTACCACAGCGCCCCCGCGGCCCTCGTCGACGGCGGCCGCAAGGTGCCGATCTCGCTGCAGGAGGCGCCGGCCGCGCTTCCGACGGTCGCCCGCCCCCTGCTCCGCGAGGGCCGCTGGCTCGATGTGCGCCATCCGGAGGGGGTGGTGGTCGAGCGGTCGTTCGCCCGCGCGCTCGGCCTGCGGCCGGGCAGCCCGTTCACCGTCACCGGTCTGAACGGCGCCACGCACACGCTCACCGTCGCCGGGCTCGCGGACAGCGGCGATCACGGCTTCTATCCGGAATGGGCGCCCGGCCTCGCCTGGACGCTCGGACAGACGCTCACCACGGTCGAGCCGGCCCCCGGCCGCACCGAGACCGTCACCGGCCTGCGGCTGTCGGATCCCGGCCTGACCGATCTCATCGTGCAGCGTGCCGTCTTCACCCTCCGCGGGCAGGTGCAGCGGGTCACCACGTGGCGGGAGGTCAGGGCGGCGATGGAGCTGGACAACCGCCTGCTCGGCCTGCTGCTCGGGCTGTTCGGCGTGGCCGGCCTGGTCGCCGCCGCGCTGGCGCTCGCCAACGTCGCCGGCGGCCGGGTTCTCACCCAGCTACGCGACATCGCCACGCTCAAGTCGCTCGGGTTCACCCGCGGTCAGGTCACCCGTGTGCTGCTGGTGGAGCACGGCGCGCTGGGACTCGCCGGCGTCGCGCTCGGCGTGGTCGTCGCCTGGCTGATCACCGCGTACGCCCTGCGCGAGAGCGTGGTGGTGCCGCTGTCGCCGGGCCCGCATCTCGCGATCATCGCGGGCACGGTCGTGGTCGTGCTGGTGGCGGTCTGGCTGCCGGCCCGGCGCGGCGGCCGCACCCCGCCCCTGCCCGCGGCCCCGGCCGCGCCGCCCCGGGGGCGGCTGTCGCGGCTGGCCCGGCT
>BCRI01000177.1 GCA_001552515.1 Sphaerimonospora mesophila NBRC 14179 = JCM 3151
TTTTTTTTTTTTTAATGATCCGGCGACCACCGAGATCTACACTCTTTCCCTACACGACGCTCTTCCGATCTCCGCACCCCCGCGAGCCCCCACTCCGATCCCCGTCGTGATCTTGCGATTTCTCGCAGCGAGCAGCGCCCACCTGGCGATTCTTCGAGCGTGATCTTGCAGAATCTCCGCCGAAGGGGCGACGAGCTGCGGAAACACGCGACGTGATCTTGCAGTTGCACACCAACCGCAAGATCACCGCAGGGGTCATCGCCGACCGGCCACCCGGGGTACGCGATTCACAAGATCACAAGATGAGGGGCGGCGGAACGGCGTGGAAGGCTCAGGCAGAGTCGAGGCGCTCGGCGAGGGTCATCCACTTGGCCTCGACGGCCTCCTTGCGGGTGCCGATGTCGCGCAGCTCGGCGTCAAGCTTCGCCAGACGCTCGAAATCGGTCGCGGCCCGGGCCATTTCGGCGTGCAGGCTCGTTTCCTCTTCACTCAGCCTGTCGAGCTGCCGCTCCAGGCGGCCGAGCTCCTTCTGCAGCTCCCGCAGCTCCTTGGCGGACAGCCCACTCGAGGAGCCGGTGGAGTCCGAGGCCCCGGGAGAGCCTGTCGGGGCCGCCGCCGTGGCGGCGGAAGCCGTACCGGCCGCACGGGCGGACAGGGCGGTTCCCGCGGCCCGGCGCTCCAGATACTCGTCGACGCCGCCGGGCAGCATCGAGAGCCTGCCGTCGCCCAGCAGGGCGACACAGCGGTCGGCGACCCGCTCCAGGAAGTAGCGGTCGTGGCTGACGACCACCAGCGTGCCGGGCCAGCCGTCGAGCAGGTCCTCCAGCTCGGTGAGCGTCTCGATGTCGAGGTCGTTGGTCGGCTCGTCGAGCAGCAGCACGTTCGGCTCGTCCATGATCAGCCTGAGCAGCTGCAGACGGCGGCGCTCACCACCGGACAGGTCGCCGACGACCTTCCATTGGGCCTCGCCCCGGAAGCCGAGGCGTTCCAGGAGCTGGGAGGCCGACCACTCCTTCTTCCCGACCTGGACGTACTTGCGGATCTCCTCGACCGTCTCCAGCACCCGTCGCGACGGGTCGAGCTCGCCGAGCTCCTGCGACAGGTGGGCCAGCCGTACGGTCTTGCCGCGCACGACCCGGCCCGAGTCCGGCTCGACCGTGTCGGACAGCAGGCGCAGCACCGACGACTTGCCCGAACCGTTCACCCCGATCAGGCCGATCCGGTCACCCGGGCCGAACTGGAAGGTGCAGCGGTCGAGGACCAGCGGGCCGGAGCCGGGACCCCCGGCGTGCAGCGTCACGTCCTCGAGGTCGGCGACCGTCTTGCCGAGCCGGGCCGAGGCGAACCGCAGCAGTTCCACGGTCTCCCGAGGCGGCGGAACGTCCGCGATGAGCGCCTCGGCGGCGTTGATGCGGAACTTGGGCTTGGACGTACGGGCGGGCGGACCGCGCCGCAGCCAGGCGATCTCCTTGCGCATGAGGTTCTGCCGGCGTTCCTCCGCGGCCTGCGCGATCCGCGCCCGCTCGGCCTTCGCCAGCACATAGGCGGCATATCCGCCCTCGTAACGCTCGACCGATCCGTCCACGACCTCCCATGTCCGGGTGGACACCGCGTCGAGGAACCACCGGTCGTGGGTGACCACCAGCAGCGCGGACTTCCGCTGGGCGAGGTGCCGGGCGAGCCAGGCGATGGCCTCGATGTCCAGGTGGTTCGTCGGCTCGTCGAGAATGATCAGGTCGTGCTCGCCGATGAGCAGCCGGGCCAGGGCCGTACGGCGCCGCTCCCCGCCGGACAGGTCGCCGGCCCGCGACGACAGGTCGATGTCGGCGAGCAGGTTGGCCAGGATCTCCCTGATCGCGGGGTCCCCGGCCCACTCGTGCTCCGCCCGGCCGTCGAGGACCAGATCGCGTACGGCCGCCGCCGGTTCGAAGTCGTCCCGCTGCGACAGCATGCCGACGCGCAGGCCGCGCGTGTGGGTGACCCGGCCGCTGTCGGGCGGCAGGTCGCCGCCGATGATCGAGATGAGCGTGGTCTTGCCGCCGCCGTTGCGACCGACCACGCCGATGCGGTCGCCCTGCTCGATGCCGAGGGAGACGTCGGACAGCAGCGGCTTGGGCCCGAAGGCATGGGAAACAGATTCGAGATTGACCAGGTTCATCGCCTGTAAAGCCTATCCGGCCGGTCGCCTCAGTCGGCCGGCATCGCACCGGGGACGGGGCCTGAGGCGGTGACGGCCGACCGGCAGATCTCCCCGTCCTCTCCGAGCGCGGCGGCCAGGCCGTCCGCGTGCGCCTGCGACTCCGCGAGGAACGCGCAGGTGGGGCCGGAGCCCGAGACGATCGCGCCGAGAGCGCCCAGCTCACGACCCGCCTCGAGGGTACGCGCCAGCGACGGGCGCAGCGAGAGCGCGGCGGGCTGCAGATCGTTGCACAGCGCCCGCCCGAGCCCCTCGGCGTCTCCCTCCCGCAGCGCGGCCAGAAGCGGCTCGCTCGCCACGGGCCGGGGCACACCGGCCCCGGCGGCCGCACGCAGCCGGTCGCATTCGCCGTACACCCGGGGCGTGGACAGTCCGCCGTCGGCGAGCGCGAACACCCAGTGGAACGTCCCGGTGGTCTCCAGCGGCGTCAGCCGCTCACCCCGGCCGGTGCCTACGGCGGTGCCGCCGAGCAGCGCGAACGGCACGTCGCTGCCGATGTCCGCGGCGATCTCCATGAGGTCCTCGACGGGCAGGCCGAGGCCCCACAGCTCGTTGCAGGCGACCAGTGCGGCCGCGGCGTCGGCGCTGCCGCCCGCCATGCCGCCGGCCACCGGGATGGCCTTGTCGATCACCAGCTCCGCACGGTAGGAACGGCCCGCTGACCTGGCCAGCGCCTGAGCCGCCCGGACGGCGAGATTGCTCTCGTCCACGGGCACCTCTGCCGCTGACGCCCCGCGAACCATGACCCTGATCGGGCCCCCCAGGCCCCTCGGATCGCCCGGATCGACGAGATCGCCCGGCTCGGCCGCGGTCACCTCGTCGAAAAGGGAGACCGCGTGGAAGACGTTCACCAGGTCGTGGTAGCCGTCCTCGCGGAGCGGACCCACGGCGAGCTGGAGGTTCACCTTCGCGGGGACGCGCACGGTGATCGCGCGCATCAGCCGTTCACCGCCACCGTCTCCGGGCGCTCGCCGGCCGGTCGGATCGCTCTGGGCTTCAGTACGGACACGAACCACGAGCCTAACGCGACCTGCGCCTACGCCAAGCCAAGAGATCCTCCGGGTCGAGCGTGCGACGGTACGGCGATGCTCAGCGGGTCGAACGTGCGACGGTACGGCGATACTCAGCGGGTCGAACGTGCGACGGTACGGCGATACTCAGCGGGTCGAACGTGCGACGGTACGGCGATGCTCGGCGATTCGGGCGAAGTCCTCGACGCCGAGCTGCTCGCCCCGCGCGGACGGGTCCACCCCCGCCTCGACCAGGGCCTCCTCGGCGGCTGCGGCCGTACCCGCCCAGGCGGCGAGCGCGGCACGCAGCGTCTTGCGGCGCTGGGCGAACGCCGCGTCGATCACCTCGAACACCTCCTCGCGGGGCGCCGACGTCTTCGGCGGATCCCGCCGTACGAGGGAGACCAGGCCGGAGTCGACGTTCGGAGCGGGCCAGAACACGTTGCGCCCGACCGGACCGGCGCGGCGCACGTCCGCGTACCAGGCCGCCTTCACGGACGGCACGCCGTAGATCTTGGAGCCCGGGCGGGCGGCGAGGCGGTCGGCGACCTCGGCCTGAACCATCACCAGGCCCCGGCGCAGCGACGGCAGCACCTCGAGCAGGTGCAGCACGACGGGCACCGACACGTTGTAGGGCAGGTTGGCCACCAGCACGGTCGGGTCGGCGCCGAGATCGGCGGGCCCGACCCGGAGCGCGTCGGCGTGCACGACCGTCAACCGGTCGGCGAGTTCCGGGGCCATCTCCATCACGGTGGACGGCAGCTGTCCGGCGAGCACCGGGTCGATCTCGACCGCGACGACCTTCGCCACCTCGGGCAGCAGGGCGAGCGTGAGCGAGCCGAGCCCCGGCCCGATCTCGATGGCCACGTCCTCGGGGGTCACCTCGGCCACACGGACGATGCGGCGGACCGTGCCACCGTCGATCACGAAGTTCTGCCCCAGCTTCTTGGTCGGCCGGATGTTCAGCTTCTCCGCCAACGCGCGCACTTCGACCGGCCCGAGCAGACTCATGCCTCCAGTGTCGGGCATCGGAAGGCGGCTCCGCGCCATTCGTCACGCCCCCGGCCAGGGGCGCGGGGCGTCACCAGGCGCCGAAGGCAGCCTCGCCGTTCGCCATGATCGCGGCTGCGAGGTCGGCGACGTCCACGCCCTTGACCTCGGCCAGGCAGCGGAGCGTCAGCGGGATGAGGTAGGGCGCGTTGGGCTTGCCCCGGTGCGGCACGGGAGGCAGATAGGGCGCGTCCGTCTCGACGAGCGTGAGCTCCTGGGGCGCGACGCGCGCCGCCTCGCGGAGATAACCGGCGTTCTTGTACGTCACCGGACCGGAGAACGACATGTAATAGCCCGCGGCGGCACACTGCTCGGCCAGGTCGGCGTCCCCGGAGAAGCTGTGAAAGATCACGGTGTCGGGGGCGCCCTGGTCGGCGAGCACCTTCAACACGTCGTCGTGGGCGTCCCGGTCGTGGATGACAAGGGCCTTGCCGGTCCGCTTGGCGATCTCGATGTGCGCCCGGAAGCTCGCGTGCTGGTCCTCCTTGGCCGCGCTGTCGCGGAAGTAGTCGAGCCCGGTCTCCCCCACCGCCCGCACGTACGGCCGCCGCGCCAGCTCCTCGATCTCGGCCAACGTCTCGGGGGTGGCGGCGTGCGCCGTGTTGGGGTGGATCGCCACGGCCGCGTAGACGTCCGCGTGCGCCGCGGCCGTGTCCGCGTTCCATCGGGACGACGGCAGGTCGTAGCCGACGCTCACCAGCCGGGTGACGCCGACGCTTCTCGCCTCGTCGAGGATCGTCTCGACCGTGGCGGCCGCCGCCTGGGCCGCCTGGGCGATCGGATCGCCTGAGGTGACCTTCCGCCTGCCGACCATGATGTCGAGGTGGCAGTGGCTGTCGAAAACCTCGGCGGGCAGTGCCTCCGGCGTCGGGGGAAGCTCATGCGACATGTCCCCAAACCTACCGCCCGGCGTCCCGCCCGTTCTCCACGCCGCGGTCGAAGGTCACCCTCCAGTGCCCTCAGCGGAATGACAACCATTACCACTAGGTGATAGACGCTGCGGTCAGGGCCACCTAGCGTCGGTGATATCCCAATGGAGGTGACATGTCACTGACCGTACCCCCTGATCTGCTGGAGCAAGCTCAACGGGGAAAGATCGACAACACCGCCTTCCTCGCTTGCATCCGCGACTCCCTGCCCTTCGCCTGGTCTCTCGTCAGCGATCTGGCCCGACGCCGTGAGGCGACCGGGGCCGAGTTCGTCGACAACCAGGTCGCCCCGCCGGACGAGGCGGCCTACGGGCAGCTCTTCCGGGCACTCGCCAGCACGTCCATCCGCAAGGCGCTGGAGGATCACTTCGGCGTCCGCCTGGCCTTCCAGAACTGCCACCGGGTCGCCGTCTTCGACCCGTCGGCGGAGAAGGCGTACGCCGAGTTCGTCACCCCGGAGGCCCAGGTCCTCAACCAGAGCCCCGAGCTGGTCAACTGCTGACCCATCAAGATCTGAGAGCCCCCGGTTCCGCCGGGGGCTTTTTCCATTGACACAACCTTTCACGCGGCCTTGCCGACTGAACGAGGCCAGTAAAGATCACCTACCTGGGCAAGCGTTCTGCGGGACTTTCGTGTTGTTCGGTCCAAACGGAGACCCCTCAATGTCAAGGCCTGTCCAGTAGATACCGTAGGCCGCCTGAGGCGACTCATTCTCAGGTCGGACTGCGAAGAACTCCGAAACATACTGCTGACCATCCATCGTTCGGCCGTGAACTTCCAGCATCCACCCGCCTTCAGACTTACTTTGCGGGGGGATGTGTGCCACTCGTTTTACTTGGGGCCTGTCGCCGGGCAGCAGGCACCGTCTGAGAGCATCATTGAGAAGAGATGTACACGTCCCGGTGCTGCGCACATGCCTGGAACAGAAATCAGCGACCCCATTCTCCGCTACTCCAGTCACGACTTTTTCGAACATTGATTTCGCCATATCTTGCGTGAAATCGGCTACTGGGGAGTCAGCTTCGTGCGACGCGGTTGTACAGCCCGCCGCGCAAGAAATGATGACAGCGACGATAATTAGGCGCGCGGCCGAATACATGAGGAACTCCTAACCGTGAGGGAACGCGAATATAAGAGCCAGGCACACGCCCAGCCCTTATATTCACTTTTAAGTGATTAGATACAGAATCCTCCATCTATATAGTTGCATGTATCTCCGTTGAACCATTGGGTCCACTGGGGCCGGCCATCATTCTGTGCGACCTTCACCGAAACCTGATGCCTGGTGGTGCGCAAGTACTTCGTCTGCCCCTTCCAGTAGGTGCTCATCTTGCCAGGCTCAGGGTAGTCGTAGACGCGCTGTTCTTCGCAATGGTTATAAGAACCACCCACCGAGAACACCCCATACAAGGTGACCTCATAGCTTATCGGACGACAGTTTCCGATGCTTGAATTCTGCGGGCTGTAATCCACCGAGTATAAGGTTGGGGAGTCGTAGCGTGCCTCTTGGCCACGTCCGCACGAAATCAACTCGCCCCAGGTAGCCTGGCATGTATTCCAGGCCTCAAGACTGTAGTAATTCCAGAGCCGCTGACGGGCCGAATCTTGGCCGAATCTCATCCCGGATCATGACAATCGACCCACTCAGCAGGTGATACGCAGATCTCAGTAGCGCCTGCCGGTCGGTGATGCCGAACCCCTGCTTATCCCTGTCCGGCCGCGATAGGTGATGACCCGGCAGATCAGCCAACTCCGCGAAAAGTTGGGCATAGCGGACAATCAGACGATATCGATACGACGCTCGGTGTAGGTGAAGCCCAGGAACTCCACCAGTTCCTGGGCGTTTTCGAATGTCTCAGCTTTGAGCTCGTCGATATTGCGGATCGGGCGTGCCTGCTTCAGCTGATCAGCTCATCGACCGAGGTCACGATTTGGGGTCGTTGAGGCGGGGGAAGAGGATCTCGCCCTTGGTGACGTGGGCACCGGCGGGCAGCCGACCCCACCGGGCGACGTCGGCGACGCGCTGGTCGGCGAGCGGCCCGAGATGGGGCTCGGCTCCGAGCGAGGCCCACAGCTTCGCGCAGGTGGCGGGCATGACCGGGTTGAGCAGGACCGCGATCGCGCGCAGCGACTCCGCCGCCGTGTAGAGGATCGTCGCCAGGCGGGCCCGGCCCTCCGGCGACTCGTCCTTGGCGACCTTCCACGGCGCCTGCTCGGTCAGATAGCCGTTGACCTGCTTGACGAAGTCGAAGATCGCGGCGATGCCGCCCGCGAAGTCCAGGTTGTCGCCGATCAGCGTGTCCGCTCGGGCGGTCGACTCGGCCAGCCCGTCGGCGATCGCCTGCTCGGCCGGCCCCGACGCCACCGCCTCCGGCGCAGTGCCGCTGTTGCCCGCCTCCGGCAGGACGCCGTCGAAGTACTTGCCCACCATGGCGGCCACCCGGGATGCCAGGTTGCCGAAGTCGTTCGCGAGCTCGGAGGTGTACCGGGCCGAGAAGTCCTCCCAGGAGAACGAGCCGTCCTGGCCGAACGGGATCGCCCGCAGGAAGTAGTAGCGGTAGGCGTCGACGCCGAAGTGGTCGGTGAGCTGCCGCGGCGAGATGCCCGTCAGGTTGGACTTGCTCATCTTCTCGCCGCCGACCATCAGCCAGCCGTTGGCGAAGACCCTGCCGGGCAGCGGCAGGCCGTTGGCCATGAGCATGGCCGGCCAGATCACGGCGTGGAACCGCAGGATGTCCTTGCCGACCAGGTGCACGTTCGCCGGCCAGGTCGCGTCGAACTTGATCTGGTCGGAGCCGTACCCCACGGCGGTCGCGTAGTTGAGCAGCGCGTCGATCCAGACGTAGATGACGTGCTTGGGGTCCCATGGGATCGGGATGCCCCAGTCGAAGGTCGACCTCGAGATCGACAGGTCCTGCAGGCCCTGCCGTACGAACTGGAGGACCTCGTTGCGCGCGGACGCGGGCTGGATGAAGTCGGGGTTGCTCTCGTAGAACTCCAGCAGGCGCGGGCCGTAGTCGGACAGGCGGAAGAAGTAGTTCTCCTCCTTCAGCCACTCGACCTGCCGCTTGTGGACGGGGCACAGGTCGCCCTCCAGCAGATCGCCGGGCGACTTGTACTCCTCACAGCCGACGCAGTACGGCCCCTCGTAACCGCCGCGATAGATCTCGCCCTTGTCGTAGAGGTCCTGCACGAACTCCTGCACGCGCTTGGTGTGGCGCGGCTCGGTCGTACGGATGAAATCGTCGTTGGCGATGGACAGATGCGACCAGAGCGGCTTCCATGCCTCCTCGACGAGCTTGTCGCACCACTGCTGCGGTGTGACGCCGTTCGCCTCGGCCGTACGCATGATCTTCTGACCGTGCTCGTCCGTGCCGGTGAGGTACCACACCTTCTCGCCGCGCTGGCGGTGCCAGCGCGTGAGCACGTCCCCTGCGACGGTCGTGTAGGCGTGGCCCAGGTGGGGAGCGTCGTTGACGTAGTAGATCGGCGTCGTGACGTAGAACGCCGACTCCCCTGCTGTAGTCGATCCTGTAGCCGCCATGCCGAAATCCTATCGGCCCGGCGCCCATGCCTCCCGCGATTAGGGCCCCGCGGCGATTACGCGCCGACGGCGGGCTCGTGGCTGACGGCCTCCGCCGCCTCCTCGGCCGCCGACGCCGCGATGTCGACCGGGGTCTCCTTCGAACGGCGGATGCCCAGGATGCTGATGAACAGCGCCGCGAAAATCGTCTGGAAGCTCATGATGAACGCGGTCGCCGACGGCACCACCAGGCGCAGCGACTCGGCCGGGATCAGCTCACCGAACCCGCGTCCGCCCCAGTGGGCCAGCGAGGCGACCAGGCCGCCGAGACCGGCCACCGCGAGCAGCCCGCCCGCGATCAGGCCCTTCTCCAGCGTGATGATGTCCACGAGCCGCCGGACCCTGCGGTCCTCGGGGAGGAAGCCCTCCTCCGCCGCGTACACCTTCGTGAACAGCGCGAACAGCACGGCCTGGAAGCCGATCACCACCATGGCCGACGCCCCGACCAGCGTGTCGACGTCGAAGGCGAGCTTGCCGATGTAGACCGGGCCGAAGGTCAGCGCGGCGCCGGCGACCAGGCCGAAGGTCATGAGCGCGAGGCCGGGGATGAAGAACAGCCAGCGGGGGCTGTAGAGCAGCAGGAAACGCAGGTGGCGCCAGCCGTCCCGCCAGGAGCGCAGGTGCGGCGGACGCGAGCGGCCGTCGGGCGAGAGGGTCGTGGGCACCTCCCTGACGTCCAGCCCCTGCAGCGTGGCCTTGACGACCATTTCCGAGGCGAACTCCATGCCGCCCGTCTGCAGGCCGAGCCGCATGATCGAGTCGCGGCGGAACCCGCGCAGGCCGCAGTGGAAGTCCCCGATCTCGCTCGGGAAGAACAGCCGACCGATGAACGACAGGACCGGGTTGCCCAGATAGCGGTGGAGCGGCGGCATGGCGCCCGGCGCGATCCCGCCCCTGAAACGGTTGCCCATCACCAGGTCGGCGCCGTCGCGGAGTTGCTCCACGAACGGCAGCAGGCCGGTGAAGTCGTAGGAGTCGTCCGCGTCGCCCATGATGACGAACTTGCCGCGGGCGGCCCGGATGCCGCCCATCAGGGCGTTGCCGTACCCCTTCTGGTCGACGTGGACCACGCGGGCTCCGGCGTCCCTGGCGAGCTGCTGGGAGCCGTCGGTGCTGCCGTTGTCGGCGATCACCACCTCGCCGTCGATCCCGTGCTCACGCATGCAGGCGAGGGCCTTGCGTACGCAGGTCTCCACGGTTTCGGCCTCATTGAGGCATGGCATGACAACGGTCAGTTCCACGTCGCAACTCCTTGCATATGACGCCAGGTACCAATGATGCCCGCTTCCCTGTAGCGCCCGGGTCAAGTCCCCGAAACGGCTGGCATTCTGTAACCATGGTCGCGGTCGCTGATCCTCCGGTAGTCGTCGCCTCCCCGGTCCGGGGGTGGCGTCGGCTGACCGCCCTGCCGCGCCGTCACCGGCTCTTCACGGCCGCGCTCGTGCTGGGAGCCGTCCTGCGGGTCGTCACCATGCTCGGCTTCGGCCCGGCCATGTGGTTCAACGACTCCTACGACTACGTGTCGGTGGCGCTGCGGCCCCGGCCGCATCCGATCCGCCCCGACGGTTACGGTTTCTGGCTGCTCATCCTCAAGCCTCTGCACAGTTTCGCCCTGGTCGTCTTCACCCAGCACCTCATGGGCCTCGCGACCGCCGTGCTGATCTATGCACTGCTGACCAGGAAATTCGGCATTCCACCCTGGGGGGCGACGCTCGCCGCCGCCCCCGTGCTGTTCGACGCGTACCAGATCCAGCTCGAGCAGCTCATCATGTCGGACGCGATGTTCATCCTGCTCGTGGTGGGCGTCGTCACACTGGTGCTGTGGCATCGCAGGATGTCGTGGCGGGTCGGGGCCGCCGTCGGGCTGCTGCTCGCGATGACCGCGCTGACCCGCAGCATCGGCCTGCCGATCCTGGTCCTGGTCGTCTGCTACCTGCTCATCAAGCGGGCCGGGTGGCGGCCGATCGCCGCCATGGTCGTCGCGTGCGCCCTGCCCGTCGTCGCGTACATGAGCTGGTTCAAGGCGGTCAACGGGCAGTTCGCGATGACCAACAGCGACGGGGTCATCCTGTACATGCGCACGTCCCTGTTCGCCGACTGCCACAAGATGAACGTGGACAAGCGCGAGGAGCTCGAGCTGGCGCTGCTGTGCATCAACACGCCGCCGGAGCAGCGCGTGCCCTCGGCCCAGGCCTACCTGTGGTGGGACGACCAGAACCAGTTGCACGTCTTCGGCTCCGGCATGAAGTTCACCCC
>BCRI01000178.1 GCA_001552515.1 Sphaerimonospora mesophila NBRC 14179 = JCM 3151
CGGCCCGGCTGGAGCAGCCGCTGCTGGTCCATCTGACCGTGCACGGCGACCAGGTCGTCGGCGATGAACGTGAGGGTCCCCACCGGAACCGAGCGGCCGCCCAGCCAGGCTCGGGAGCGGCCCTCGGACGACACGGTCCTGGAGATGATGAGCGTGCCGTCCTCGACCTCGCCGCCGACGTCCGCGACCTGCCGGGCCACCCGGCCGTCCGGCTCGACGACGAGCGTCCCCTCGATCGTGGCCCGGTCGGCCCCGGGCCGGACCCTCGCCGGGTCGGCCCTGCCGCCGAACAGCAGGCCGAGCCCCGTCACCACCATCGTCTTGCCCGCGCCCGTCTCCCCGGTGACGACGGTGAACCCCGGTGACAGCTCCAGGACAGCCTCGTCGATCACGCCGAGCCCCTGGATGCGGACCTCCTCGACCCTTGGCCGCACTGGTCCCTCCCGATTCGCCGACCGTACTGAGTCGTCTCCCTAAGTGCCCACGAGATCCTACGCGCTATGCGTCAAGATTTTCGATGAGAGCGCGGTCAGTGTGGACGGGCACGGCCCCGCCAGCCCTCCACCGGCAACTCGAACTTGGCGACCAGGCGGTCGGTGAACGGCGCGCCCGTGGTCTCCACGCCGAGCAGGCGCGCGAGCCGTACGGGCACGGCCGACCGGCGGACCTCCACCCGGGCCGCGGGCGGAATGTCGAAGCGGCGGCGGCCGTCGCACCACAGGACCCCCGGGCCGGTGCCGGGGACGATCTCGACCGCGAGCGTGGAACGCGGCGAGACCACCATCGGCCGGGCGAACAGCGCGTGCGCGCTGTTGGGCACCAGCAGCAGCGCCTCCACCTCCGGCCAGACCACGGGGCCGCCGGCGGAGAAGGCGTAGGCCGTCGAACCGGTCGGCGTCGCGCAGATCACCCCGTCGCAGCCCCACCGCGACAGCGGCCGCCCGTCGATCTCGGCCACGACCTCCAGCATGCGGTCCACCTTCTCGACCGACGCCTCGTTGAGCGCCCATGTCTCGGCGATGACCGAGCCGTTGAGCCGGGCGATGACGTCGACGGTCATCCGCTCCTCGACGTCGTAGCGGCCCTCCACGACGCGGTCGACCGCGGCGGCGAGGTCCTCCACCTCCGCCTCGGCGAGGAAGCCCACGTGCCCGAGGTTGACGCCGAGCAGCGGCACGCCCACGGGACGGGCCAGCTCGGCGGCGCGCAGCAGGGTGCCGTCACCGCCCAGCACTATGATCAACTCGGCCTCGTCGAGCGCGGCGGGACCATCCGGGACCACCTCGGCGCCGGCGCAGCCGATCTCGTCCGCCTCGCAGTCGAGCACCCGCACGCTCAGCTCCGCGTCGATCAGCCGGTCGGTGACCAGCCGGGCGCTCTCGACCGCGGCCGGCCGGCCGGTGTGCGCCGTGACGAGGACCGTCCGCTTGGTGTTCACCGCCAGCTTGGTGTTCACGCGTCGCTCACCGAGGTCCCTCCGCCACCGCCCGCTCGATGGCCGCCGTCAGATCGGGGACCGGCTCGTGCTCCGATCCCTTCCCAAGCCACAGGAGATATTCCACGTTCCCGGATGGTCCTGGCAGGGGGCTCGCCGTGACGCCCTTCACGGTCAGCCCCAGCGACCGGGCCGCCGCCGCGACATCGGCGACCGCCTCGGCCCGCAGCAGCGGATCGCGGACCACGCCGCCCGGCCCGACCCGCTCCCTGCCCACCTCGAACTGCGGTTTGACCAGCAGGGCGAACTCCGCCGTCTCCGCAGCGCAGGCCGCCAGGGCGGGCAGGACCAGGCGCAGCGAGATGAACGACAGGTCGCCCACGATCAGCGTCGGGGGCTCCCCCACCATGTCCGGGGTCAGGTCGCGGACGTTCACCCGTTCCATCACCGTCACCCGCTCGTCGGTGCGCAGGGACCAGGCGAGCTGGCCGTACCCGACGTCGACGGCGAGCACGTGGGCCGCGCCGTGCCTGAGCAGCACGTCGGTGAAGCCGCCGGTGGACGCGCCCGCGTCCAGGCACCGTCGGCCCGCCACCGTGAGCCCCTCGAACGCCTCCAGCGCGCCGAGGAGCTTGTGGGCGCCCCGCGACACGTAGTCCGGCCCCTCGGGGATCTCCGCGACCACGATGGCGGTGGCGGTGTCGACCTGCGTCGCGGGTTTGCCGGCCGGGCGACCGGCCACCGAGACCCGGCCGGCCCTGATGAGGCCGGCCGCCTGCTCGCGTGATCTGGCGAGCCCGCGGCGTACGAGCTCGCTGTCCAGCCTCATCCGCTTGGTCACGGCCGCACGTCCGCTGTCGCGTCCGGCGCCGGGCCGGGAGCCGGGTCGTCCACCGACGCGAGCACGGCCTCGAGGCCGGTGAGCACCTCTTCGAAGATCGCGACGTGTCCGGCCACCGGCGTGTCGCCGAGCCGGTCGATGGGCGACATCACCGCATCCACGCCGCCAGCGAGCGGAGGGCGCTCCGGCCCCGCACCGCCGATCTCGGTCATCGATCCCCTCCACGAAGCGGACGGGCGAGGCACGCCGGGTCCGGCGTCGCGATGTCCGCCGCCCTTCCACTGGTTCGCCTCGACGCTATCGGACGCGGGCGAGGATCGCGCCGTCTCCCGCCACATATTGGAGCCCCATCTCCTCTGCGATGCTTCCTTGATTTCGCACAAGGCTCACGTGGAAAGCTACCGTCGGTGGTAGCGGACACTCGTGTCCGGGGAAGGCCCTCTGAAGGTCCGTGAAGAGAAAGGACAGCGCATGGCGACCGTCGAGGAATGTCGGGCGGCGCTGGAAAAGCTCATCGAGCAGTTCGCCGAGATAAGCGAGAAGGACCGAGCCAAACACGTGGTGGAGCGCAGGCTGGCCTGCCGGATCTCCGACCTCGACGTCACCTTCTACGGCCGGATCCACCCGGAGGGACTCGACCCGTTCAAGGAGGTCCCGCCGGAGGACGGCCGGCCGGCGGAGGTGAAGCTCACCCTCAGCAGCACGGACCTGATCTCCATGGTGAACGGCGAACTCGACATGGCCCGCGCCCTCCTCGGCGGACGTGTCAAGATCGACGCCAGCCTCGGCGACCTGCTCCGCCTCCGCAAACTCCTCTGACCCCGCCCCCCCACCTCCCCCACACCGTGATCTTGCGAATGCTCGCACGTCGAGCCAAGAGCAGGGACTTCACCCTCCGTGATCTTGCAGTTTCTCGCAGACATCTACCTTGACCAGCGAAAACACCATTCTTGATCTTGAATTCACATGTGCAAGGTCAGCAAATGCATCCATGCGGGTCGGACGGCCCAACTTCGAGTATCTGCACGATCACGGGAGTGATTCACGCAGCTCCGGGGGATGGCATGCGAGAAACTGCAAGATCACGGGCTGGGTCAGGTGCCGATGGCGGACAGAACGGGCTTGACGGCGTCCTCGTCGGCCCGGCCGTCCCCGGCCATCGCCCATGCGGCCGCGCAGGCCGCGCGCAGCCCGTCCACACGATCCCCCCGGCCCTCGCCAGGAGCGGCGACCACCAGCCGTCCGTCCTCCCACGAGGCCTCCCAGCCGCGGCAGCTCCAGCCCGCGCCGCTCCGCCGTACCGTAGGCGCGGGCTCGTGCAGGCCGGACAGGTCGGCACAGATGTGCGTGGGGCGATGGCGCGGGCCCGCGGTGAGCACGTCGAGCGGTCCGGCCACCCCCGTCAGCACGAGCAGGCTGTCCACCCCGGCCCGGTTGGCTCCCTCGATGTCGGTGTCGAGCCGGTCCCCGACGACCAGCGGGCGCCGCGATCCGGTACGGATCACCGACTCGCGGTGCAGCGGCGGCTCGGGTTTACCGGCCACCACGGGCTCGACACCGGTCGCCGTGGCGATCACCCGGGACATCGAGCCGTTGCCCGGCAGTTGGCCCCGGCCGGTGGGCATCGTGGTGTCGGCGTTGGCCGCCACGAACCACGCGCCCTGCCGTACCGCCAGTGCGCCCTCCGACAGCAGGCCGTACGACACGCCTTCCCACATGCCCTGGACCACGGCGGCCGGTGCGTCCCGGGCCGTGGTCACCGGCCGCAGACCGTGTGATCGTACGGCCAGGCGCAGGCCCATGCCGCCGACGACCAGCACGGCCGAACCCGGGGGAACCCGCTCGGCCACCAGCCGGGCGGCCGCCTGCGCGGACGTCACGACGTCCTCCTGCGTCGCGGGGACCCCGAGATGCCGCAGGTGCTGTGCGATCGCGCCCGGCGTCCTGGAGGCGTTGTTGGTCACGAAGGCGAGCCGCACCCCGAGATCACGGGCAGCCGTCAGCGCCTCGGGGGCGCCCTTGACGGCATGCCTGCCGAGATAGACCACGCCGTCGAGATCGAGCAGGAGCGTGTCGTAGGCGTCTACCAGCGCCGGCCCGCGCGGCCGCTCCCCCTCGTCGTTCTCCATGCCGCTCGTGGGACCGTTCCGCGGGCCGCTCGTGAATGCGGTCATGCCTGCCTCGCCCGGAGCGTCGCGCGGACCTGCTTCAGCGCCGAGACGTAGTGGCGCAGGTCGGGCCGCATCGCCGCGGCCACGGCGAGCGGTTCCTGTGCGCCCTCCACGTCACCGGTACGCCACCGGGCCATGCCCAGACCGTAGTAGGCGTAGTCCTCCGCGGGATTCGCGTCGACGATCCACTGGAAGGTGCCGGCGGCCTCGGTGTAGCGGCGGGAGTTGAACTGGGCCCGGGCGAGCGCCTCGCGGATGCTGCGCGACTCCGGCTCCGCCTGCGCGGCCCGCTCGAGCAGCGCGGCCGCCGCGGCGGGGCTACCCTCTCGCAGCAGTTTCGTCCCCCGCGTGAACCACTCGTAGACGTCTCCGGACGGGGCACCGCGATCGGAGAACTCCGACGCCCCGTTTCTTCCCTGGGTCATTGGGTATGGCCTCCTGTGGTCTTACTCACTCGATATCCGGGCACCGCCGCGTTCGGTCGTCCGGGCCTTATGGCAACATGCCCGATATGGAGATTTCTGAACGGGCGGGACTGGTGCTACGTCCGTTCCGCGGCGTGCGCTACGCGGTGGACGATCTGGCCGCCGTCACCTCCCCGCCGTACGATCTCGTCTCTCCGGACGACGCCCGGGAACTGCTCGGCCGTCATCCGAACAACGTGGTACGGCTGATCCTTCCCGGCATCAGCCATTATGGGGAGGCGCGGGACGAGCTGCTCGAGTGGCTCGACACCGGCGTGCTGACCGTGGACGACCTGCCCGGGCTGTACGTGTACGAGCAGAGCGGGGTCGGCTTCCTGCAGCGCGGCCTGATCGGCGCGGTGGGCGTCGGATCGAGGTCGGTGCTGCCACACGAGAACGTGATGCCCGGACCGGTCGCCGACCGCCTGGCTCTGATGCGGGCCACGCAGGCGAACCTGGAGCCGATCTTCCTGGTCTACGAAGGCGGCGGCACGGCCTCCCGTCTGGTCGACGACGTGGCGACCCAGCACTTCCCCCTGGTCGACGTGCGGACCCGCGACGGCGTGCACCACAGGCTGTGGGCGGTCACCGATCCCGTCGAGATCGCCGCGGTCGCCGAGGACTTGCGGGACCGGCAGGCGCTCATCGCCGACGGCCACCACCGTTACGCCACCTACGAGGCGCTGCGCAAGGACCACCCGGGCCCGGGACCGTGGGACCACGGGCTCGCCTACCTGGTGGACTCGACCGCCTACCCGCCCGAGCTCAAGCCGATCCACCGGGTCATCCCCGGACTGTCCCTGGAGGAGGCGGTGACCCGGGCCAAGGGCGCGGGGCAGGTCCACGAGTTCACCTCGCTCGAAGACGCCCTGGCCGGGCTAGCCACGGCCTCGGGACCGGCGTTCGTGCTGGCCGGGGAGGGACCGCCGCACCTGCTGACCGACCCCGACCCGCTGCAGGTCAACCACGCCATGCCGGCCGAGCACTCGGCCCGGTGGAAGTCGCTCGACACCTCCGTCCTCACCATGTTCCTGCTGCCGAAGGTCTGGGGCATCGACGACACCGAGCAGACGGTGCTGGTCGTGCACCACGACGCGCAGGCCGCCGTACGGCTCGCACGCGGCATGGGCGGAACGGCCGTGGTGCTCAACCCCCTGGCGACCGACGACGTGCTGGAGGTGGCGGCCCACGGTGAACGGGTGCCGCGCAAGTCCACCTCGTTCGGCCCCAAGCCGCGCACCGGCCTGGTCCTGCGCATGTTCGCGACGGACTGATCGCCGTACCCGGCCCGTCGCCGGCTCACCCGTCCTCGACGCGGCGGGCCGTACGGACCTCGACCTCGTAGCGGCTGCCGCCCCGCCACCAGCGGCGGCGCAGCGCGCCCTCGACCTCGACGACGTCGTCGAGACGCCACCCGTCGAGCATGTCGCGCACACGGTCGTCGAACGTGGCGCATTCGACCGCGTCGGAGCGCTGGTGGCCGGCGTGGCCGGCGGGCCTGCGGACGGCCAGACGCCACTGTGTGAGCACGCTGCCGCTCGGCAGGTCCCGATGGACCGGCTCCATCGACAACCTGCCGACCAGCACCACCTCGTTGCGATGCATGCGATCCCCTTCCTTTCCGGGATCACTCTCGCTGGTTAGGCTGGCTTCCCAGGGCGCCGAATGCCGTTCTGTGGATTATGGGGTGGACATGGACAACGTGAGACCGCTCGGCGGCGACGTCTACGAGATCGACACTCGCATGGCGGGCTATTCAGGCATCACGGCCGGATACCTGATCCTGGGTGACCGTCCCTGCCTGGTCGAGACCGGCACGTCGACCTCGGCGCCCATCGTCAGGGACGCGCTGTCCTCTCTCGGGATCGGCCCCGGCGACCTGGCCACCGTCGTGGTCACGCACATCCACCTCGACCACGCGGGCGGGGTGGGCGACATCGCCGACTACTACCCCTCGGCCGAGATCGTGGTGCACGAGAAGGGCGCCCGGCACCTCGCCGACCCGTCGCGGCTGATGTCCAGCGCCAAGATGGTGTGGGGGGACAAACTCGACGTGCTGTTCGGCGCGCTCGCACCCACCGACGCCGCGCGGATCCGGGCGCTGGGAGACACCGGCAGCATCGACCTGGGCAACGGCCGCACCCTGTCGAGCCACTACTCCCCCGGCCACGCCAAGCACCACGTCGGCCTGCTCGACTCCCTGACCGGCGACCTGTACGTCGGTGACGCGGCAGGCGTCTACCTGCCGGAGACCGGTGATCTGCGGCCCGCCACCCCGCCGCCGGACTTCGACCTGGACGTGGCGCTCGACTCGATCGCCCTGTTCCAGGCACTGGGACCGCAGCGGCTGCTGTTCAGCCATTACGGACCGGTGGACGAGGTGACCGAGATTCTGGAGCGCTCGGCGGAGGAACTCCGGGTATGGGTGGACCTCACCCGGCAGGCCCGGACGGAAGGCCTCGACCTCGACCACGCCGTCGCCATGGTCCGCGACCGGACCCGCGAGCGTTACACGGCGCTGCGGACCGACGACCCGACCGCCGAGCAGTTCGAACTGCTCAGCGGAGCACCGTCCAACGTCGCCGGCATCCTGCACTGGCTGGACCGCATACCGGACGCGTGATCCCCCAGAGATACGGTACGGCCGCAGGGCGGCACCCGACGACGTGAATCGTCGCGAGCGCCGCCCTGCCGCACGTCATGCGATCACTCCCGCGGCTTGCCCCGCCCCGCGGAGTCGTCGAGCACGTCACCCGGAGCGGGCCTCTTCTCGTCGACATCCGACTCCTTGAGGTCGTCCGGCTCCTCGATGTCGTCGAGCACGTCACCGAAGTCGGGCTCGATGAACGCGGGGCCGAACGCGGAGGCGTCCTGCCTGGGCTCGTTCTTCTCCGCGGACTCGACGGCGCCGTCTGCCGCGGCCTTGGTGACGGCATCGGTGGCGGCGGCCCCCGCAGCGGCGTCGGCGTCGGCAGTAGCGGCGGCGGCCGGATCGGTGGCGGCTCCGGCCGGGCGGGTGCGCTCCGCCCCCGCCGCCACGACATCGTCGGTTTCCTCGACGAGATCGTCCACCGATGCGGCGGCCGCCGTACCAGTCCGGTGCCCGGGGTCCTGGTCGGCCGGCTCGGCTTCGATGTCCGCGTCCGCCGTGGCCGGTCCGCCGACCATTCCCACCAGGACGTCCAGATCCACTTCCGGCTCGAGGCCCTCGTCGAAGTCCTCTTCGAGGTCCTCGATCGCGGTGCCGGTCAGCTCGGCGTAGCGTTCGGCGGCATCGGTCTCGCCGTCCTCGTCGAAGGCCATCGTCCGCGCGAACCAGTCGACCGCCGCAGCCTCGTGCCCGGCCTCCGCCAACGCATCCGCGTACGCGAAGGCCAGCCGCGCCGACCATGGCTTCGGCTGCGGGTCACGCAGCTCGGGCACACGCTGAAGCGTGACGACCGCCGCGTCGTGCTGGCCGAGATCACGCCGGACCCCGGACTCGACGATCGCGAGCTCGATCCTGCCCGCCCGATCCAGCCGCTCCGCCTCCTGCGAACGGATCAGATCGAGCGCCCGCTCCGGACGGCCGAGTCCACGTTCGCAGTCCGCCATCACCGGCAGGTACTCATCGGTCCCCGTCAGCCTGCGCGCCGCCCGGAGGTCATTGAGCGCCTCGGCGTACTGCCCCGCCCGGTAGGCGGCAATGCCGCTGACCTCCCGGACCACGCCGATCCTGGTGGCGAAGCGCCGGGCCACCTTCGCATGCTCATAAGCCCGCTCGGGATCGTCCGCGCTCAGCGCACGCGTCACCGCGACAAGATGACTGGCCACCAGATCGGCCAGGTCGTTCGGCAGTGAGCGCAACTCCGCCCGCGCCTCCCGGTCGAGCTCCTCCGGCGTGATGTCGGCTTCCAACTCGGGCAGCGCCTCACGGTGCTCGGACCTGCCGGCGCCTCGGTCATCCCGGCTGAAAGGACGTGGCCGATCTCTGTCGTCACGGCTGAAAGGACGCGACCGATCGCCGGAAGGCCTGTCACGGTCACGATCACGGTCACGCCCGCCGAAGGGCCGGTCGCCCTGGCCCCGCCCAGGCCGCCTTTCCCCGCGATCCCGGAAAGAACCGGCATCTCGACCGGTCCGCTCGTCACGATCACGGTCACGCCCGCCGAAGGGCCGGTCGCCCTGGCCCCGCCCAGGCCGCCTTTCCCCGCGATCCCGGAAAGAACCGGCATCTCGACCGGTCCGCTCGTCACGATCACGGAAGCCGTATCTCCCGCGGGCCCCACCCCGATCACCCGACGGCCGACTGTCCCGATCGCGGTAGGAGTCCCGGTCTCCATAGGTGCGTTGCGGACGCTCGGAACGCCCACCGGCCGTCTCGTGGCGGCCCTCCGACTCGGAACGGCGCTCACGGAACGGGCGACGACCCGCGTCGTCCCGGTCATAGCGGCCCTCGTACGGACGACCACCACGCTCATCACGGTCACGATCGCGGTCACGGTCGTGGTCACGGACGCCGTACCGGCCCCCGAATCCACCGCCGCCTCGACGCTCCGCTGGCCGGTCGCGATCCCACTCACGATCGCGATAACCCCGGCCGTCTCTGCCGGAGTCTTCGCGCCGGCCTCCCTGCCTGCCACCAGGAGAACCGGACCGGGCGTCCCTACGCCCGCGGTCATCGCGATCGCCAGGCCGGAACGGCCTGCCACCCCGATCACCACGGTCACCTCTGCCACCACGGTCATCTCGGTCGTTCCGGTCGTTCCGGTCGTTCCGGTCGCGACCGTAACCGCCACGCGCGGAATCCCGATCACCGTACGAGCGGCGGCCGCCGCTCACCCCCTCGGCCGCGTCGCCCCGGTTCCAGGGCCCACGGTCACGACGATCGTCGAATCCGCCTTCCCTGCGGCGGTCGCCCTGGTAGCGGCCTCCGCCGAAGCCACCGCGGGAATCGGGGCGAGAGGCCCGAGGTCCACGATCGTTCCAATCCCGATCCCGATCGTGGTCTCGGCCGCGGTCGCGGTCCTGGTCGCGGGCGCGGTCGCGGTCGCGGTAATCGTTGCCGGGGCGGAACGAACCGCGCTCACCATAGCCCTGACCGCCTCGTTCATCGCGGTTTCGCGAGCCATACCCGCCTCCGAAGCGAGAATCCCGGTCACGTGGGCCGCCTCTGTCGTGCCGGAACGGACGATCGCCTCGGTCACCGCGCTCACCACGGTTGCCACGGTCGCCGAAGTCCTGTGCGGATCCGTGCCGCCGCTCACCGTAGCGGCCGCCTCCCTCGCCCCTGCTTCCTCCACCAGCGCGACCACTTCCGCGGAAGGCACCGGCGTCTCCGGCTCGGTACCTGCCCTCTTCGCGGTTGTCTGGGCGTTCGTTCTCGCCACGGCCCGCGCCGTCACGCCCGTCTTCTCTGTTCACTTCTATCCTCTGTTGCTCGCTCACCGCGTACGGCTCTGCATCCGAGTTCCTGTTCGCGGGTTCTGGGCTCTTCCCGGTGCTCTGTGTAGGGGAGAAGTCCGATACCGGCGGCTTTCCAGGAAGACCAGTTGTGATCGTGGCCACTCAGACCACGTTCGCGTCGTCGTAGCTTCTCGCTCTCTACCTGACGCGACGAAGGCCACCCGTGGTGGGCGGCCCGGTCCTTCCAGCCTAACGCGCCGGAGGCAGTACGTAAGCCGACTCGATAATCCCGTCCCACCCACCGATAGTGCAGCCGGTGGTAGCGACAACCACCGTGATCCCCCGACTTTCCGCCCCGGCCTACAGCTTTCAGATCGACCTATTTCACGTATCGACGGTTGGTGGGAGTGGGTGGGTGGCCGAGTTTGGTCGTCGGGTGGGTTCGGTGGGTGGGTGTCTGGGGTTGGGGGTGATGTGGTGGGGTGGCCGGGTTGACCGGGTTTTGTGGTGGGGTGGCCGGGGTCTGGTGCCTCAACAGTGCGGGCAGGGACGGGCG
>BCRI01000179.1 GCA_001552515.1 Sphaerimonospora mesophila NBRC 14179 = JCM 3151
GTCACTGACGAGGGAGGACGGGGGCTCTTCCTCGTCGCTCAGCTCAGCGAGCGATGGGGCACCCGCTACACCCGGCGTGGCAAGGTCATCTGGGCCGAGCAGCTCCTGGATCAGGAAACACAAGAGGACGCCATGGAGCCGCAGGCAGCCCTCGGCCTGCCGGAATGGGACCTCGACGGCTTCGAGGTCTCGCGGCGAGAAAGATCCGCACGCGGAGTGTCGGGGGTTGAGCAGCATGCGAACGAAAAGTCGCGGTAACGGGCCGGGCGGAAGCGGCTTGGCGTGACATTCCGTTCCGAACTCATCTGGACGAGAACGGTGCCAGTGAGCCCTTGAGTGGCCCATCGCTCGGGATCTGCCCGACCGGACGCAAGGTAGCTGTGTGTAGCGGTCGTGACTTTTTGTGTTCTCAGAAATGACCAGTTCTGAGAGAGCTGGCGATCATCCGGCGAGTGTCCGTTTTATCCTTGATCTTCGTTCTCAGAACCTCTCGCAAAACCGACTTCTCAGAATGGTTTCACGATAGGTTTTGCGACATGACCGAGCTCACGGATCCGGCTGCCGTCGTGGAACAGTTCGATTGCCCGATGTGCAAGGCGCCCGCGGGCAGCGCCTGCCGTACGCGGGGCGGCAAGGTCGCGTCGAAGTACCACACGCCGCGCTTCATGCTGGTGCCGCAATTGCGTACGGAGTTGGAGGTGCGCACTCCCGCCGAGCGCGGGCCCGGGCGCGTCTGGCAGGCGGGCCCGGCCCTGGACGTTGTGGCGCCTGCGGCCGCGAGGAGGCCGACTCGGGTGGGCTATGCCCGGTGCAGCACCGCTCAGCAGGAACTGGACAGCCAGCTCGACGCCCTGAAGGAGGCGGGCTGCGAACCGATCTTCGCCGAAAAGATCAGCACGCGTATCAAAGTGCGGCCGGAGTTCACCAACGCGATGGACTACGCCCGCACCATCAAACGAGCCGTCCCGCACCAGCGCGTGATCGTCACGGTGCACGAGATGAAGCGCCTGGGCCGGGGCGCCGCCGAACTGCTCGCCATCGCCGAGGAACTACGCCACCACGACATCGAGCTGGAGCTGCTGAGCGGCCCGCTGCAGGGCATCTACAACCCCTCAGGGCACGGGGCGGCGCTGTTCGCCTTCTTCGCCAGCATGGCCGAGTCTGAGCGGGAGTACATCCGGGAGAAGTCACTGGAAGGCCAGGCCTCTGCCCGCGAACGCGGCCGGCACGGCGGCCGCCCCAAGGTGTTCGACGACGACATGATCGCCTACGCCCGGTCGCTGCGCGCTCGTGGTGTACCGGTGACTGACATCGCCCGCAAGCTGGTCATCCCTGCCGGCAAGAACAAGGGCCAGCATCCCTCGGTGGCCAGCGTCTACCGGATCTTGGCCGACGACGGCAGCGCGATTCCGGCCGAGAGCTGATCGGCGTGCACACGGTCAGCCGGCGTGGGCGGCGAGGCCGACGAGGAGCACCTGCAGAGCCTTGCGGCGGCGCTCAGCGGGGGCGGTGCCGTCCGCCATGCGCATGAACGCCGCCACATCCTCCACGCTCACGTCCTGCCGCAGGCTGCCCGCGGCCTGAGCCCGCTCCACCAGCGGGCCGATCACCTCTGCCGTCACCGCCCGGCCCTTGTCGGCGCTCGGCGCGCTGACCCTGGCCAGCAGGTCGAACAGCGCGAGGTCGCGCTCGCTCAGCACGCACGCCTCCATGAACACCAGCTCGAAGGCCCGCCAGGGATCCGGCTCGGCCGCCGCCCGCGCCGCCACTTCCCGAGCTCCTTCGCCCAGCTCGTGCAGCAGCGCGTCCACGAGGTCGTCCTTGGTGGGGAAATGCCGGTAGAACGTGGTGGCTCCCACGCCGGCCCGCCGGGCGATCTCCTCCACGCTCACCCCGGCCCCCCGCTCCATGAACGCCTCCCGCGCGGCATCGAGCAGCCGCCGCCGATTGCGCTCCTGGTCTCTGCGCGGCACACGACCTCCCCCATAAACGGTAGTAGTGCTACCGCTTTTGCCGTTACGGTAGTGGCACTACCGTTTTGTTGGCACTCTAGCTCACGGAGCGATCCATGCGCGCACTGCAAGCCACCGGCGACACCGCCCGCCTCGTGGAATTCACCGACATCCCCGAACCCGTCCCCGCTGCCCACGAGGCCCTGATCCGCGTCGAGGCCTTCTCGCTAAACCGCCCCGACTACCTCTACCTCGCCATGCCCGGCACCGCCTATCGACCGGGCATCGACGCGGTAGGCGTGGTGGAATGCCCCGCCGCGGACGGTTCGGGCCCGCGGGCGGGCCAGCGGGTGGTCATGCACGTCCCCTCCGGCGGCGCCGCCGCCGAACGGATCACGGTTCCCGCCGCCCGGCTCGCGGCCGTTCCCGGCACCCTCGCCTCCGAGGTCGCCGCCTGCCTCCCGCTGGCAGGCATGGTCGCCTTGCGTCTGTTGCGCGCGGCCGGACCGCTGAAGGGCCTGAACCTGCTCGCTACCGGGGCCACCGGCGGCGTCGGCCAGTTCCTGGTGCAACTGGCCGTGCACGAGGGCGCCGCCATCACCGTCGTCGCCCGCGAACACGACCCGTGGGCCCACCTCGCCCGCGCTGGCGCCACCGTCGTGCACGACGTGGACCACCTGCCGCCGGGCGGCTTCGACGTGGTCCTGGAGTCGGTGGGCGGCCGGCTCGGCTCAGAGGCGGCGCTGCGCCTGCGTACCGGCGGCCTCTTCCTCTGGTACGGCCAAGCCTCCGCCGAGCCCCTCACCCTGGACTTTTTCGAGCTGTTCCAAGGCGGGCAGTCCATGACGCTGCGGCACTTCGTGTACTCGGGGCTGGCCGACGACCGCGAAGACCTCGACCTCCTGCTGGACCTGGCGGCCAGGGGCGTGCTCCAGGTGGAGATTGGGCATCGGGGCGACTGGGGGCAGACGGCCGACGTGCTCGACAGCATCTCCCGGGGCGAGCTGCGAGGCAAGGCCGTGCTCGAGGTGAAATAAGGGGAGAGCGGTGCGCCGAGTGAGCGCACCGCGGTGACAGCGCCGGTGGCCTGGAGGAGTCGAAGTCGGGCGCGGGGCAACCGGACGCGGGGCACCCACTCATGGCGAGGGATCCATCACCGCGAGAGTCCGAGGCCGATCTTGAAGCGGGCGCGTCGAACACCATGCGCTGCCCCCAACCGGGGCGACGCGATGCCGACGTCACTTCCGGGAGGACTCCTTGGCCGGGGCTTGCGTCCGCAGGACCCGGCTAAGGAGAACCTCCTCGAGGGCGCGCAGGGGAAAGTCCGGGTCTTCCGCGGCCAGGGACAGGCCGCCGCGGATGCAGGCGAGCAGCAGCAGCCGGTCACCCTGGGGGTCGGGCGAGCGGCAGCCACGCAGGGCCTGGTCCAGGGAGTCGAGCAGGTCGGCCGATTCCTCATCGGCCTGCGCCGCCCGCAGCACCTCTCGCGCCTGGGGGTCGGCGAGCAGGGCGGAGACCGCTCGGCCTTCCTCGACCTCCTCGGGGGAGGTGTCCAGGCCCATCAGCGCCGATCGCACCAGCAGGCGCAGGGCGGCGGCGGGCTCGGCCTGCTGGTCGGCGGCCAGGGCCGCCAGCGCGGCCCGGGTCCGCTCGCGCCAGCCGCTGGCCACATCGAGGAGCAGGCCGGCCTTGCTGCCGAAGTAGTGCGAGGGCAGCCCGGCGGCCACGCCCGCCTTGGCGGCGACCTGCCGCAGGGTGGTGGCGTGGTAGCCCTGCTCAGCCATCAGCAGCACCGCCGCCTTGCGGATGCGAGCGCGGGTGGCCGCTCGCACTACCGCCGACGCTTCAGGCGTTCTGGGCATCACCGCTCCTCATCGTAAAAATGAACCGCCGTTCAACCTACCGTGGCGCCGGCGGTTCTCGCAGCATGTACATTGAACATTCGCTCAACCAAAAACCGTTCAAAGGAACCATCGAGTGGCAAATCCGATCAAACCGTTCCGAATCGCCGTCCCGCAAAGCGACCTCGACGACCTGGCCGCCCGGCTGACCGCCACCCGCTGGCCCGACGACCTGCCTGGAGCGGGCTGGGACTACGGCGTCCCGCTGCCGTATCTACGAGACCTCGTGACCTACTGGCGCACCGGCTACGACTGGCGCCTCCACGAAGCCGCCCTGAACGCCTTTCCCCAGTTCACCACCCGCATCGACGGCGCCCACGTACATTTCCTGCACGTGCGCTCGCCCGAGCCCGACGCCCTCCCACTGATCCTCACCCACGGCTGGCCCGGCTCCATCGTGGAATTTCAGAACCTCATCGGCCCGCTGACCGACCCTCGCAGCCACGGCGCAGACCCCGCCGACGCCTTCCACGTCATCATCCCCTCCACTCCCGGCTACGGCTTTTCGGGCCCCACCCAGGACAAGCACTGGGACTACCACCGGGTGGCGGCGGCGTGGATCGAGCTCATGTCCCGGCTGGGCTACGAGCGCTACGGAGCCCAAGGCGGAGATTGGGGTTCGGGCATCTCCCGGCAGATGGGCGTCCTGGCACCCGAGCGCCTGCTGGGCATCCACCTCAACAGCGCACCCACCTATCCCGACGGCGACGGCGACGGCCTGGACGAACTCGACAGCGCCCGCCTGCAGACCTGGGCTCGTCACCAGCAGGAGACCTCCGGCTACACCGCCGTCCAGGCCACCCGCCCTCACACCCTCGCCTACGCCCTCACCGACTCACCCGTCGGGCAACTGGCCTGGATCGTGGAGAAGTTCCAGGAGTGGACCGACTCCACCGGCACCCCCGACAGCGCCGTCGACCGCGACCGCATCCTGACCAACGTCATGATCTACTGGCTGACCGCGACCGCGGGCTCCTCGGCCCGGCTGTACAAGGAGTCCGCCCGCATCTGGGCCGAGGCGCAAGTCTCACAGGTCCCCACCGGCATGGCCGTCTTCGCCCACGACATCACCCTGCCGGTCCGCGCCTACGCCGAACGGCTGGACAACATCGTCCACTGGTCGGAGTTCGAGCACGGCGGCCACTTCCCCGCCCTGGAGCAGCCCGGCCTGCTCATCGGCGACATCCGCGCCTTCTTCCGCACGGTGTGCCGTGGCTGACCGCAAGCACGGCGTCCCCGCCCCGCCCATCACCAGCACCATCCAGACCCTGCAATGGCAGGCCGAGGAACTGGACGGCGAGCAGTTCGACAAGGTCCTTTTCGTCGACGTCGACATGATGGAACTCGTCAATCGCGGGGCCGTCTTCACCGACTGCACCTTCCGGGGCGTGCGCTTCAACGTGTCCACGCACGAGAACGCCGCGTTCATCAACTGCACGTTCGTGCGCTGCTCGTTCTTCGACGCGGTCTTCACCGACTGCAAGTTCGTCGGCAGCATGTTCGACGGATGCTCCTACGGCCTGCTGACGGTCAACGGCGGCGACTGGGGGTTCGTCGGGCTACCGGGCGCCGACCTGCGCGGCTGCGCGCTGCGCGGCGTGCGGTTGCGCGAGGCCGACCTGACCGGGGCGCTCCTGGCCGAGGCCGAGGTGAAGAGCTGCGACCTGTCCGGCGCCTGGCTGCACAGCGCCGATCTGACGCGGGCGGACCTACGCGGCAGCGACCTCACCGGCATCGATCCGCTGACCGTCAAGCTGAACCAGGCGGTCATCGACGCCGCCCAGGCCACCGTGATCGCAACCGCCCTGGGAATGCAGGTCTGGCCTTGATCCCGACCTCCAGATCGGCGTAGAGCCACCATGACGCCCTGCATGAACGGCTTCACGGCTTTCCCGGCGCACGACACCTGGCCGAGCAGAAGAGCCCACCCGACTGCCGCTCCGTCCGCACTCCGCGTAGCTTGCCCGACTCCTTGCCGAACCGTCCAGCAACACCGCCACCCGCGCGCGGCTGCGCCGCACCCAGCGGCGCGCCGTAGCGCCGGCGCGCCGTAGCGCCGAAGGGGGGACCGCGGGTCGACGGCGACGGGCTGGTGGACCCCCGCCTCACCGTAGCCCCCGTGGGATCGCGACATGCGAGCCCGACGCACACCTGAAGCGCCGTACGGGCCGTGCTGCGCCGCCCCAGCGCGTCCGGAGCACAGCGCGATCGTTTGCGTCAACGTCAGTCGTCCCACTCGGGCTCGTCCGGGTTTCGCAGCTCCCGCACGCCCCCGGGGCCGAGATCGGGCAGCGCGAAGGTGTAGGTGCCGATCACGTTGATGTGCCGGCGGACGAACGGCGACAAACGGGCGACATCCTCCTCCGCCAGCGGGTAGCCCGCCCTCTGTAGAGCGCCCAGAGCCTTGTCGACGTAGAAGCTGTTCCACAGCGTGACGCAGTTGAGCACCAGGCCCAGCGCCCCAAGCTGGTCCTCCATGCCCTTGTAGTAGCGCTGATAGACCTCACCTTTACGGCCGTGGAAGATCTTCCCGGCCAGGGCATGGCGGGACTCCTGCAGGTTGCGGATGCCCTTGATGTCACGCCGATACGGCTCCTCCACCGCGTAGATGAGGATGTGCAGCGTCTTGAAAATGCGGCCATAGGCGGCGATCGCGTCCCCGAGCGGGGTGGGGTTGCCGTCGCGCTGCAGCATTCTCATCACGTCATAGGCGCGGATCCGGCCAGTGTAGATCGACACCACCACCCGCAGGATGTCGTCCCAGTGCCGCTTGACCTTGGCCAGGTCGATCTTCCCGCGGGCGAAGCGTGCCAGTGGCCCATAGTCGGCGTCCTGGATGCGCCAGCCCTTCTGATCGGGCAGGTCGGCCAGCGCCGGACGGTACTGCATGCCCAGCAGATGCACCAGCCCGAAGACCGCGTCACTATAAGAGCCCGTGTCGGTCACGATGATGTCCGGCCGCTGCCCGCCGTCGCGCCGGAACAGCACGTCGATCATGTGCAGCGAGTCCCGGACAGTGCCGGTGACCACCTTCGCGCCCAGCCCCGCACCGTGATCATTGATCATATTGAGCCAGGTCAGACCCCTCTTGCCGCCGAAAAATTTCCGGTTGGGCCGGGTGTAGATAGACGGCACCGGGACCACGAACCGCATGCCGTCGATCGCCGCGACCAGACCGCCACCGAGCTGCCGGGCGAAACCGATCTTCGCCTGCTCCTCGATCAATGGCGCGTTGGCCAGGGAGAACGTCTCAGCCGACAGATAGTTCTGGGCCACGTGGCTGAGCCGGGCGCGTTCCAGCGCCGCGGTGCCGGCCTTGACGACCGGCGCGTAGCCGATGTTCAGCGCCTGCGCGGTCAGGCAGGCCGCCACCGAGACGTGGAAATCGGCCAGCTTGCTCACCCCGCCCGCCACCGAGGTGAAGGCCGCCTCGAACCCGGGGACGCGGCCCATCACCTCCAGCAGCAGCTCGGGCAGGTCCACCCGGGGCAGCATGCCGGCCACCCGCTTGCGCAGATCCACCAGCGACGGCGGCTCGGGCATGGCCTGCAGCCTGGCCACGTGCAGCCGCCCCTCCTCATCGACGGTGACGTCGACGCCGTCGGTGCCGAGCCGGGCGGCCACGTCCCGCAACGCCAGGTGCAGCACCAGCGCGTGCTCGGCCAGCAGCGTCTCCGGATGCTCCGGCAACTGCAGGTCCGTCAGTGCCGGCCCCTTGGCCGCCGCCCAGTCCGCGCCGTCCAGCAGCTGGCCGCGCGGGTCACGCCAGCGGGCCGAAGCCTCGGCATAGACGTCGCGCCGCTTAAGATGTCGGTGGAACTGGGTCAGCACGCACATGGTGTAGGCGTTCTTGTCCACCGTGCTGCCGTGCGAGCCGGCCCGCAACACCAGCCGCGCTTCCACGACCCGCTCACCAGCGCGACGTCAATGTCGTCCTCGGTCACCTTCTTCTTACGGCCGTCCAGCAGCCGCGGCAGCGTCCTCATCGCCGCCAGCACGCGCTGCGCCTCGGCGTTCGCGCCGAACTCGATCACTGTGGTCAGCGTCTTGAGGAACCCCGACACGGTGGCGATCCGCTCGGCCAGCAGCGCCCGCATCTGCCCGTCGGCGTCAGCGTCCGGCGGCGGCACCATCCCGGTCACCGCGGCCACCGCCTCCTTCAGCTCCCGGCGCGGCACCATCGCATCGATCGCCTCCCACACCTGCTCCAGCCGCAACTCCTCGCCGTACTCGGTGACCTCCAGCAGGGTCTCCACCGCGACGGCGAGGGTGGCCGAATGCCGGGCGAGCTTGGGGTGCTGGCGGGCCCGTTCCTTGTCGGTGGCGGTCTCGGCCTTGCCGATCAGCTCGGTCGTCATCAGCAGATCGAGCAGGTCCAGGCAGTCGTCGACCGACTTGCCCTCCAGGTAGATGACCGTGGCCAGCAACGTGGCCAGCTGCCGCGAGGGGCCGTGGCGGCGCAGCGTGGTCGCCGTGGCGGTCATCCCGTACCGGGCCAGGTCCACCATCCGACGCTGCGGCACCCCCGGCGGCAGCTCCATCGCGCCCAGGCCGACACTGAGAATCTCCCCCGCCCGCTCCAGCGCTTTTTCCATGTTCCGGCCTGAGGGCACCGACGGGCCCTTGCGCCAGCGCTCCAGATCCGAGGCCCGCGCCCCTTCCGGTACCTCCAGTAGCCGGGCCAGGATGGCCTGCTGCCGCGGCGACAAGATGCCGTGCAGCGTTTCGTGCAGCCGCTCGGTCGCCTCATCGCGCACCCGGGCGATCAGCCGGGTCAGCGTGGTCACCCCCGGCAGCAGCACCTTGTTGGTGCGCAGCCAGCTCACCCCGTCGATGAAGATGCTCTTCTTACCGTCCCCGGTGTTCCATGCCCGCGCGTCCACCCACGCGGTGAACTCCGCCTCCACCGCGGAGAACTCCCGCAGCCCGTACGCCTTCTTGATCTCGTCCTGGTGGTCGAACTGCGTCTGGCGCCGCTCGGTGTACTGCTTGACCTGCGAGACGTCCGCCACGCCGAGCTGATCGGCCAGGTAGTCGATCACTTCGGCCGGGACCTCCAGCGGGTCCGGCAGGAACCGGCCCACGAACCGGGCCGTGGTCAGTTGCAGGGCGAACCCGAGCCGGTGCTGATCGCCACGGCGACGCCCGATCAGTTTCCGGTCCGCGTCGTCGAGGAAGAACATCTTCTCCAGCTCGGCCCGCGTCGGTGCCCCTACGTAGCGGCCGTAGGCGGCCGCCTCTTCATCGCTCAAGAACTCAACTGGCATGGGCCCCGAAAGTAGAACTCATCCATCAGCGCCGGCCAGGCTCAAGATCGAACCGTTACGGAGGAAACGGCTTCAGCGACCCTCTGAGCAGCACGTTTCTGCAGGTCAAGCACATCGGAAAAGCCATCCACGCCAAGCGGGGTTTCGGGGGCGGCTAAACGAGACTTTTCGTTCGCATACTGCTCAACCCCCGATGCGCGCCGAAGGCCGCTACGTCAACGACGAAGCCTTGGCCCACATCTCCCCAGTCCGCAGCGAAACCGTCAACTTCTTCGGCACCATCAATGTGGAGGTCGACACCGAGCTCGCCAAGCTGGATGCCGCCGGCTATCGCCCGCTGCGGCAGTCCCAGGCCGATGCGACCATAGGAAGCCAACCGTGACCGCGATCGGCGTGCCCCGTGTACGGGTGCCGTGTCGTGAGGTCACGCGACTCCCTGGCCAGGCTCCGCCAGGCGCTGTCCGATGCGCCCGCCATGAACACAGAACCACCGGTGGTGTGCCTCGGCATGCGCCAGCTGCCGACATAGGAGTGCTCGGGCTTGTCAAGCTGGACAGAGCCCAGCAAGGAGAACGAACAGCCCGAAATGGAACAAGTCGCTTAAGCAGCCTCAAACGGTTAAACAGTACCGAGGCCGGGCCCCGAAGCGAATACAGAAGTTGAAATGCCGGGTTCATACACGATCTGCTCGTTGACCTGCAGGGATTGACCATCCCGGCCGCGAAGGGCAATTGATCATCTTTATCGTGCGGCGTGGGCGGTAGGCGTATTTGGGGTAAATCCACTCAAACCTATTGACAGGCGGACGACCTTGTCGTCAACTCGCTGTATGACCATGCGGCGGCATGGGCAGTGCCTCATCGGGGCGAACGCAGAGGAGGGAACGCAATGCGCAAGAGAACGACCGCAAGGTGGGTTCTGGCGTTTGACGCTGGTTGTGCGCACTGCCAGCGGATCGCGGAAGCGGTAAAGTCCTCTTCGCACAGGGGCATCGAGGTCTTGCCGCTCATGCACCCCGATGTCCGCGCCTGGCGGGAGCAGGCTCTTGGTGAGAATCCAGTGTGGGCGCCGACTCTGATCAAAGTAGAAGAAGCACGGATTCGTGCTTGGGTCGGATCGCAGATGAGCCTTCGGCTTCTTATGCGAATAGGCCTTCCAGCTAGCATACGACTTCTCGGCGCTCTCAAAGGAATTTATGCCGACACGGGTACGAGTTCAAGCGGCCGGTTCGGCGAGATGGATAGGAAGCGTTTCCTAAAGCTAGGCGCCGGCTTAGGTGCCGCGCTCGGGCTTGCTGTTACAGGGGCTATCCCTGCTCATGCGGAATCAGGCGACGCCCAGCTAG
>BCRI01000180.1 GCA_001552515.1 Sphaerimonospora mesophila NBRC 14179 = JCM 3151
ACCGTACCCAGGACCAGCGCCACCCACGTCTGATCGACGCTGGGCCGGGTGAACCGGAAATCCGCTCGGCCGTAGCGGTTGCCGTTACCCGACAGCGGATACCACTGGAACCACATAATGGCGTTGGGGTCGCACGCCGCTGAGACGTTCCCATGCGCGGCATGCGCGGTCGTGTACCGCCCGCCCACCGTGTAGTTGAACGCGCTCCCCGAAGCCCCACCGGAGTTAGCCGTGGTGATCGTCTGGCCGTTGACGCCGCCCTCAAGGCTGTTCTTGAGGAGCACGGTCACCGCCTCCCCACCAGGCAGAGCCCGCCATGCTGCGCGGGCCGGCGCATCCCCAACACCCTCAGATCGCCTAGACCAGGCTCAACTGCACCGTGAACGCCCAGCTCGCCTGGCTGGTCTTCTCCCCGAGGTTCTCGACCTTGCGGTTGAGCATCCGCCCACCCGCGCCCGCGTTGAACAGGCCCCACTCGTTCCACACGAAGTTCGCCTCGGCGGTGGTGAAGGTCGCCTTGAACGTCACCGTGTTGGCCGCGGCGTTGACGCCGTCCGCGTGCTGAGGGAACGTCGCATCCATCCCCTTGCGGATCTTGTTGGCCCCCTGCAGGTCGGTCTGCACGGGGTCCGCCGCGGCGTTGCCGTCACCGACACCGATCCGGGCGTTGGCCGAGTCGAACGGCTGGACCGATGTACCGCCCAGGAGCCGGTGCCACAACGACGACACCCCGCCGTACATCAGCAGGTTGCCCTCACGTTCGATCACCTCGAACGGCACCGCACCAGGGGTGATCTCGCCGTGGAACTTCTCCAGCTTCCACCGGCAACGCCACCGGCCGACGTCCGCCTGGCGCAGGCCGGCGTGGATGCTCGCAGCCTCGATCAGTCGCCCCTTGTCGTCCCGCATCGTGTGCCCCTCCTGGACATGCAGAAGGGCCACCCGGTCCGGATGGCCCTGACGTTCGCTGTTAATGCACGGTGTGGCGTAGGCGCGGTCCCAGCCGCGCAGCCCCTCAACTACGGGGCCGGGACCACGCCACGCGCTCGACGCACGCGGGTGGACGTGCGGAGCAGGCGCACCCCTCAGCCCGCCACAGATCGGGGGTGCGCGTCATCAGGTCAGAAAACCGGCTGCAGCAGCGGCAGCCAGGCCGCCTGCGTGGTGTGCAGGGCGTACCGGGCGGCGTCCAGCGCGTGGTCGTCCAACTTCACGGGGACGTCGTCACCGCGTTCGGCCTTCTTGTCGTCCCACGCATAGCTGCCGACCTCGTCGAGGAACCCCGCCACCGAACGGTGAATCCGCAGGTGATCGGCCCCCAGCAGGTTGCTGACGGTGCGGATGCCGTCAAGGACGGAGTTGTCGCCGATCTGCGGCACGAGACCGTCGCGGTGGAGCTGCGTGATGAAGCTCGCGGCGGACGGGTCCACGATGATCCACTGCGGCCGTACCCCGTGGGTGCCGGGACCGTAGGTGTCGGGGATGTGGTCCAGCCAGTGAATGAGCTTCTGCGAGTACTCGGCGTCGGTGAGCTGCCGCCGCTCCGCTCGGGAATCCCACCGGAACTCCGACGCGAGGTAGATGCGGCGCTGCCCCTTGTCGTCCGGGGTGGACACGCCGACGAGGATCGCGTCGAACGGGTTGACGGTGCCGTAGTCAACGCCGACCGCCAGCCACCGCTCCATCAGCGGCAGAGTGTCCACGACGTGCCGGTCCGGGTCGAACATGTCGTAGATCGCACCCTCGGCCATCACCCAGCGGCCCTCGATGAACCGCTTGTACCAAAGGCCCGTGTACTCGGCCTTGAGCGCCGCGACGTACGCCGGGTCCAACGCCTTGTTGTCGTCGAGGGTGAAGTGCCAGTGCCGCAAGTCGAGCTCATACTTGCGGTCGAGGAACTGCCGTTTCAGCCAATGGTTCGGCGCATCCGGGTTGGTCGTGCCGAACAGCTTGGCGTCCTTCACACTGAGCCGGGCCAGGAGCTGATCCCAGAACTCCCGCTCGATCAGCGTGATCTCATCGACATACGCCCCGGCACACGTCATACCTCTCAACCTGTTCTCCGACCGGGCGTCGTTCGAGCTGATGATCTCAACCCGGCGGCCCAAGATATTCGCGGTCGGGGCGCCTCTCGTGTAGATGATCCGCCGCGCGATCGGCCCGGTGATCGCCGGGTCCGTCAACGGGTCGAACACGTTACGCGCGATCGTGTCCGAGGTCTTGCCGACGATCACCAGCGACCCGCCACGCGGCGCGTTCGCGATGTAGATGATCCAACGCAGAAGCGAAGCGATGGTCTTACCCGAGCGGATCGCCCCCGACCAGATGTTCAGCCGGGCCGTGGACTCCGCGATGCTCCGCTCCTGCTTGGGTGACAGCGTCAGCGGACTCGGCGCGGGCGTCGTCACAGGTCATCCCCCGACTCGATCTCACGGATAACCTCGGCGTCGAGGATCGCGTCAGTGTCAGGGTCCGGCACGATATGCCGCTGCTGGAGCTGCATCAGCAGGTTGCCCAGCAGCGACGCCATGTCGCCGTCCGCGACGCCGTTACGGTTGATCAAGTCCAACCCGAGCAACGACGCCCGCCGGTTGATGCACTTGAGCGCGGTCTCGCACGCCGCGACCTCACCCTTCAGCACCTTTGGCCACAAGCTGGCCATGACCCTGTCGAGGCGGTCAATCTCCAGCTTGAGCAGCTGCTCCGACGCCATCTGCTCCTGCTTGGCGGCCTTCTGCAAGGACCTGTCGATGTCCTTCGACACCGCGGCCGCACCTGAGTAGCCCAGCCGCTCGGCGATGACCGAGGGCGACACCCCGGCGATCCGCATCTGCACCGCCTGATAGCGGCGCTGGGAGATTTCGACCTGCCTGGCCTTACTGACAACCATGAGGGGACTCCCGGTGCTAGGTGGAGTAGGCCCGCAGCGCGGCCACGACGATCTGCGCGGTGCTGGCGTCGCCGTCACGGGCTCGGATACGGCCGAGCAGCGCGGTCACCTCGTCGTGCTCGGCGGCGGTCAACGTGATGAGGAGGTCAGCCGTCAGGCCGGCCTTCGGACGGGGCGGCGGCGGCGCGGTGTCCTCGTCCGCGCCGTCGTCGTCCAGGTCGTCCTCGTCGTCGAGGTCGATACGTGGCCGCACCCGCTCCTGCTGGTCGGCGGCCGCGGGCCGCCGGTCGGCCGGGGTGTCGGAGACGATTTCGATTCCGCTATCAAGGTCGGCGAGCAGGTCGTTCAGGTCGTCATCGGACCAGCCGGTGCCGTCGAGCCCGTCGAGGCCACGCAGCAGCTCGGCGAGGACCTGATCGTCGTACGCCCCGAACTCTGCGGTCCTGTTATCCGCGAGCATGATCCGGGTGGCGGTGTCGTCGTCCACATCGACGACCAGCGCGGGAACCTTGTCCAGGCCGTTGGCTTTCGCGCCGCGCCAGCGGTGCTCACCGGCGATGATCCGCATCCGCGACGCCTGGACCAGGACCGTGCCGTAGAAGCCGTTCTTCGCGATCGACTCGGCGATCACGTCCACGTCCCCCTTGTGGGGGTTGTCCGGGTGCGGCTCGAGCTCCCCCACCGGGACCATCTGGTACGTCTGCGGGACGATGGCGGGCACAACACCTCCAAGGGGAAGATGAGGGCGTGACGAACGAACAGAGCCGAAGATCGACTGGCCTGCCATCGGTGAGCAGCTCCGGGCTGCTGGCGAGCAGATCAACAAGGCGATGGAACAGTCCCGCCGGACATGGGCCGCGCCTACCGGGGTGACCTGCCCGGCGTCCGCGAACTCCTGTCGAGCATGCAGCCCGACCACCTTGAAGAGGTGTCGGCCGCCGCGTCGCTGCTGGTGTCGGCCTGCGTCGAGGAAATGCAGCAGCGGTGACAGGCAACAAACCGGCCGCCTACGACTACGACGCCTACCCCGTGCCGGTACCGCCGCTGGTCGCCTACCGTCCGGACGGCACCCTCGACCCGCGCGGCGTGCTCCTCCTCGCGTGGCGGAAAACCGGCGACGACTGGGAGGCGCTGGTGACCTGGACCACGTCGGTGTTCCTGCCGAACACCGCGCCGATCCACGTCAAGCACGTCGAATGGGTACCGGGCGACCGCATCACGACGGTCCCCGCCGAGGAGCCCCGCGACGGGTACAAGAGAGTCCCCCGCTTCACAGGCGAGACCGAGCCGCCCATCACCCCGTCAGCATGAACGGCTAACCCGGATGACGCCCCGCTCGATCAGCGTCGCCGCCACCGAAACCATCAGCTCAGCGTTCTTCGCAGGCACCTGATCCCACGGCACCGCCGTCTCCCGCCGCGTCACGTACCCGTATGACGGGGCCAGCTCCTCGTACGTCTCGTGGAACGCGCGGGCCACCAGCACCGCCTGGTCACGCAGAAACGGCGGCGTTTCCTCCTCGGCGGCCGGGTCCGTGTCCAACCCCGGCCCCGCGAAGTTGACCGTTATCGGGGCGGCAGTCTCGGCCGTCCGCACCGTGACGCGCGACTCGTCCAGCAGCCGCATCGCGACATCCGCGGGCGACTCGTCCGGGCCGATCGGCTCGCGCGGGAACCGGTCCAGCAGGAACGACGCCAGCCGGTCCACCTGATCCGCGGCGTTCCCACCCTCGTCCGCGCTGGCGTCGAGGTAACACGCCTCGATCACTTCGACCCGGTCAGGGCTCACGATGACCGCGCGGGCGCCGCACTCCTCGGCGAACTGACGCCACATGCCGGCCGCCAGCTCACGCTCCCACCCCGGCATCGACGCGGGCGGGGGGACAGCCTGATCGACGACCAGCGCGAACGGCTCCTCCACCACATCGCCTACCACCACGCACGGCAGGCGCATCACCTGAACTCGCACTACGCCCCTTCCCCGTCACCCGGCTCCTCCGGCTCCTCCGGAGGATCGGCGGGTTCCTGGAGCCGTCGCGGGAACACCGGGCCGGGCACCGGATAGAACTCCCCAGCCGAGTCCCGCGCCACCCAGTCGCCGATCACCGCGCGCCGCATACCCTCGCGCGTCTCGATGTCGATGTACTCACCCGCCAGGCCGACCTTCGCCGCGACACCGACGACAAGGGCGTGCTGCCCGCTCGCGGTGATCCACGCGGCGACCTCGGCCACGTTGTCCGCCGTGACCTGCACCGCATCGACCTCGGCGTGCACGGGCACGTACTTCTTGGTATCCAGCGTCACTACTCGTCCCCCTTGGTCTGTTCGCGCCGCCAGGTCGCGTAGTTCCGCGCGTACACCGCCCCGTAGATAAACGCCGACGCGATGAAGCCCCACTGCCTGGTCACCACGGCGTAGACAATCCACAGCAGCTGCGCCCCGAGCCCGATCGCCCAGCCGTACGCCTTACGCCGGCCCGCGAACCACAGCCCGGTCACCCCGACCACAGTCAGGACCCACGACCACCAGACGCTCATGACTCGATCTCCGGGGTCGGGCGGTAGCCGTACCGGGCCCGCATCTCCGACATCCTCACCCTGATCGCGAGCAGCGCCGCACCCTGCCACGTGCCCGCGCGGACCGCCTCGTCGTCCACCTGCACGCACCAGGAGTTCATGTCACGGCTACTGCCGTACGGGCTGCCAGGGTCGGCCGTCCACTGCACCGACCACGACAACCGGTCACGCCACCGCAACCTCGGCCGGCCCAGACGCTCCCGCCGCAGAGTCAGCCGCACCTCGTGCTGGTCACCCTCGGGCATCACCACGACGCCCGTCTCCTCGTCGCCGACCTGCTCGTAGCTGTACCGCTTGGGCCCGAACACCTTCTCCACCAGGTCGAAACTGACCGACCCGGACATCCACCACGGGTCATCCCGAGACCACTGGTCACGGCGCGCCCAGATCAACCACCGCAACGACCAGTCCTCCAGCGACAGCCGGAACTCCCGAGCGTCGTAGCCGATCCGGTTGAACCTCCGCTGCAGCCACGTCCCGAACCACTCGGTGTGGAAGTAGATGGCGAACAGCGGCCCGAGCCGCAGGTGAGCGTCCAGCACGTGCTCGCTCCCGGCGTGGCCCAGCTCGACACCCACCGAGGAGCCCCACCAGCCGCCACCGATGACGATCTCACCGCCGATGCCGCCCTTCGGGCTGTCCGGCCACGTGCCGGGCGGGCCGTACGGCCGGGCCTCCGTGCCAGGCCGCAACTCCGGGATCAGCCCGCTCCACAGCGTGGCGATCACCTCGCCGAAGTCGCGCGGCCCCTCGTACGGCTGCCCAACGTCGTACTCGTCGGGGTTGAGACTGCCCTGCGGGTCCGGGCGGACACCGCACCGGTCGCACGCCACCCACCGCGCCGCGTGCAGGCCCGGCTTGTATGGGCCGTACCCGTCCACGACCGGCCGGTGCCCACGCAGACGACACCACAGCATGAGCCTGGGCAGCTCCGACAGCCACCACCCGAGGTGAACGAGCCTCCCGGAGTTGCTGCCGTTCTGGGCTTTGTAGTTGACGGTGTGCCAGCACATGAGGGATCTCCGAGGGGTGGGGGAAAGATCACACAATCCTTAATGAAACTAGGTACGATAAGGGCATGGCAGGTCTTGAACGGATCACCCAGCCGACACTGGACGTCCTCGAAGTGCTCCTCCAAGCACATCAGGAGGGCGGCGAAGTCCACGGCTGGGCGATCATGAAGCAGATCAAACGATCAGGCCCCACCGTCTACCGAGTGCTCGACCGGCTAGAAGACAACGGCTGGGTCACCGCCGAATGGGAAGAACTCCCACCAGACGCAACCCGTCCGCGGCGCCGCTTCTACCGGCTCACTGGCGAAGGTGTGCCCGCCGCCCGCGCACTCCTCGCCGAACGCCGTCCGGCGGCGCTCAAGTCCAGTCCAGCGCTGGGATTCCTCCGGTTCGACTGGGCGCGCACGCTACTCGGCGGTGACCTTTGAGCACGACCGAAATCATCATCGGTATCGTTGCGGGGCTTGTCGTCAACGAGTTCTACGACATCTCTCCCTGGGCCGCACGGAAGATCGTCATCTGGTCAGCCCGTGCACGGTACGGAAGATCACCACGAGCAGAGGTCCGCGCCGAAGAGTTCGCTGCCGTCATCGACAGCAGGCCGGGCAAGTTGTTGAAACTGGTTACTGCCCTCGCGTTCGCATGCGGGGCAACAGCAGTGAGAGCTCATCAGATCGTGCTCCTGTTGCGCCTCAACATCGAGCTGACCAACCGCACAGCCGACATCGCTCTCAAGAGAGCACCCGTCGAGGCGAACGACTCTCAACCTCCGCTGGAAACCCACATCAAGCAACAGCTGGTGATCACCGGGAACATGATGTCTCATGGCACAGACCTCGAACACTTGAAGGCCATATGGACCGGACTGAAGCCTGCGGAAAACTTGGTACAACTCTCTGGACGCGCGAATCGGCGATTCAGCGATTGACCCAGATCGACTCAACCGCCAGAGCACGCACGTCCGACGACGCCTGACGCACCCGGTAGTCGATGCGGCGCCACCCGGCCAGCAGGTCGTCGTACAGCTCCGACCGGTACCCCGACAGAACGACCGCGCCCCGGCAGCCGTTCAGGAGCTCCAGCAGGCGGACATGCTCGTCATCGGCGTCCATCTCCTTGACGTACTTGCCGGAGCCAGCCGAATTCCGCGTCGAGCGGAGGTACGGCGGGTCCAGGTAGAACGCCGTGTCCGGCGAGTCCATGCGGGCGATCAGCTCCAGGGCGTCGCACTGCTCGACGAACGCCTCCCGCAGCCGCGCCGCATGCCAGCGCAGCGCAGCACCCATCCGCTTCGCCGTCATCGGGTTGTTCACGCGGGTCCGCGACGTCGGCCGACGCCACGACGCGCCGGCCTCGCCCGAGCGGGACTGTGTGCACTGCACCCACCACCGCCGCGCCCGCTCCAAGTCGGATGCGGTGGCGTCGCCGAGCTTCGCCGCGGTGTGCTCGGCGCGGGCGTACGGCGTGAGCTGGATGGCGCGCTGCAGCGCGCGGGGCTGGTCGCGGAGGGCCCGCATGAACGCGACGAGGTCGCCGTTGATGTCGTTGATGGTTTCGATCTTCGCTGGGTCCTTCGCGAAGAACACTGCGGCGGACCCGGCGAACGGCTCGCAGTACACCTCGTGCCGGGGCAGCAGGGAGGCGAGGAACGGGGCCAGCCGACCCTTCGCGCCGTAGTACTGGAACGGGGGCCGCAGCGCCACGGCGCAACCCTCCCTTATGGTGCGGGCATGGATGATCTGGTGGCCAAGGTGCGGGCCGGACTCGACGCCGACGAGGAGTACGCCCGGCGTCCGGCGCTGTGGAAGGAGTACGTCCGGGGCTACCCGAACGACCCGAAGCGCGTGCTGGCCGAGGGGCACCTTCGGTTGCATGGCGACGAGTGGACGAGTGGGCGTGCGCGAACGACACAGCGGCCGGTGGGCCATGCGACTGCGGCCGCGACGAGCGGGTGCGTCGGCGACTGGAGTGGCCGGCCGGGCCGTGGGCATACCGAGAGCCGGTGACGGTGTGGCGGTTCACGGCTCTCTGTTTTATCGATATGTCGCTTGACCAGCGAAAATTCGCTCAAATCACCTGAAACAAGATCATTTATCGGACCCATCCGATAACACTCGGAATGTCGCGATCATGTCTCAGAAACGATCTGAGACGAGCGAAAGTTAAGTTACTAGCATTCCGAATGTCCGAGAATGCGACCAACGCGAAGAAATTCCGAGTCGCGGCGCCCGCCTGATGAGCCTACGGTTGTCCCATGGCTGAGCTAGAGCTTCGAAGCGACAGCAATGCGGTGGTCGCTGGGCTAGAGCGGTTCGAACAGGTACTGCTCGACAGAATGGAGGAAGTAGGGCTTCCTACAGACGGCGTCCTAGTCGACGTGATGGAGCGTCAGCGCATTCTGGGAAACCTCGGCGCCGCCCTGTACCGGCTGGAGCCCGACGAGCGGAGCCGTTCCTACTACATCAGCAAAATGATCGCTGCTGCGGCTGCCGGGCTCTTCGATGCTGCTCTGAACTACCTCTGGGACGAGACGGTCGCCGAGCTGCGAAGGCGCGTTGCGGGTTACGACCTGGATTACTTCTTTGACGTCGCCGTTCCCTCACCGGAGAAACGCAAGCATCTGTCGAGCGCCGAGGATCTGTCGCTAATCCAGGACGTCGATCTACTGCGAGCCGCCAAAGACATCGGGCTGCTTAGCGACATCGGCCACGCACAACTCGACAGCATCCGGTATATGCGCAACCACGCCAGCGCTGCCCACCCGAACCACAACGAGCTCACGGGCCTACAACTTGTCAGCTGGCTGGAAACCTGCATCATCCAGGTCATCAGGTTGCCTCTGGACAATGTCACCGCAGAGACTGGCAGGTTGCTTCGCAACATCAAGCAGGGCCGCCTTACCGCCGAAGAAATCGCATCGACCGCCGCTTTCTTCGACCGTCTACCTATCGATCGGGCCGACGCGCTCGCGGCTGGCCTGTTCGGGCTGTACACCGCGACGTCATCCTCGCCAGATACTGACGATAACGTGCGGCTGCTGTGGCCGAAACTGTGGCCGTACGTCTCCGATGAGGCTCGGTATGACTTCGGCACCCGCATCGCTCGCTTCGTGGCGAACGCCGATCACAGGCAAGCCGCTAGTGCCCGCGAGCTGTTCGACCTCGCCGATGCCGCAGCCTTCCTGCCCGAGCCCGTCCGCGTGGCAGAACTGGACACTGCGATCGATGCGCTGCTGGCGGCACACCATGGCTGGAACAACTTCTCCACCGAGCCTGGACCTGCTCGGCAACTCGAAACTCTCGTCGGAGAGCGCGGCGACGTGCCAGCCGCGCTGTCCACCAAGTACGTGAAGGCTATCGTGGAGGTCTTCCTGACCAACGGCAATGGCATCTCCTGGGCTGCCGACCCGATCTACCGCCAGCTCATCGAACGGTTTGATAGCCAGCAGGCGGGCTTGGCTTTGCGCGCCTTCACCGACACGACCGTTGCCGGACGCCTACAGACGAGGCAGGCACGTGAGCAGTGGACTGAACTCCTCGATCTTTTGGAGCCGAAACTGACCCGCCGGGAAGACCGGGACCTCCTGGCTGCGATCAAGACATCTACTCACACTCCCGACAAGCTACGCACGAACGAGAGAATTATGAGGCTGGTTGGCCCGCGTGGGCGACGGTTGGTGCGCCGCCCATCAGCCTGACGGCGATCTCCCTCCCCCTTGGGGAAAGCAGTAATAGCCCTCGGACCACGCATCACACGCGGCCGCGACAACCTTCCGCCCCCGACCCCGCGGCCGCAGCAACGCACCCGCCTCCGTCAGCAGTCGGTGCACGAACCCGTACGAGCGGCCCGTCGCCGACGCCAGCTCACGGATCGACTCCCCCG
>BCRI01000181.1 GCA_001552515.1 Sphaerimonospora mesophila NBRC 14179 = JCM 3151
CCTCTTCGTCGATGCCGATGAGGACGCCGGGGTTCTCCGCGCGCAGTTCCGCGGTGAGACCGGCGACCTGGGCCGGGGTGGCGACGTTGCGGGAGAAGAGCACGACCCCCGCGAGCCCGCCGCCGAGCCGGCGCCGCACCCAGTCGGGAGCCGTGGTGCCCTCGAACCCGGGCAGGATGACCGTGTCCGCCAGACGGAGCAGATCGGGGCTTCGCTTCATGCTGCGCCCGCGAGGCAGTGTTGAGGCATGCCCCGCAATCTAATAGGAAAGTTTCCTATTTGCTAGTCCATCGGACGCCCGAATCTCACAGGTCGATCCGGCGCAGCCGGTTCTTCTCGACCCGGAAGGCGGCGACGGTGGACACCGGCGCGCCCCGCCGGTCCACATAGTCGACCACCCGGTAGTCGGCGCGGAAGTCGTCCATGCTCGCCGTGCAGGACACATAGCCCCGGTGGCCGTCGAAGAACCCGATGTGCGGGTTGAGCTCGAGGATCGCCTTCGCGTCGGTGTCGGGCGGCATGCTGGTGACGGAGGTGCCGACGAACTCGACCCCGAGCGCGGCCGACTCCGGGTCGGCCCAGTCGGCGCGCAGGTCGCAGGCCCAGTTGTTGTGCACGTCGCCGCTCAGCACCACCAGCCCGTCGGGGGCTTCGGCGAGAACGCGGGCGCGTGAGTCGGGGAAACCGTCCCAGGCGTCGGCACTCGACGCTCCGTTCGGGAACCTCCGCCGGGCGAAGAACACGGCCTGCGCGAGCACCTTCCACCGGGCGGTCGAGGTCTTCATTTTGGAGATCAGCCACTCCTCCTGCTCGCGGCCGAGCATGTCCGGACCGCTGCGGTGCTGCCGGGCGTCGACGATCATGAAGTCGACCGCCCGGCCGTACGGCCGCAGGCGGAAGTTGCGCAGATCCGGCCCGGTCGGGCGCACCCGCAGCGGCAGATGCTCGTAGTACGCCCGGAAGGCGGCGGCCCGGCGGTTGAGAAAGGCCGACGGGCTGCCACCGTTCCCCGGCAGCGTCCCCGCCCAGTTGTCCCGCACCTCGTGATCGTCGGGGAGCGTGATCCACGGCGCGGCGGCGTGCGCCGCCTGGAGGTCGGGGTCCATGTGATAGCGCGCGTAGCGCCTGCGGTAGGCGGCGAGCGTGGTGCACTCGGCCTCCGACTCGAGCGGTCGTACGTAGCGGCCGGGACGGGGCTGCTTCGGCTTGCCGTACTCGTATATGTAGTCGCCGAGGTGGAGCACCACATCGGGCAGCTCGTCGGCGAGGTGGCGCAGCGCGGTGAAATGGCCGTGCTCGTAGCGCTGGCACGACGCGAAGCAGAACCGGACGGTGTCGGCGGAGTCCGGCGCGGGGGCCGTCTTGGTACGGCCGACGGGACTGACGTGGCCGTCGACGGAGAACCGGTAGAAGTACTCTGTGCCCGGCCGCAACCCGGCGACCCTGACGTGCACGCTGTGCGCCCAATCGGGCCTGGCTGCGGCGGTGCCGGACTGGACGACGCGGGCGAACCCGCGGTCCTCGGCCAGTTGCCATCGCACGCTCACGGTCCGATCGGGCATGCCGCCCGGCCGCTTCGCGTTCAGGGGATCGGGAGCCAGCCGGGTCCACAGGACGACCCCGTCGGGTAACGGCTCTCCCGAAGCGACTCCCAGCGTAAATGGGGTACCAGATTTCGCCATGGGCCCGATCCTGCCGCAGCGAAAGCTCCCGTGACGTCGAGTCGCCGGCCGGGGTCCGAGGTTCGGTGCGCCGGCCCACGGGAACGCGGGGTGCGGCCGGTCAAGGTCTGGAACTCCGGAAGCCGTCCTCCGCGGGGGACGGAGGGGCCACAATGGGAGCGTGAGCCAGCGAAAGTACTCGGGCGGCACCACCGCTCCGGCGAAGGCGAGACGGACGATCGCCGTGGGCGGCCCGGCGTCCGAGCGGCGTGACCACCTGGTGAAGCTCGCCGCCGAACTCTTCGCGCGCAAGGGCTTCCAGGCCACCACGGTCCGGGAGATCGCCCTGGAGGCCGGCATTCTCTCGGGAAGCCTCTACCACCACTTCGACTCGAAGGAGACCATCGTCGATGAGGTTCTCCGTACCTTCCTCGAGGACGTGACCGTCCGCTACCGGGCCGTGGTGGGCGGCGGTCGCGATCCCCGCTCGGTCCTCTCCGAGATGGTGCGGGTCGGATTCGGCACACTGGAGGCGCACCGCGCGGCCATCACGGTCATGCAGAACGACTGGAACTACCTGCGGTCGCTTCCCGGCGACCGCTTCGGCTACCTGGAGCGGGCCGAGGACGAGGTCGAGCGCATGTGGGTGGAGCAGATCGAGCGCGGCCAGGCCACGGGCCGGTTCCGAGCCGACGTGGATCCGAAGCTCACCTACCGGATGATCCGCGACACCATCTGGGTCACCGCCCGCTGGTTCCGCCCCGACGGGCATCTGGACACCGACGCCCTCGCCGACCACTTCGTCAAGGTGCTGTTCGACGGCCTCGCCTCCGGCGAGAAGACCGGCTGATCGCGATGACGACACTCGTCGAGAAGGTGCGGATCGCGCTGACCGAGGTGGCCGATCCCTCACGCGCCCCGGCCATGGCCGCCTACATGAAATCGGTCATGCCGTTTCTCGGGGTGACCTCCGTGCCCCGGCGGAACGCGCTGCGCCGGGTCTTCCGGGAGCACCGCCTGGAGTCGGCGCCGGAGTGGCGCAGGGCCGTGCTCGCGCTGTGGCGGGAGGCCGAGTACCGCGAGGAGCGGTACGCCGCGATCGAGCTCGCCTCCCACCGCTACTACCAGTCGTGGCAGACGCTCTACACGGTTCCGATGTACGAGGAAATGATCGTCACGGGCGCCTGGTGGGACGTCGTGGACGACATCGCGGTGCACCGGATCGGGACGCTGCTCGAGCGATATCCCGACGCGATGCGCCCGCTCATGCTGGAGTGGGCGAACGACTCCGACATGTGGAAGCGGCGCGCCTCGATCCTGTGCCAGAACTCCTTCAAGAAGCGCACCGATCTCGGCCTGCTGCACGCGTGCATCGAGCCGAACCTGTCGGACACCGAGTTTTTCATCCGTAAGGCCATCGGCTGGGCCCTGCGGGAGTACGCCAAGACCGACCCGGACGAGGTCGTCCGCTACGTCGACCATCAGGGCATCAGTGGCCTGAGCCGGCGCGAGGCGCTGCGCAACCTCCCGACCGCCTAGGTCGTGTAACGGACACCGCCGAGGAAGACCCGATCCCTGATCGGCTCCGGTCGCCGCGCCGGGAGGAGGCTCCGGTCCGCCGCCGGGCCCCGCCGAGCGAGCCCGGGCATGCGGTCCTCGCCCCCTCCCGCTCCGCTTCCCGCCACCCGGGCCGACGATTACAGCGAATGGCTCGAGGTTCTCCCCCGGCGCGTCCTTGTGGACGGGCCGGGGGAGAACCGCTGCGATCCGCTTCGAGAGTCCTTCCTGCCGCGTACGGGCAGCTTCGGAAACGCTCCCCGGATGTCGCGGATTCCGCGCGTACTCACCGGGAAAGGCCGCCAGGACTCTCTCTCAGTGGGACCTGGTCGCGCCCCGATCAGAAGCCGTCGACCCCGTCAGCGAAACGCCGGATCGGCTGAATCCGGCGGATCGGCTGAATGACCCGCTGCACCGGCTGGACCTGGATCGGCTGGATCAGCCGCTCACGCACGACCGGCTGCCGGACCACCCGCTGCAGCGGCTGGACCAGCACGGGCTGGGCCACCTGGCGGGCCCGCTGCTGGTTCGGCACCTCGTTCAGGTTCTGGTTGTTGTTGAACCAGCCCTGGCCGCCGAACATCGCACGGTTGTTGAGCCAGTTGTTGAGGAACTGCTTGTCGTCCCTGTTGGACTTCTGCTGGAACCCGAGCACAACGTCCTTGACGGCCATGCCGAGGTTTTCACGCGAGTTCCTGTTGTCCGCCCTGGCCTGCTGGCCCCACCAGTTGAACTGCGGGTTGAACCAGGCGTTGTTGTTCCAAAGGTGGTTGTTGTGGTTGTTGAGGTTGTTGTTGTTGTTGGCATTGTTGTTCGGGCCCGTGGTGGCCCCGGCGGCGGTGGCCCCCAGGGTCACCATGCCCCCGGCGAGCGCGGCGCCGAGTGCCAGCCCCGCGAAGACCTTCGCGAACATCGTCATTATGTTCCCCCCGTTCTCTGATTTTCCCCGAGACATCAATCCCGAATATATGGATGAATGCCCTCGCAATCCATTGTCGGTTACCTTTCCTGTGCATGTTGATTTCCAGCCGGATGCCGCCACAAACAGACATCTGCGACTTTTAATCTACCATTATCTCTCTATGGATGCGTTCATACAATAAACACCCCTATTGCTGTAATATGTCCGTTTTATCCACGTGGACAAATCGGCTCGACGGCGACGGCGAGGCATCGGCCTGACAACTCGATACGGAATCGCCCGACAATCGGGACATATACCTATAAATGCTGTTAATACGGAGTCGAACATGAGAAGGCCCGGGGTGGTCGACACCACCCCGGGCCAGGCCCGTCAGTTCGGGGACTCGTCAGGCGGGCCGGAAGGAGTCACGGGCCGCCGGCGCGGCATGCTTGATCATGAGGTGCCGGGTGACCGAATACTCCTGCACCGCCTCCTGGCTCATGTCCTTGCCGAAACCGCTGCCCTTGACCCCGCCGTGGGGAGCCTCCGAGGCGATGGGGAGGTGGTCGTTCACCCAGGTCACGCCGACGTCCAGCCGGTGGGACACGCGCAGCGCGCGCGACACGTCGCCGGACCAGACCGACGAGGCCAGGCCGTACGGCGTGCCGTTGGCGAGGCGGACCGCCTCGTCCTCGTCGTCGAACGGCATGGCCACCAGCACCGGGCCGAAGATCTCGCCCTGCACGATCTCGCTCGACTGGTCGGCATCGGCGATGAGCGTCGGCGCGTAGTAGAAGCCCGGGCCGTCCACCGGCGCTCCGCCGCAGACGATCCGGCCGGACGCCCTGGACACGAAGCCGTGCACCCGGTCGCGGTGGGCCGCCGAGATCAGCGGGCCGATGTCGGAGTCAGCGGCCCAGGGGTCGCCCGGCCGCACCCGCGCCAGCGTCTCGCGTAGCGCCTCCACCGCCTCGGCGTACCGCGACCTCTCGATGTAGACGCGGGTGGCAGCGGTGCAGTCCTGGCCCGTGTTGTAGGTGGCGCCCATCACGACCCCCGCCGCCATCTCCTCCAGCGACGCGTCGGCGAAGACCAGCGCCGGGGCCTTGCCGCCCAACTCCAGGTGGACCCGCTTGAGCCCGTCGACCGCGCCCCGCATGACGGCCCGGCCGGTGTCGGTCGAGCCGGTGACGCTGACCATGTCCACGCCCGGGTCGGTGACCAGCGCCTGGCCCACCTCGGCTCCGCCGGTCACCACCCCCAGCAGACCTTCCGGTGCGCCCGCGCGGGCGAACAACTCGGCGAGCCGCAGGGTGCTGCGCGGTGTGGCGGGCGCCGGCTTGATGACGACGGCGTTGCCGGCGGCGATCGCCGGCCCGATCTTCCAGATCCCCATGATGAACGGGAAGTTCCACGGCGCGATCGAGCCGACGACCCCGACCGGCCGCCTGACCAGCACGGAGGTGTAGCCCGGGCTGAAGACGCCGGCGCCGGTGCCCTCCAGCGACCTGGCGGCCCCAGCGAAGAACCGCAGGTTGTCGACCCCGAACGGCAGCTCGCCGTCCCGGAACACGGCCGCCGGCTTGCCGGTCTCCTCGACCTCCAGCCGGGTCAGCTCCTCGGCGTCCTGCTCGACCAGGTCGGCCACGCGCAGCAGCACCCGCGCCCGCTCCCCCGGCGTCGTCTCACGCCACTGCTCGTAGGCCTCCCTGGCCGCGCGTACGGCCGCCGCCACGCCGTCCGCCGACGTGTCCGGCACCTCACCGAGCACGCGCCCATCTGCGGGATTGATCAAAGTGGTCATGGGACTCCCCCTGTTCGGTCTGTGCCCTGTTTCCTCTGGGCGGCGGATTCATGGCGCGCGGCGGACGGTTCAGCTGTCGAAGCCGACGCCGAAGCGGTCCAGGAGGCGTAACCAGGGACCGCGGCGGCCCTCGTTGTCGTCGGCCCGGGCCAGCGCCCGGCGGGTGATCTCGACCACCGGCCAGCGCAGCGGCTCCGGCGGGAACGGCACCGGATGGCGGCGGACCATGCGCAGCCGGGTCCGCTCGGTGGACCGTCCGGCCAGCAGGTCGAGGCCGACCAGCGCGCCGAATCTCGACGCCCCGACGCCGAGGCCGGTGTAGCCGAGGGCGTAGGCCACCCGGCCGCCCATGGCCGTACCGAAGAACGGGGTGAAGCGGCTGGTCGAGTCGATCACCCCGCCCCACCTGTGGGTGAAGCGCAGGCCGTGGAGCTGCGGGAAGGTCTCGAAGAAGTGCACGGCGAGCCGCTTGTGCGTGGCGTCTCGCTGCTCGTGGCCCGAGCCGCCGAAGTTGTAGATCGCGTCGTATCCGCCCCACAGGACGCGGTCGTCCGCGGTGAGCCGGTAGTAGTGGAACCGGTTGCCCGCGTCGGTCAGCCCCTGGGCCTCCGGCCAGCGGAGTGAGGCGCGCTGGGCGGGCGAGAGCGGCTCGGTGACGAGCACGTAGTCCCAGACCGGCAGGACGAAGTTGCGCAGCCTGCGCAGGACAGCGGGGAAGGCGTTGGTCGCCAGCAGCACCTGTCCCGCGTAAAGCACGCCCCCGGCGACCGGCCCAGAGGCCGTACGGGTGACCACCTCGACGCCGGCGCGTGCCCGCGTCAGCGCGGTCACCTCGGTGTCCTCGTGGATCCTGACGCCGAGCCGTTCCGCGACCCGGGCCAGCCCCCAGGTGAGCGCGGCCGGGTCGACGAGGCCGCCCGTGCCGCGCAGCCGGAGCCCGCCGAGATAGGTGGGCGAGTCGACGTCGGCGCGCATCTCGTCGCGGTCCAGGAACACCGCGTCCTCGCCGTGCTCGCGGTGCAGTTTCTCGGCCCGCCTCAGCTCCGCCAGTTGGTACGGCTCCACCGCCACGGTGGTCTTGCCGACCAGCCGGAGGTCGGCGTCGATGTCGTGCTCCGCCACGAAGTCGGCGATGGCCGCGAGATTGGCCCGGCCGAGCGTGAGCAGCGTCCCGATCTCCGCGGGCCACAGGCGCGACCCCTGGGCGAGGCCGTGGGTCAGCGAGTCGGCGATGAATCCGCCGTTGCGGCCGCTCGCGCCGTACGCGACCGACCGGCGTTCGACGAGGACGACGTCGCAGGCGGGGTTCTCCTGCTTGGCCAGCACGGCGGCCCACAGGCCGGTGAGACCGCCGCCGACGATCAGCAGGTCGGCCGTCGCGCGGCCGCGCAGCGGCTCCCAGGGACCGGGCGCCCCGGGCCTGTCGGTCCAGAAGACCCGGGGCGCGGCATCCTTGATCACTTGGCGGCGATCTTCTCGATCACGTCCGCGGCGGCGCGCACTCCGTCACGGCCGCGGATCTCCTCCCCTGCGGCCGCCAGCCTGGCCCGCAGCCCTGCGTCGCCGAGCAGCCGCTCGATCGCCCCGGTCAGCTCCTCGTCGGCGAAGCCGTAGGTGTCGAGACGGACGCCGAGCCCGGTCTCGTCGATCCGCTGGGCGTTGTCGTACTGGTCCCAGAAGATCGGCAGCACGATCATGGGCTTGCCGAAGTGCAGCGTCTCGGTCACCGTGTTGTTGCCGCCGTGCGTGATCACCAGGTCGACCATGGGGATGATCTTCGTCTGCGGCACGAACTCGGCGCCCCACATGTTCGGCGCGAGCTCGATCTCGGCGTGCAGCGGACCCTTGGAGACGATGTAGCGGTGCGGCGTCCGGCCGAGTACGGAGATCACCCGGCGCATGAGCTCCAGGTCGGCCGAGCCGAGCGAGCCGAGCGAGAAGTAGATCAGCGAGCCCTCGCCGGGGATGTCCGGCAGCGTGAACTCCTCATCGGTCTCGCGTACGGACGAGTCCAGCCGCGTCCAGGAGTCGCCCAGCGGCCGGTCGGCGACGTAATCGATGATCTCGGGATAGACGTAGAGGTTAGCGTTGCCCTCGTGGATGAACTCGAGATCGCGCAGCGGCGGCGCGCCCTGCTCCACGACCCACTCGTTGAAGGCCGTCCACATCTCGCGGTGGGTCCGGTCGTACTCGGCGCGGAACTCCGCCCAGCCGGTGCCGTCCGCCGGCAGCCCGGAGAAGGTCGGCGCGACACCCGGCCCCGTGACCTCCAGCGGGTTGCACGAAACGATCCGGACGAACGGCACGCCGGCCGTCACGAGGGCGGGGAACGCGAGGACGTTGTCCTCGACGACGACGTCCGGACGGACCCGCTCGATGATCTCCTTGAGCCGCGGCTCGCAGTACTTGGCGCCGTCGATGAGCGCCTGCCAGATCGGCTTGACCACCGTCTCGAGCTGCTCCCGGGTGCTCTTGCGGTACTCCGGGGCGGTCTCGCGGATGAAGTCCTTCCAGAACTGGCCGGGGTCCTGGTCTGCCGCGCTCTCGTCCACGGGCGCCGGCGGCTCGAGGTCGACCAGTTCCTCCTCGAAGCCCAGCGCCGTCAGCTTGCCCTTCCACGACGTCTCGGCCGCGAACACCACCCGGTGGCCACGGCGGCGCAGCACGTCGCCGATGCCGATGCAGTTGTTGGTCGGCCCGTAGGCGCTCTCCGGCATGAACAGAATCGTCAGCGGCTTGTCCGTCATCTGGGGACTCCTCGGAACTCTAGTTGAACCGAGATTCAAATACGAGACTGGTAGAGCCGTCAAGAGCTGGGAGATTATGGTGTCGCATCAGATGAAGCGGAGCGGAATGACTCAGCGCAAGAGCAAGGCGGACCGGCGGCTCGACCTCATCGACGCGGCACGGCGGGCGATGATCCAGCACGGCACGGAGGGTGTCCACCTCAACCAGATCGCCGAGGAGGCGGGCCTCACCTCCGGCGCGGTGCTTTACCACTACCCGAACCTTCGGGACCTGCTCATCGAGGCCCACCAGGCCGGCATGGAGCGCTTCTACGAGCAGCGGGTGAAGAAGATCAGCGGCATCGCCGACCCGGCGCGCAAGCTCGTCGTCACGATCCGATCCGGGCTGCCCGAGGGCGCCGACGACACCGGTGTGCGGCTGCTGTGCGAGCTCGGCGGCGCAGCGGGCCGCAACCGCGTGTACGCGACGCTGCTGACCACGCTGTTCGACCGGCAGGTGTCGATGTACCAGACGATCCTGGAGACGGGCGCCGCCCACGGCGTCTTCACGCTGGCGCAGGACTCCGAGACCATCGCCCGCAATCTGGTCGCGCTCGAGGACGCGTACGGCTACCGCATCATCGCCCGCCATCACTCGATCGACCCCGAGAAGGCCGTCGAGCTCATCCTCGACTACGCCCGCCTGGCCACCGGCAACCCCCTCAAGACCACCGGCCGCCGCTAACCCCTCTCCCGTGATCTTGCGAATACTCGCACGTCGGACTGCGACCAGGGATTTCCCGTTCGTGATCTTGCAGTTCCTTGCAGATGTGCACCCCGAGCAGCACGAACATCGTTTGTGATCTTGCACGCCCAACTGCAAGATCACAAACGACTCGAGCGCAGGTCAGACGGCTCTCATGCGAGAAACTGCAAGATCACGGAGTCGAACAGCGCAGGTCAGGAGGATGGCTTGCGAGAAACTACAAGATCACGGGAGCCTGGGGGGCCGGGGGGCCGGGGGCCTCATGACGGCGGCTACTGCGTCTGAATCTCTCCCATCGGGATGAGCGCGCTGTCCGCGGCGTCCCAGCTCAGGGCGACCCGTACGCCCGCCTCGACCCGGGCCGGGCCCTGGGTGGCCACCAGCACGTGCCCGTCGTGGCCCGGCACGG
>BCRI01000182.1 GCA_001552515.1 Sphaerimonospora mesophila NBRC 14179 = JCM 3151
GCCTCGGCGATGGTCGCGGCGAGGACGAGCTCGTCCAGCATGTCCCACATCGCCGGCGGGGTCACCATCGTGCCGGCGCCTTGGCGGACCTGTACCAGCCCCTTCTCCTGCAGGACTTTCACGGCCTCCCGGACGACGGTGCGACTCACCGAGAAGGCCTGGCACAGCGCGGGCTCGGGGGGCAGCGGCGTTCCCGGGGGGTGGAGGCCGCGCACGATGCGCTCCACCAACTCGGCCGTGACCGCTCTGGAGAGGCTGGCCGGGCGTCGTACCCAGGCGGGTGGTGCCGGGACACCGCCGACTGTCTCCTGCGATGCCGTCATGTCCCCCTCCGGTGGCCTGGTGAAGCGCCAACGCCGAGTATACGTGACCGTATTGACGGTCATACGTCATACGAGTTACCTTTCCGCGGAGGCGGCGTCCCCCCAGCCGATCTCGGAAAGTGAGCAAGCCATGAAGCTGCGAGTGTTCATACCGGTCCTGATGGTCGCCGGACTGGCCTTGGCCGGCTGCGGGAGCGCGGCCCAGACGGAGTCCCCGGCCGAGGAATCGCAGCAGAAGCCGCAGAAGCTCGTGGTCTGGGACTGGAAGTCCGGCGAACCGACCGCCGCCGAGTACATCGAGAAGGCGAAGGCCGACTTCGCCAAGCGGCACCCCGGGGTCACCGTCGAGTTCGTCGCCCAGCCGTTCGACCAGTACTACACCCTGCTCGGCACGGCGATCCAGACCGGCAAGGGGCCCGACGTCATGCTCTTCAACGGGGGCGGGCAGATCCGCGACCGGGTCGACGCGCTTCTCCCGCTGGACCAGTACGTGGCCGAGGACAAGAGCCGGTTGGCGGGCTGGGACGCGTTCACCAAGGACGGCAAGATCTATGCGGCGCCGGTGACCCTGCAGGGGCACCCGATCTATTACAACAAGGCGCTCTACGAGGAGGCCGGGCTCGACCCGGCGAACCCGCCGAAGACATGGGACGAGTTCGTGAGCGGCTGCGCCGCCATCAAGAAGGCGACCGAGGCGTCATGCTTCGCGCTCGGCAACAAGGAGGGGGCCGGCATCCAGTTCTTCATGTCGGGCCTCGGGTCCGGCATCCTCACGCCCCAGGAGTACGACGACTGGATCGCCGGGAAGCGCGACTGGACCTCCCCCCACGTAAAGCGGATCTTCGAGTTGTGGAAGAGCGCCGGCGACGAGGGGCTGAACAACGAGGGCGCCAACTCCACCGCGATGTTCACCGACATCTTCCGGGTCTTCCAGACCGGTAAGGCCGCGCACATCATCGGGCTGATGTCGGACGTCGGGCACTGGAAGGACTTCGGCGAGTTCCTGCCTCCCGACAAGATCGGCGTCATGCCGGCCCCCGTCGTCACAGACGGGACCACCCCGAGCCTCGCGTTCGACGGCGGCATCGGCTACGCGGTCGCCAAGTGGACGAAGGACCCGGAGTCGGCCGCCGACCTGGTGCGATCGCTGACCTCGACCGAGGCCTTGACCGCGTTCTACGCCAAGGCCGGCGCGATCGCGTCCGACATGACGATCGACGTCTCACAGGCCGGCCCGGCCGTCGCCACGATCCTGTCCGAGATCAAAACCGGTAAGCCCGCCCTGCACGTCGCGCTGTCGTCCAAGACCCTGGACCTGATGGGAAGGCTGTCCCAGCAACTCCTGAGCGGGTCGACCACCGTGGACGAGGCTTTGGAGCAGCTGGCCGCCTCCGATCGGACGGCTTGATCGCGTGCCGATGGGGAGTTCACTACGGCCGGTCTCCCGTAGGGCTCGCGCCGAACGTCTGGCGCCCTACGTCCTGGTGGCCCCGACCGTACTGATCATCGTGGTGCTGCGGCTGTGGCCGCTCGTCCTGGGAGTCAACTTCTCCTTCACGGGCGACGGCGAGCTCAACGGGACTGTGGTCGGCCTGGGCAACTACCTGGAGCTGGCCGCGGACCCGTTGTTCCTTACGTCGCTGCGCAACGTCGGGCTGCTGGTGCTGCTGCTCCCCGTGGCGGTGGCGATTCCGGGCCTGCTCGCGACCTTCATCTATCTGCGGGTGCCCGGTCACCGCGTCTACCGCAGCGTCTACTTCTTCCCGGCCGTGCTGTCACCGGTGATCGTCGGTGCGATCTTCAACCTCATGCTCGCGTTCGACGGCCCGTTGAACACCGTGCTCGGGGCGGTCGGCGTCGGCCCGGTCGACTGGCTCGGCGATCCGGGCATCGCCATGTTCACCGTCATCGGCGTGCACGTATGGGCGACGTTCGGGATGGCACTGGTGGTGTTCCTCGCCGGATTCAGCACCCTGGACGCCTCGCTGCTGGACGCCGCCCGCATGGACGGCGCGTCGCTCCACCAGATCATCTGGCACGTGATCATCCCGAGCCTTACCCGCACCATCCAGTTCGTCTTCGTGACCACGATGATCGGGATGCTGACGTCCATGTTCGGCCTGCTCTTCATCATGACCAGCGGAGGTCCGGAGGGATCGACCTACCTTCCGGAGTACTACATCTGGCACCAGCAGGGACAGATGAACCGGCCGGCGCTCGCCTCCGCCGCCTCGACGGTTCTGTTCGTCGTCATGCTCGTGGTGGGGCTCCTGCAGATCACTCTGCTCCGCCGCTCTGGGAGGCAGGACTGATGCCCGGAATGCGCCTGGCCAAGTGGCTGGCCGCCGTCCCGATGGCCGTTCTCGCTCTCGCGACGATCTACCCTCTTCTGTTCACCGCCAACGTCGCGATGAAGACCAGGCGCGACTACGTCCTCGACCGGTTCTCCCCGGCGGATTCGCTGCGCTGGGACAACATCGTCGAGGCATGGGCCGGCGCCGGAATGGCGCGGTACTTCGCCAACTCCTTCATCGTCGTGGCGTTCTCCGTGGCCCTGCTGCTGCTGTTGGGGTCGATGGCGGGTTTCGCGCTGAGTCAGCTGCGGTTCCGCGGTTCTTCCCTGATCTTCCTGGGCTGCCTCGCCGGGCTGTTCATCCCGTTCCAGGTGATCATGGTGCCGCTCACCAGGGTCCTGGCCGACGGCGGTCTCGTCGACACCTATCCCGGGCTGATCCTGGCCTACGTCGCGCAGTTCCTCCCGTTCACCGTCTTCCTGATGACGAGCCACTACACAACGATTCCGGCGGAGATCGTCGACGCGGCCAGAATCGACGGGAACACGATCTACGGCGTGTACCGGCGGATCATGCTCCCGCTGGGTGTGCCGGCGCTGCTGTCCGTCGGCATCCTCAACACCCTGTTCTGCTGGAACGACGTGCTCATCTCCCTGCTGATAATGCCGTCGCCCGACCACCGCACTCTCATGATCGGGGTCAACTCGCTGCGCGGACAGTACTCCAGCGACATCCCCACCTTCGCCTCGGGTGTCCTGATCGCCGCGATACCCGTGCTGATGATCTATCTGTTCCTCCAGCGCCGAATCGCCGACGGGGTCACCGCCGGCTCCACGAAGGGCTGACATGCGGATCACGGGGTATCGGACCATGACGACCGTCCAGGAATGGGACCGTCCCGTCGGTGACGCCAACGGCGTCTTCGCCGGCGGGACCGTCCCGGTACCGATCGTCTTGGTGGACACCGACGAGGGGATCACCGGAGTCGGCCTCGGGCCGCACGTGGAGATCGACGCCGTGTTCGCCGCGATCGAGGGCGAGGACCCGCGCGGCGTGACGGCCCTCTACGACCGCATGCTGCGGCAGACCTTCAAGGCGGGGCACGCGGGCGTCGTGTTCGGCACGATCGGGGCGCTCGACACCGCCTTGTGGGACATCAAGGCACAGGCGGCGGGCGAACCGCTCTGGCGTCTGCTGGGCGGGCGCGACAGACGGGTTCCCGCCTACGCCTCGGGCCTGGACATCGGCCTGACCGACGACGACCTCGTCGCGGTCTACCAGGTCTACGCCGAGCGCGGTGTGCGCGCGGCCAAGATCAAGGGTGGTCTCGACATCGAACGCGACCGGCACCGCCTGATGCTGGTACGCGAGGTCCTGACAGAGGCCGGACACGGATCACGGCCGGGCCTCATGCTCGACGTGAACGAGGCCTGGACCCGCAAGCAGGCGGTCCGGCACGTCCGCGAGATCGAGCGCGCCCTGGACCTCACCTGGATCGAAGAGCCGGTCCGCCGGTGGGACGCCGAAGGTCTGGCCCTGGTCGGCCGTGGCATCCGCGCCTCCGTCGCCACCGGGGAGAACCTCACCGGGCTGGAGCAGTTCCGTCCGCTGCTGGCGGCCGGGGCCGTCGACATCGTCCAGACGGCCGCGGTCTGGGGAGTGTCCCACTTCCTCCGGGTGTCCGCCCTGGCGCACGCCCACGACCTGCCGGTCAGCCCGATCGGCAACACACCGGTCGGGCTGCTGCACGCCGCGACGTCGGTGCCGAACCACATCACCAGCGAACTGCAGGACCTGCACCCACCACTCGGCATGTCACTCGACCTGCACATCGAGGACGGCGCCTTCATCCTCGGAGACGCGCCTGGCCTGGGCGTCACGATCGACGAGAACGCGATCAACGCGTTCACCCGCGGGCCGGACGACACGACGGCCGGCACCCCCAACGTCCGGCCGGAGCAGGCCGGGCGGCGACTGCTCTCGGTGGCCGACCACGACCATCCCGGACAGCCACACCGGCTCACCCCGCACGGCCACACCGGTTCACCCCGCACACGACCGGGCGACGAGGTGACTCACACCGTCCGGCGCTGACCGTCCCCGCGCCCCGCGTACCGACGCCGGCCGTTACCCCCCGATGAGGAGTGGCGGCCGGCGTCCGGTTCATGTGAAGGTGTCGTCCCGGGAGCGGATCAGCGGTAACCGGCGGCGATGATTTCGGCCTGGACCGCGTTCTCGGTGGCGTCGCTGGGGTAACCGGCGACAATGGCTCCCTCATAGAAGGTGCCCGCGCTGAGGTTGGCGCCGCCATCGGGCTTGCAACAGTCGCCGCCGCTGCCCAGGATGATGGCCCCCTGCTTCTTCATGGGGCTGTAGCCGTTGGGGAGCGGGCCGTCGTACAGGGTGTAGAGGCTGCCGGACTGGGCGTTGCTGCCCTTGATCGCGAACCGGCTCGTGCCGTTGTTCTTCAGCGTGGCGGTGACGAACTTGTGGGGGAAGGCCCGCTGGTTGGGGTTCCACGACTGGCTACCGCCGGGGTAGAGACCCCACTCGAGGTCGGCCTGGACCCAGGGACCGGAACCGGAGCAGCCGCCGAACCAGCACTGGGTGCTGAAGTTGATGGCGTCCATGGCCCCCGCGGCGTCGGCCTTCCTGGTCGTCTCGCTGTTGCCGTAGTCGAAGCAGCAGCCGCTGTTGACGTGGGTGCCGCTGGTCACCATGTACATGCCCTCCGGCGCGCTGCCCGTGGGGACGCCGGTCAGGTGGCCGTCGCGCCAGTAGCTGTTGCCGGGGTTGATGTAGAGGGAGTAGGCCTTGTTGCCGCCGACGGTGAGCGACTCGGTGGTCGCGATCGCCGGCCTGCTCTGGGGGGAGCCGGGGACCACGCTCGAGCCCTGGTACCACAGGTCGTTGCCCCGCCCGGACTGGTCGTAGACGACGGTGATGACGCACGTCGTGCCGGCGCAGAAGGAGTCCTGTGCCGCGGCGTTGGCGACGCCGCCCGCTGTGAGGACGGCGATGTTCCGGGTCGTGTTGTCGGACGAGCGCCTGACCTGGTACAGGTTGCCGGCGTATGAGTCGTAGAGCGCCCTCGTCGTGCTGTGCGCGGCCACGCACGGCGTGCCGCCCGAGGCGTAGATGTCGCACGAGCGCGCGCCGGGCGGCGGCGGTGTCGGCGTGAAGGTCGGGGTCGGGCTGGGCTCGGCTCCGGTGGTCCACTGCTGGTTGGTGCCGCCGTGGCAGGCCCAGATGTGCACCTTGGAGCCGTTGGTGGTGCCGTACCCGGACACGTCCAGGCACTTGTTCGCGCCCACGGCGGTGATGGTGCCGTCGGAGTTGAGGCGCCACTTCTGGTTGTTCTGGCCGTTGCAGTCCCAGATGATCACGCTGGAGCCGTCGGCCGTGCCGGCTCCGTACACGTCCAGACACTTGTTGCCGTAGACGCGCAGCTCACCGGCGCTGGTGGAGGTCCACTGCTGGTTGACGCCGCCGTGGCAGTCCCAGATCAGCGTCTGCGCGCCGTTGGACTGGGAGGCGCCGTCGACGTCCAGGCACCGCCCCGACCCCACACCGATCAGTGGCGTCGTCGCGGCCGAGGCGGGCGCCGACCACGTCAAGGCGGTGGGCAGGAGGGTCGTCAGCACGGCCGTGACGAACACGACGACGGCCGTCCGGAAGCGCCGGCCGCGCGTCGCACGGCCCGATAAGGGGCCAGGTAGGGGAACTGATGGAGGCTGCATTGTCGTACTCCTTCGGGGGTAGGGCGCGGCGGAGACGGAGAACCGGCTCGGGCAGCCGATCACCACACGCGAATCGATTCGCGTGGGCACTGGCACGCGCAACGGGAGAGACGATATCTAGAGGGAAGCACATACGACGGCCGAACCGTCTGTCAAGGCCCACGTCCTGTGCGTCTCGCCGATCCGAGCGCGATGAAAGTATCATCGCGCCGCTTGCCGGTACGGGCCCCCGTCTGTTCTACTGTCGTCGAACCGGTTCGGCAAGCGGCGGGCCGACCGGGATCAGTGAGACGAGAAGAGGCGCTGCTGGATCTCCCTGCGGTAGTCGTCCAGAGTGTTGTCGATGTGCGTCGCGGCGGCCTGCGCGGCCGCCTCGGGATCGCCGGCGCGGATGGCCCGGTAGATGGCATCGTGCTCCTCGACGGCCTTGGCCGCGTGCTCGCCCACCGAGCCCCGCAGCCCGATCAGGCTCGACTGTGCCTGCAGCCGCCGGGCCTCCCGCACCGCGATCTGGAGGAACATGTTGTGCGAGGCGGTGGCGATGGCGGTGTGGAAACTGTCGTCGCCCCCGTTGAACAGGTCCTCGCGCCCGGTCTCGAAGCCGTGGCGGCACACGCCGGCCGCCTCCTCGATGGCCCGCAGCTCCGCGGGAGTGGCACGGTGGGCGGCCAGCCGGCTGGTCTCCATCTCCTGCGCCCGGCGGAACTCGAACAGCATGTAGACGTGGTCCAGGTCGGTGGGGAGGAAGAATGACGCCCAGCGTCCGGTGCCGAGCATCCCCTCGTCGTCGGCGACGTACAGGCCGCGGCCCTTCTGGGCGCGCACCCGGCCGAGCGCGGAGAGGATCTTCACCGCCTCTCGTACGACCGTGCGGCTGGTGCCCAGCTGCGCGGCCAGCTCGTTCTCTGTCGGCATGCGGTCGCCCGGACGAAGTTCAAGCCGGACGATCAACTCCAGTAGCTGCTCCGCGGCCACCTCGTAGCCCGGCCGGTATCCGCTTCCGCGCGGGGTGTCGGTCACCGTGCTTCCTCCTCGCCGTTCCCTTGCAAGAGTATGACTGATCGAGCCGGTTTCTCCCCGGCCCGGCGGACTCGGATCAGTACGAAACATCTGAACCGTTCATATGGGAGTGTCCGGCGAGAGGGGAGGTTCGGTGAACATCTCCGCTGGTGAACGGAGAAAAGGGGCTCGCGACGACCCGGATTTCACTGTACGAATGGAAAAATAGGTGGGCTTAAGGTCTTGACTGGCATCAGCGCTCCGATCGTAATTGGTAGCGAGGTCCCGGCGTACGAGCCCCTTCCGGAACCTCCGGGCCGGATCACGGACGGGAGGCGTTTCACGGCCCTCCGCGTCCCCCGCCGGCCACGTCCGCACTCCCACTTCACCGGCGTGACCTGACCAGACACCTAACCCCCCAAGGAACCACCGTGCGATCAACTTCGCCCGTCGCGGCGCTGAGACCGGTCCTGACCGGAATCGCCGCCGCGGCGCTGGCCTCGGCGGCCGCCCTCGTCTCCCCGGCCGCCCCGGCGCTCGCGGCCACCACGACCTTGTACGCGTCACCCTCCGGCTCCGGCACCGCCTGCACCTCCGCCCAGCCGTGCTCACTCCCCGCCGCGCAGACGGCGGTGCGGTCGCTGAACGGCGCGATGTCCGGCGACATCGTCGTGGAGCTGGCCGACGGGGTCTACCGGCTCTCCGCTCCGCTCCGGCTGACCGCCGCCGACTCCGGAAACAACGGCTATACCGTCAGATGGCAGGCCGCGCAGGGTGCGCACCCTGTCATCAGCGGCGCCCGGGCGGTCACCGGATGGTCGCAGGCCGACTCCGGGAAGAACATCTGGCGCGCCAACGTCGGCGCCGGAATCGACGCCCGGCAGCTGTACGTCGACGGCGCCCTCGCCACCCGCGCCCGCACCCAGGTGAACCGGGCCGACTTCACCGCGACCGGCGCGGGGATGAGGTTCAGCAACGGCGCGTTGAACTACCTGAACAACCTCGCCGACCAGAACCGGGTCGAGCTGGAGAGCATCGGTTCGTTCACGGACCGGTATGTGCGGGTGCAGAGCATCAGCGGGAACTTCATCACGATGCAGCAGCCCGGCTGGAACAACAACATGTTCGGATACGACGTGTTCACCACCCCGCACCGGGCGGGCCCGCTCTACCTGCAGAACGCCTACGAGTTCCTCGACTCGCCGAACGAGTGGTACCTCAACCCCGGGACGGGCGTCCTCTACTACATTCCCCCCGCCGGGCGGAACGTGAACGACGTCAGCGTCGAGCTGCCCGTCCTGCAGTCCCTGGTGAACGTCGGAGGCACCTACGACGCGCCCGCGCACCACATCACGTTCAGCGGGATCACGTTCACCGGCACCAGCTGGCTGGGGCCCAGCAGCAACCAGGGTTTCGCCGACCAGCAGACCGGCGCCTACATCGCCGGTAACTGGAACTGGCCGGGCGACCTGCCGAATTCCTGCCAGGAGGGCTGCCCGCAGTTCGAGGCCACCAGGCCGAACTGGTACCAGATGCCCGCCGCCGTGCAGGTCTCCGCGGCCAAGAACATCACCTTCACCGACTCCCGGTTCGTCAACCTGGGCCAGACGGCCATCGGAATCGGCAACGACGCCAACGCCCACGCGAGCGGTGTCGGCCTGGGCGCCTCCGACATCGCGGTGACCCGGTCGGAGATCGCTCACAGCTCGGCCGGCGGCATCGTGGTCGGCGGTGTCCGCGCCGACGCGCACCACCCCGGCGATCAGCGGATGGTCAACCGGAACATCACCGTCAGCGACAACCGGATCCATGACCTCGGCCTGGACTACCGCGGCGTCGTCTCGGTTCTGACCACCTACGTCACGGGCAGCGACGTGTCCCATAACGAGGTCTACAACATGCCCTACACCGGCATGTCGATCGGATACGGCTGGGGCGCCAACGACGCGGGCGGCAGCAACCATTACGCCGACCGCGGCCTGTACAACTACCAGCCGCGGTACACGACGGCCACCACGGCGTCCGGCAACCGGCTGGTCGGCAACTACGTGCACGACGTCATGCAGCAGATGACCGACGGCGGATGCATCTACACGCTGTCGGCCAACCCGAACGCTCTGATCAGCGACAACTACTGCCTGCGGACCAACGGCTGGTTCGGGATCTACTTCGACGAAGGCTCCAAGTACTACACCGCCAGGAACAACGTCCTCGCCGACACCGGTACCTGGGCCACCGCCAACTACTGGTTCGCCGAGAACATGGGGAACTTCACCGTCACCGGCAACTGGTCGACCAACGGCAGCACCAACGTGACCAACGGCGACCGCGGCAACGTCGTCAACGGCAACGTCACGGTCACCAACGGCAACTGGCCGTCGGGAGCCCAGGCCGTGATGTCGTCCGCCGGGCCCAGGAA
>BCRI01000183.1 GCA_001552515.1 Sphaerimonospora mesophila NBRC 14179 = JCM 3151
CCTTCGGCGACCTCGATCGCCGCGACCGGCACCTCGCCGAGCCTGCGGTCCGGCAGGCCGACGACCGCGGCGTCGCGCACCGACGGATGCTCCTTGAGTACCTCGGCGACCATGCCGGTCGAGACCTTGAAACCGCCGCGGATGATGACGTCGTCGGTCCGGCCGACGATCCACACGAAACCGTCCTCGTCGACCCGGACGAGATCGGTCGTCTCCTGCCACGCCCCCGACTCCGAGTCGCCTGAATTCGGGGCGGTCTGCGCGGAGCGGACCTCCAACCGGCCGACCTCGCCGGGCGGCGTGATCTCACCGGTCTCGGGGTTCCTCACCCGTACCCCGACTCCGGGGTGCACCCGCCCGACGCTGCCGCGCTTGGTGCGGCGGAACGCCTGCCAGTCCTTCAGCGTCCAGCCGGCGATCCCGCCGGCGAACTCCGTCGCCCCGTACATGACCAGGACGGCCACGCCGTACCTGTCCTCGAACTCCTCCGCCAGGTCGGGTTTGAGCGGTGCGGTCCCGCAGACCACGACGCGGACGTGCGCGAAGACCTCGGGGTCGACCTCCGCGTCGAGGATCATCCGCAGCGAGGTCGGGGTGAGGGCGAGCACCTGGGAGTCGTACGAGCGCACCAGGCGCACCAGCCCGTCCACCGTGAACTTCTCCAGCATCGCGACGCCGCGGCCGTCGAGAAGGTTGAGCAGCAGCCGGAACAGGCCGCTGGTGTGCAGGACGGGCGCGACGAGGACGGCGACCCCGGAGCGGAGCCGGGCCCGCCACGGGCGCCCCGACTCATAGTGCGCGGAGCCGGCGAAGCTGGCCTCCAGGTTCCGGTAGCTCACCGGAATGCGCTTGGGCGGCCCGGTCGTCCCGCTGGTCAGCATGCTGACGGCGACTCCGGGCAGGGCCCGCGCGCCGATCTCGGCGGGAGCCAGCGCGCACTCGGTGATCACCTTGACCCGGCCCGGGTCGTACGTCGCCACGGACAGCCCGAGCACGCCGGCCGACCAGGCGGCGGCGAGGAGCTCCCCCGCCCGCCAGTCGTCCTCGTCGGCGACGACGGCCACGAGCCCGAGAGCGCCGACCTCCCGGGCCAGAGCCGCCGGGGGTTGCATGGGGCTGAGCGAGACGATGCTGTACCGCGCGGTCAGCGCCCCCACCACCGCGCCGATGACGCCGGGGCGGTTGCGCATCACGATGCCCACCTTGGCGCCCTCGGGAGCCCCGATCTCACGCAACCGGGAGCCGAGTGCGCCCGCGCCGGCGGCGAGATCGCCCCAGGTGCACCACTGACCGTTCAGTTCGAGCGCGTGGACCGCCGGGTCGACCTTCAGTACGGCTTTCAGCCGCTCCGGCAGGTTCAGACCCGTCAGGTCGTTCCGAGCAGTCATTCGTCCTACCTTCTTCCGTGGCCGCCGGGCGGGGCCCGCGGGGGCCGGCGTCGGGGGAGTGGCCGTCGGCGCGCCGCGTTCAGTAACCGCGGGAGTCGTCGACGGGGTTGATCACGGGTCTGCCGGACTCGACGCGCTCGAGGTTCTCGACGAACAGCGCGGCCACCCGCTTGGGATAGTCCGGAGAGCTCCACGAGATGTGCGGGGTGAGGATCGTGTTGGGCGCGTCCCACAGCGGGCTGCCCGGCGGCAGCGGTTCCCGCTGGAACACGTCGAGCGCGGCGCCGCCGAGCGTGCCGGCGTGCAGCCGGGCGGCGAGCTCGTCCTCGTCGACGACATCGCCGCGGGAGATGTTGACGATCAGGCAGGTGGGCGCGCATCGATCGAGGACGCCGGCGTTCAGCATCCCGCGGGTCAGCGGCGTCGCGGGAACCGCCATGACGATGGCGCCCGCCCGCGTCGCCAGCTCGGCGAAACGCTCGGCCGGATGGGTCTCGTCGAACTCGGCGACCGGCGCCCCGTCCCTCCGGACGCCGATCACGTAGGCGCCGAGCGCCCTGCCGCGCCGGGCGACCTCGCGCCCCACCGGCCCGGCGCCCACCACGAGGAGGGGGAGGCCGGAGAGCAGGATGGGATGGTGGCGCCGCCACTCCCGGGCCCGCTGGCTCTCCAGCACGCGGGGCAGTCCCTTCGCCAGGCCGAGGAGCATCGCGATGGCGTACTCGCCCATGGCCGGAGCGGATATCCCGCGGGCGTTCGCGATCCGCACGCCCGGTGGCAGTCCCTTCGCCGGAAGGATGCTGTCGGCGCCCGAGCCGACGAGGTGGATGAGCCGCAGGCGCCCGGCGCGGGACCAGTCCTCGACCGGCATGCCGATGCCGAGAACGGCCTCGACGCGGTCGAGCTCGGCGAGGAACTCCGACGGAGTGCGACAGGCGACCAGCTCCCGATCTCCGAGCGAGGATCTCGACGCCGTCAGCATGTCGATGGCCAGCCTGCCGTAGCAGTGCACGGTTCCGATCTTTCCGGCGCGCATGGTCTCGATCCGGTAGTGAGGTCACCATCAAGACCAATGATACTATCTTAGTTAAGATAGAGCCACCCGGGTGTGATCTTGCGATTCCTCGCGGAGAAGCCTTCCGGCCTGCCCGGATCCAACCGGTGATCTTGCCATTTCTCGCACGTGACGCCCCTGGCCTGCGCCGATACGTTCGCTGATCTTGTAGTGAGAGGTGCGAGATCAGGACGAGGGCCTCGAGGGCGGACAGGGGGCGCATCGCGGTGAAACGATCAGGGGTGATGTCCATTACCATGCGCACAGTCCCATTTCGTGACGTGTCTGCCGAACCGGGACGCGCCAGGAGGTCGTCTGTGCGTAAGTTAGGGCCTAACTGGACCGGTTCCCTGTCGGTGCTCGACGCGATCAGCCTGCCGCCGCTCAACATGGCGGAGGTGCTCACCGGCCGGTCGGTGCTGGCCTACCGGAACGTTCGATGGATCCAGGTGATGCACTGGCCCTCCCATGAGTTCGTACGACCAGGTGATCTCGTGCTCAACACCGGCGTGGCGCCGTCTCACGAGGACGCACGCCGGTTCCTGGAGGGCGTGATCAGGTCCGACGCGGCCGCGCTGATCGTGAGCCTGCCCCCTGGAGTGGACGAACAGGCGATTTTGACGCCGGTGACATCCATGGCGCGGACCCGGGAGTTCCCCGTGCTGTCCCTGCCGTGGGAGGTCCCGTTCGCCGACGTTTCGCGTACGATCGTGACCCGCCTGCTGGCCATGGGGTGCTACGCGGAGGAGACGTCCTGCGCGCTGCGGCACGGCGGTGTCCGGCGCCCCGCGCTCGCGCCGAACGTGTCCGACGAGATCTCCCGGGCGATGGCGCTGCGCGCGGAGTCGGCCGACGTCGAGGTCGCCCTCGGCCGTCCGGGGACGGGTGCGAACGCGCAGGAGAGTTTCGCCAGGCTGATCGGGGAGCTCGAGAGCACGGCGGCCCGTGAGCGGCTCCAACTGCGGCTGTGCCAACGGCCCGGGGTCGCGCTGCTCGTGCTCGAGGACGGGGTCATGACGTTGCGGCATCTCCTGGAGCGGGCCCGCCGGTCGGTGGCGGACACCTCGACGCACTGGGTCGTCTCCGACCGCGATGATCATGAAGCCTCGACGGCGTCACCGGATCTCGCGCAGTCGATGGAGGTCGGCCGGGAGATCATGCGCGACGGCGACGGCTGGGTGGCCCGCCAGCCCCTCGAATCGCTGTTCGTCCTCGGCGCGATGGCGCAGAACCCGCTCGTCAACTCGGTCGTCGTCGACGCCGTGGGGCCGCTCGTGGACTACGACCGGCAGAACCGGCGCAACCTGGTGGAGACGCTGCAGGTGTTCCTCGACGAGTCCTGCAACACCAGCGCCGCCGCACGGCGGCTGTTCCTCAACCGCCATTCGCTGATGTACCGGCTGAACAAGATTGAGGAGCTGACCGGTTTCTCGCTGAAGGAACCGGCCGACCGCTTCTTCCTGCACGCGAGCGTGCGGTTGTACCGCTACCGGCTGGTCGAGGGCGTGGCCGACGACTGAACGTCACCGGTCAGCCGATGAGCTCCCCGCCGTCGACGACGACGTTCGCGCCCGTCATGAACGCGGCCGCGTCCGACAGCAGCCAGCACGCGAGCCTGGCCACCTCGTCGGCGTTGGCCATCCGGCCGAGCGGGACGTACTCCGCGACCCGGTCGAGGAACCCTTCGCGTCCGCCGAACGGGTGCCAGATCGCGGCGTTGAACGGCGTGTCGACGTATCCGGGACACAGGGCGTTGATCCGGATGCCGTCGACCGCGTGGTCGTGGGCGAGCTGGCGGGCGAGCGCGATGGTCGCCCCCTTGGACACGGAGTACGGCACGAGCGCGGTCTCCGGCTGCAGCCCGGAGTTCGACGCCGTGATCAGGAAGACGCCGCCGCCGTTGCCGCGCAGGTGGGGGATGACCGACTTCGCGACGATGAAATGGGCGCGGACGTTGACCATGTAGCTGTAGTCGAAGTCCCCGACCGTGGCCTCCTCGACGTCGCCGCCCCGCTGGACACCGGCGTTGGACCACGCCGCGTCCAGTCCGCCGAGCCCCTCGATGGCGGCGTCGACGGCGCCGGCGAGCTGCTCGTGGTCGGCGACGTCCACCGGGATCGCGATCGCGTCCAGCTCCCGGGCGAGCTTCAGCAGACGGGTCTCCTGGTTGTCCAGCAGGGCCAGCCGGCAGCCGGCCTCGGAGAGCATGCGGGCCCCTGAGGCGCCGATTCCCGTGGCGCACCCGGTCACAAGGATGCGGGAAGGCAGGTCGGCAACGATCCTCATACGAACTCCAGTCCCCGTTGGGCCAATCCGTAGGCTACTGCGTATCGGTGCCCCAGCGATCTCGCCACGTTCCCGCGTCCCACCGTCGAACCGGTGGGCAGGCACTCGGCGACCGAGGTGAGCACCTCGTCGTCACCGGCGGCTCCGCCGACCACCAGGAGCGGCAGCGGCTCGGTCACGCCGAGCGCCTCCAGCGCGCGCGCCACGTTCCGCCCCATGGTCTCGATCTTGGCCGCCATCCGCCAGGCACGCCACTCGCCCAGCCCGAGCGATCGGTTGAACGGCAGCAGACCCACCGGACCCCTTACGCACAGGGCACCGACCGCCGCGCCGGACAGCGGCGCGTCCAGGAAGGCATGGCCGCCCTTCTCGTCGACCACGATGTGCGGTGAGTCGGCGTGCAGCGCGGGCGCCCGCTTCGCGTGGTCGGCGAGCCCCATCGGGATCGCCAGCGCCTTCGCGGTGACGGCTGTGAGCATTTCCCCGGCTCCGGCCACCACGCGGCGCCGTCCGCCGTCGGAGACGTCGACGGTGCCGCCACCGAGGTCGGCGACGACCGCGTCGTCCGGGCAGCCGGGAGTCGTGAGGGCACCGGCGCGGCCCGCCGCCGCCTCGGACTCGGCGAGGAACACCGGCGCGTCCAGCGCATCCGACAGCACCCGTGCCGGGTCGGCGACGGGTGCGGGGCCCGGGCCGAGCACCGAGGCGATCACCTGGTCGACCTCGACCGTGCCGCGCCGGGAGCGGGCCCGGTCAGCGACCGCGTCGAGGTGGACGGCGTAGACGTCGTCGACCGGAGTCCACGGCGCGCCCGCCCAGCTGATCGCCGAGACGTGGCCAGGGGGCGAACGGCGCAGCCGCCCGACCGAGTCGGTCAGGCCGGCGGTGGTCCCGTCACGCCAGGTCACCCGATCCGTACGATCAACCCGATCCGCCGGGCGGGGCCCGCCCCCGCCGTCCGCCGACAGGGCGACGACGGCGTAGGAGGAGTCGGCCAGCTCGCGGGTGAGCGCGCGCACGTGCGGGCTCGACGCGGGGAGACCGAAGGCGTCGGCGATCCAGTACGGATCGCCGAGGTGTTTCAGCGGCCGTCCGTGTGGGCGTGCCTCGACCGCGACCAACTCCGCCGCACCCAGATCCGGCACCTGGTCGATCACCGGAAGGCGGTCGTCCAGGCGGTTGGCGATCAGGACCGCCTCATCGCGCTCCGCCAGGACCGCGACCACGTCGAGGCCGGCCCGGCGGGCGTCGTTTATCCGGCGGGCGGCCTGCTCGTAGGCGACCCCCGCGGGGACGGTGACCACCAGCGGGTCGTGAGGGCCCCCGCCGAGCGCGTCGAGAGCGCCCAGGGGGACCGGCCTGCCCCGGGCGGCGGCGTCCCCGGCCGCCGTCGTCGCGGTGCGGGTGACCAGGCGCAACGGGCCGGTGTCCGGCGGCGACCGGTCGCCGGCCCGGCACGTCGTGCGCACCGGATGCGCGGGGGCGATGCACGCGGAGTCGATCAGCACGGATCGGCTCGCCGCCGTTCTCAGCACCAGTCGTGCCGCGGCGGTGAGCGACTCGGCGCTTCCCTTGGCCCCCCGTGTCATGCCGCGGGCGGATGCCAGCACGTCGACACCGCCGCCCACCGCCCGCAGCAGCACGATCTCCGTGGTCGCGTTGCCCACGTCGACGCCGGCGACGACGGTCATCGCGCGAGGCCGCAGCGCGAGTAGACGTCAGCGGCCTCGCGCACCAGTTCCGCGCATCTCGGCATGCCGCGTACGGCCAGGCCCTCGGCCATCTCCCGCAAGCGCGCGGCGGTGGAACGCCCCGGCCGCAGGGCCTCGTAGATTTCCATGAGCTCCTCGTCGCCGAGCATCGCCATCTCCGCGCCACGCCGGAGGCTCTCGGCCAGCTGGCCGTTGCCGAAGCGCTCGGCCTGCTCCGCCTGACGCAGCAGCGTGTCCGGATCGATGCGGATGTCGTCGATGGTCAGTTCGTTCGCCCGGACCCGTGCCAGGGTCAGCTCCTCGATCGGGCGGCCCGACATGGCCTGCGGCGTCACTGATTCCACCTGACCTCCTGGGGTGGCAGATCGGGACGGCAGTGGGCGCGCTCGACCGCCACCATCGAGACGACCCGGGTGTGATATCTCGCGGTGATGGCCTCCTCGCTGTAGGCGTTGCGCACCGGGTCGGGGGTGCCGCCCTTGGCGTGACGTCCCGCGTTGATCCCCATGGCGCGGTACATGTCCCGGGTCACGAGCGGGGCGACGCTGAACAGTTCGAGGTTCATCAGGGGCGCCAGATCCCGGCGGTGGATCAGCGCCGTCCCCTTCGCCTGCAGACCGATGCCGATGCCCGAGCCGGCGAGCCGGGCCGCGGCCAGCCCGATGAAGCCGACATCGATCGTGGAACATATCCGTACCAGCCGGGCTCTGCATCCCTCTTCCTCGAGCCCGGCGGCGAGCTCCTTCAGCACGTCGTACACCGTCAGCCCGGACAGGGTCTGATGCAGGCCGACGCCGAGAGCCGGCGAGAGGCCGATGACCACGTCGCGGGGGTCGTCGCCGGCCGCGGCCGGACCGGCCTCGACGAGGGTGTACGGCAGCGCATGGCGATCCTGCTCGCCGACCAGGTCGACCACGGATCTCTGCTGCCGCACCGCGTCGATCTCCCGCCTGCGTTCTGCGGACATCGCGTAGCCCGTTCCCGGACCGCTGTAGTCGTTGGGGTCGGTGAGGCCGGACAGCACGTTCATCCGCTCGTCGAATATCGCCGCGGTCTGGAGGTAGTCTCCGCCGACGCGGGCGCGCAGCATGCCCAGGACGCGCTCGGCCTCGTCGGGGAATCCGCATTCGTCCAGCGCGCGCACGACGTCGAGACCGGTGAGGCCGGTCTCCTGGATCACCCGGGAGGCGTGGAGGACGGCGAGCGGGTCCGGCTCCGCCAGGTCCTTGGACCCCTCGGCCGTGACGACGGACTCGAGATGCTCGTCGCCGAAGTCGGCCAGCCCGAGGTGCCGGAAGACCGCGCGGGTCGCCTCGGCCGCCTTCCTGCGCAGGGCCAGGACCGTCTGCTCGTCCACGCTGCGCAGCCCGCCGTCGACCCCCCAGTCACGCTGCAGGACCAGATAGTCGTCCAGGTCGTCGGCGTTGAAGTTGGACGGCCCGAACATGTTGTCGTAGCGCGGAATGGAGCCGAAACCGGAGAAGACGAAGTCAGACCCGGCGAGGAAGAGCGGCAACGTGCGGGCGGTCCTGCGCATGTCGGACTCCGACATCAGCGTGTCGTTGCCGGAGCACGACTCCAGGTTGCGCATCATCACCATCAGGTTCTCGCTGAGCAGCTCACGGACGCCGCCGGGCACGGAGGCCGCCACGCTGGCTCCGTCAATGCCGCCGTTCTGGACCCCCTGGGCCCCGATCGCGCGGGCCAGGGCCACGCAACGGGCCTCCAGGTAGCCCATGGACCTGCCCTCGGCGTACCCCATCAGCACCTCGGAGCCGGCTCCGCTCGAGACGCGCATCTTGATGCCGCGTGAGGCGTAGCCGGACACGAGGAACGCCTTGGACCACGGGGTGTCGTCGCCGTCGACGAACACCCGCTCGGTGCCGTACAGGCTCACGGTCTCGGCATAGGAGACGAGCCCGCGCATGCCGAGCTTCAGCTCCAGTGCCTCCTCGACCGCGCACTGGGTGAGGGCGCCGGCGGCCGGCACCTGGGACCCGATCAGCAGCGCCATGGCGACCGCCGGGGCGTCGTGGAGCACCGGCACGGTGGTCTCCAGCTCGCGGAACCCGAACGCGACGGCCGTGGCCGCGTCGGCCGCGATGAGCAGCGGGTCGTCCATGCGGTTGGTCACATGCGCCTGGTTCGCCGGGGTACGCCGCACCCGCATCTTCATGATCGCCATCTGGATCTCCACCGGCCGCAGGCCGGCCAGGACCCGTGCGATCTTGGCCGGTGTCATGCCGGCGGCCAGCCGGACCACCTCGCCGCGCGGCACCGAGGCGTCGACGAGAAGTCGTGCCAGTTCCCGGTCGTCCATCGCCATCACCTCGGGCGCGACGGTCAGGTCCAGGCCGTGCCGCGCGATGAAATGGTCGATGCTGTCGAACTCGGCGACCGTACGGCCGTCCATCTCGACCACCACGCCGTCCCGGATCAGGATGCCGGGCTCGGGATCGTGCGGCGAGTCGAACGCCACCAGTCCGAGATCCGGGTTCTCCGTCGAGAATCCGTCGAGGTTCACCCGTTGGGCGTCCATCATCCGGAACCGCCCGGATCCCCGGAAGGGCGGCGCCGCGCCGTCGTCCGACGGGCTCCGCTGCTCGCTGACGCTCATTTCCGCACTCTTTCGGGTCGTGTGCCGGCCGTCCGCGACGGGTCGGCGGCCCGCGCCGGGCCTGCCGACGCCGCCGTCGACGTGGACGACGTGGATGACACCGGTGAAGGGCCGTCCGCGGCCGCCGCCTCCTTCGCCGGTTCGCCGGGGGCCTGTGCCCGTACGCCGCGCCGCCCGCGCCTGGTGAGCACGAACAGCGCGAGGAGCAGCGCGACCAGGGTGACGAGCACCAGCACGCTGGCTATGGCGTTGATGGCCGGGCTGACCCCGCGCCGGATGGAGGAGAACAGCAGGATCGGCAGCGTCTGCGATTGGCCGCGGGTGAAGAACGCGATGATGAAGTCGTCGAAGGCGAACGTGAAGGCGAGGAGGAACCCGCCGACGATCGCCGAGGCCAGCTGCGGCAGCGTGACCTGGAAGAGGGTGCGGAGCGGCGTGGCGTAGAGGTCGGCGCTGGCGTTGCGCAGCGAGGAGTCCATCTGCGCGATCCTGGCCTTGAGCACGATCATCACCAGTGCGGTCCCGAAGACGGATTCACCGGCGATCACGCTGAGCTTGCCGAGCCCCAGCTCGGGTGGCGTGTCCCCGGGCCACAGGTAAGCAAGCCACGGGTTGAGCCAGTCGGCGAAGGTGACGAAGGCCAGCAGCAGGGA
>BCRI01000184.1 GCA_001552515.1 Sphaerimonospora mesophila NBRC 14179 = JCM 3151
GCCACGGCCATTCCGTGGCCCAGTGGGCCGCGTCGATCAGGGCCGGCCCCGCGGCGGCCTCCATGTGCTCGCTGGCGGGGTGATGCCGTAGATCGGCGGTGAGGAACACGTCGACGCCGGCGGCGCGGGCCACCCCCAGCAGGGAGTCTCCCGACCCGCCGCACACGGCCACCGTCTCCACCATCCGCTCCAGGTCTCCGGCCACACGCGGCGGCCCCGCCGTACGGGGCAGGCCGGAGGCGGCGCGTACGGCGAACTCGCGCAGCGGCACGGGCGCCGGGAGCACGCCGATGCGGCCGAGCCCCCGCCGGGGATCGTCGGCGGACGGCTGCAGGGGGCGCAGTTCCGAGGTCAGGCCGACCGCACGGGCGAGGGCGTCGGAGACGCCGGGGTCGGCGACGTCGGCGTTCGTGTGCGCGGTGAGGAGGGCGACGCCGCCGCGGATCAGCCGGTGGACGACCCGGCCCTTGAAGGTGGTGGCCGCGACGCTCGTGGTGCCGCGCAGATAGAGCGGGTGGTGTGTGACGAGCAGGTCGGCTCCCCAGCCGAGCGCCTCGTCCACCACGGCCGCCACCGGGTCCACCGCGAACAGGACCTTCCGTACGGACTGGTCCGGGTCGCCGCAGACGAGCCCGACCGCGTCCCAGGACTCGGCCCAGGAGGGGTCGTACATCGCCTCCATCTCCGCGACGACCTCGGCGAGAGAGCAGGAGATCATTGCCACCCGCGCACACTATCGCGCCGCGCGTCCGGGAGCGGCGTGCCGGGTACCGTCCCTGTGACGCCACCTCTCCGGACAAGGACGGACCCAAGGGTGAACCTGGACGCGATGCTGGCCGACCTCGAGGAACTGGTGCTCTGCGAGTCGTACTCCTCCGACCACGCGGCGCTCGCCCGCAGCGCGCGCGTGGTCGCCGCCCAGGGGCGCCGGCTGCTCCAGGCCGAGCCGGAGACGATCGTGATCGAGGGGGTGCCGCACCTGCGCTGGACGTTCGGCACGCCGCGTGTGCTGCTGCTCGGCCACCACGACACGGTCTGGCCGGTCGGCTCGCTGCGCGACCATCCGTGGTCGGTTCGCGACGGGGTCGCGCGGGGTCCCGGCGTGTTCGACATGAAGGCCGGGCTCGTACAGCTCTTCCACGCGGTCGCCGCACTGCCGTCGCCGGACGGGCTCACCGTGCTCGTCGTGGGCGACGAAGAACTCGGCTCGCCGACGTCCCGGCCGCTCATCGAGGCGAGCGCGGCGAACTGCGCCGCGACGTTCGTGCTCGAGGCCAGCGCCGACGGCGGCGCGCTCAAGACCGCGCGCAAGGGCATCTCGCGCTACGAGCTCATCGTGTACGGCAAGGCCGCCCACGCGGGACTCGAACCCGAGCTGGGCGCCAACGCCGGTGTCGAACTGGCCCACCAGATCCTCGCGATCGCCGGCATCGCGGCCCGGGTCCGGTCGTCTTCCGAGGTGGGCATGGTGTCGGTGACGCCGACCATGCTGTCGGCCGGGACCAGCTCCAACACCGTGCCGGCCCTCGGCCGCGTCGCGATCGACGTACGGGTGCCCGACGCCGCCGCCCAGGCACGCGTCGACGAGCTGATGCGCGAGCTCGCCCCCCGCACCCCCGGCACCCGCCTTGAGCTGCGGGGTGGCCCGGGCCGTCCGCCCCTCGATCCCGCCTCCTCCGCCGAGCTGTTCAAGGCGGCCGTCCAGATCGCCGACGAGCTCGGCATCGGCCCGCTGCGCGGGGCGGCGGTGGGCGGCGGCTCCGACGGGTGCTTCACCGCAGGGGTCGGCTGCCCGACGCTCGACGGCCTGGGCGCGGTGGGCGGGGGCGCGCACGCGGCCGGGGAGCACGTCATCGTGGCGGAGATGCCGGCCAGGGCCCGTCTGGTCTCGCGGCTGGTTCAGAGGTTTATTCAGTTTTGATGCCGAATCTCCCTGTATTGGCGGCAGATTGACCTAATGTGATCATCTGGTCACCGGGGGGATCGGGTGAGATTGTGGCAGCGTCGGTCCGTCAGGACCCGCCTGGCGGTCATCGCGGGCGTGGTGATGGCGTTGATGTGCGTCGCCGCGTCGGTGGCCGTGCTGTTCACCGTGCACGGGACCGCGCAGGCGTACACGACCCGGGCCGTCGTGGACACGGCGGAACGGCTGGGCTACGCGTCCGTACATGAGCCGCTGCCGCCGGTGATGCTGGACGAGACGGTCGCGGGCGTGCAGGTGATCGACCGGCGGGGCCGGATCGTGTCGACGACCGCGGGCATCGCCGGACGCCCGAGGATGGCGGACGTCCGCCCGTCCGGGCCCGGCTCCCAGGTGCTCCCCAGCGAGTGCGGGTCGCCCGCCTTCCCCGGCAGATGCATGACCGTCGCGGCCTTCCGCGTCCCGGGCGGGGAGAGCGGGCACGTGGTCTACGCGGCCGACTACGACGTGCCCTGGCATGTCAGCAACCGGCTGCTGGCCACACTCATCTGCATCACGTCCGCGCTGACGGTCCTCACCGCGTGCGGCACGTACCTGGCCGTGCGCAGGGCGCTCGCGCCCGTCGACGCCGTCACGGAGAAGCTCGCCACGATCACGGCGACCGACCTGAGCCGGCGGGTGCCGGTGTCGAAGTTCCGGGACGAGCTGCGGCGGCTGGCCGAGGCCGCCAACCAGACCCTCGACCGGGCCGAGCTCGCGGTCGAGCAGCAGCGGAGGTTCGCCTCCGACGTTTCTCACGATCTGCGCAGCCCGCTGACCGCGATGCGCGCCGAGATCGAGGGGGCGATGCTGGACCCGGAGCACGCCGACTGGCGCGCCACCGGCGATGCCCTGCTGGACAGCCTCGACCGGCTGCAGGCCATGGTCGCCGACCTGCTCCGTCTCGCGAGGCTGGACGCCGGAGCGGCGCAGCCGGAACCGGAACGCATCGACCTGGCCGGGCTCGCCGCCCGCGAGCTGGACCGCCGTCCGCGCAAGGTGGAGGTGGTGCGGGACCTGATGCCCGGAGTGATCGTGACCGGGGACCGGCTGAGCCTGGCCCGCCTGCTGGGCAACCTGCTCGACAACGGCGAGCGCCATGCCGCGTCCATGCTGTGGGTCACGGTACGTCAGGAGGACGGCGCGGCGATCCTCGAGGTGCAGGACGACGGGTCCGGCGTTCCCCCCGAGTGCAGGGAGGTGGTGTTCCAGCGTTTCACCCGGCTGGACCAGGCGCGTGAGAAGGACGCCGGCGGTACCGGCCTCGGCCTGTCGATCGCCCGTCAGATCGCGCAGACCCACAACGGCACGCTGACCATCGAGGACAGCGCGGTCGGCGCCCGGTTCGTCCTGCGACTTCCGGCGGCGCCCCCCTGACCCGGTCGGGCCTCACTCGCCCTCGGGCAGGGCGATCACCGTCGGGAGCGGAGCCCCGAGAGCCTCGACGACGGCGTCCTCGAGCTCGTCCGGGGTCAGCACGGCCCGTCCCCGCGCCCCGTAGGCCCGGGCGAGCGCCGGAAGGTCGGGCCCGTGCAGGTCGACGGCCACCGGGGTCATGCCCTGCCTGGCCATCTCCTCCCTGATCTCCCCGAAGCCGCCGTTGACCGACACCACGATCGGCAGGCTGAGCCGCAGCTCCACGGCCGTGGCCAGCTCCTGCACGCTGAACTGGAACGCGCCGTCGCCGGCCAGCACCATGACCGGCCGGTCCGGCCTGCCCAGCTTGGCGCCGATCGCGGCGGGCAGCGCGAACCCCAGCGTGCCGAACCCCGTCGGGAACAGGAACCGGCCCGGCGGGTCCACGGGCACGGCGACCAGCGCGCCGTGATAGACCATCATCGAGTTGTCGCCGACGAGGATCCCCTCGGGCGGCAGCGCGCGGCGCAGCGCGTCCAGGTGGTCCCCCCACCGGCCGGTGAGCTCGCTCAGCTCCCACCGGTGGTCCGGCGGGTGTGGTACGGCCGCCGCCCCTGGCCGGTGGTCGGCCGGCCCGAGCCGTTCGCACAGGCCCCGCAGGGCGAGCTCGGCGTCCGCCACGATCGCGACGTCGGCGACGTGATCGCCGTACATCTGGCCGGGGTCGACGTCCACCCTGATCAGGCTTCCGGCGAGGGCGAGAGTGTCGTCCCAGAGATCCGCCGGGCCCAGCTCGGTGCCGACGGCCAGCACGACGTCGCATCCGGCGAGCCAGTGCCGTACGGCCTTCAGATGCAGGGTGGCCCCCAGCGCCAGATCGTGGCTCTCCGGCACGGTCCCCTTGCCGTTGACCGTCGTCACCACCCCGGCGCCGACCGCCTCGGCCAGGCGCATGGCCGCACCGCCCACCGGCGATCGGTCGTCTCCCGGCCGCTGGGCGCCGCCGCCGAGCACGAACCCGGGGCGGTGCGCGGCGCGCAGCAGCCGCGCCGCCTCGTCCAGCGCGTCCGGGTCCGGAGCGCGCGGTGTGATCCGGTACGGCGGGGCGATCCTGACGTCACCCCTGGCCGCCAGCAGGTCCACCGGGATCTCGATGTGGATCGGCCGGGGCCGGCCTTCGGCGAACCGGCCGAACGCGCGCGCGACGGCCGCCGGGATCTCCTGGACCGAGGCCACCCGGTGACTCCACTCGCACAGCGCGTCCGCAGCGGCGGACTGCTCCTTGCTCTCGTGGAGGTAGCCGCGGCCCTGACGGGGATGGTCGGTGGGCACGCCCGGCGAGACGATCAGGATCGGCGACGAGTCGGAGTAGGCCTGCGCCATCGCGGTGAGTGCGTTGACCACGCCGGGGCCCGTGGTGGTGAGCACCACCCCCGGCCGGCCGGTCACCCGGGCGTACCCGTCGGCCGCATATCCCGCACCTTGCTCGTGACGTGGAGTCACGCATCGGATCCCCGCCGGGCCAAGCTCGCCGTAGATCGCGAGGTTGTGCGTGCCCGGGATGCCGAAGACGATGTCCACGCCGTGCAGCCGGAGAGCCTCGACGAGGATCCGGGCTCCGTTGGGCGTCATGATCCATCCGGGGGTCGGGAGAGGACTTCGTAATAGCCTTGCCCTTCCCTGTAATCCCATACGCCTTTCGAAGTCAGGAATTTCCGCCGTGTTTTCCCACGGCGTGCTCGTCGGCTCCGGTGGACAGCACGTTTTCGATGGATCGGACCGCCTGGAGCACCATCCGGTCCATGGCCTCCCGGGTATGGGAGGCGATATGGCCGGTGACGAGGAGCCGTTCACCGAAGGTCTCGAGCAATTTGGCCGCGATCCGCGAGTTCCGGTCGTAGAAACCATCGAAAACGGCTGTGCCGACGCGTTCGTCGCTCATGACCTCATATAGCGCGTCCGGGTCGACGACGGCCGGCCGGGCGGTATTGATCAGAACGGCCCCCGGACGCAATCGCTTCAGCACCTCGACGCCGACCATGGATCTCGTCTCCGCCGTGCAGGGGACCATGACGACGAGGATGTCGCTGCGCTCGGCCAGTTCGAGCAGGGGAAGGAAGGACAGGCCGAGCCGCTTCTCGACGTCGCGCCTCCTGGTGCGGCTGAAGTAGGCGACGTCCACGCGGAAGGCACGCAGGATCTCCGCGATCCTGGCGCCGTTCGCCCCCAGTCCGATGATGCCGACCGTGCGGGAGCTCAGCTCGTGCGGCAGTTCCTCGGGACAGCGCCAGTACGGATATCGGTCGCCGAGATGGCGCCCGATGTTCCGGTTGGCGTTGATGATCTGCCCTATCGTGAGCTCGACCACTGATTCCGTGGCCGCCCGCGGCGTGCTGGTCACGACGATCCCGAGCTCGTCGGCCCCCGCCACGTCGACGAAGTTCTCATAGCCCACGCCCAGGAACGCGACGACCTTGAGCGTCTCCCGCGCGCTCCGCAGCGCCTCGGCCGTGGCCCGTTCCTCGCCCCCGTGGACGTAGGCCACGGCGCCGCGCAGGCCGCGGATCAGCTCCTCCTCCGTCAGCGGCTGGATCGGCTTCGACGGCACCAGCAGGCCATGTCCGCGCAGCGGCGCGAACAGCGACATGTCCATGCCCGCTCCGGTGACCAGGACCGTCCCGCCCATCGTCGTCATCTCTCCGACGAAGTCCCGCACCATCACACTATGGTCCGGTATATCCCCGATCGCCGCCGTTTGGGACATTTCCGTCTCTCAAAATTAGGCATATATGTCGTCTCTGCTCATCTGCATCTGTGCTAGCACGATGAGCCGGGCAAACGGCGAAATCTCACCGATGGTCCAGGCGACGGAGCAGTGAACCAATGATATAAGGGTCGTGTAGCCCCTAGTACATCTTCCCGCCAGTGAACAGGTCATTGAACCGTTCGAAAAGGGTCCGACCGTACAGAAAGGCTCACAGATGAAGTTTCAGCCGCGCCAGCAGCTTCTGGATGTCTGGGAGGCGGCCGCCCGAGCTTCGTACCGCGACGGCGTGTGGACCTGGGGCGGGCGGGACGGGTCGAACTCCATCTCCGACGCCGAACAGCTTCTGTGCTTCCTTTACCCCGCCTCCGAACTGCCGGGCTTCCGGCTGGACACGCCGGACGAGACCGCCGACGACGTGCTCGCCGCGCTGGCCCTGCTCGGCGACTCGGTCGAGATCCCCAAGCTGCTGCTGAAAGTGATCGGACAGTACCTGCGGAAGTACACCGCGGACGACGGGCGGCCGCTGTTCTCCGGCGGGAGCTATTTCCGCACCGCCGACCCCGACGTCAAGCCCACCCCGGAACAGCTCCAGCTCGACATGGTCGACTCCTTCTCCATGTCGGTCACGCTCGCGCTGTCCACCCTCGGCTTCCTCAAGGTCTTCAGGCAGAGCGTGCGCAGGCAGTCGCTGCGCGCCGAGATCCGGGAGCTGGAGGAGCTGGCGAGCAGGCGCCTGACCGCGGCCATGGTGGGCCTGCTGCGCAGCTTCTCGGTGAACGCCTTCGAGCCCGGCTCGCCGGCCGGCCGCGCGCTGATGCGGACCGTCAACCAGACCGGGGCCCCCGACCGCCGGGTGCTCGACGACCTGCGGCGCGCGCTGCGCCCGGTGCGTGCGGGTCTGCGGGACCTCACGATCGGATCCGGCAGCCAGGTCGACCTCGACAACGAGAACCTGCTGTTCGAATGCGGGTGGACGTGGGGCATCGTGAAGGACTCCCCCGAGGTCCCCGTCCCGCTCGACATCGGTTCCCAGCCCAAGGGCGTGGCGGCCGACGCGCCGTTCCTCTACTTCACCGTCAACGCCCTCGTCGGCATCGCCGACCTGTTCTCCGAGCGCACCCGGGTGCTCGGCCTGCTCGACGACCCCCAGCAGACGCTCGCGCAGGCCATCCAGCGCCGGTGGGACCTCACCCAGCTCTACTGGCGGACGATCGCTATGTACGGCCGCGGCCCCTGGCCGTTGCAGGACATCCCGTGGAAGACCACGGACGAGAAGGAGTCGGAATACTACAGCCTCGGCGTCACCGCGATGGTGGTGCAGAGCCTCGTCAACAACCGCGCGGCCGACGTCGACTTCGGCCGGGTGGCGGACGTGCTGCAGGAGCTGGCCGTGCGGGCCAGGATCATCCGCAGGGCGGTGCCCGGGGACCATTCGGTCTCCATGCACTTCCCCGGCGTCTCGATCAACATGATCGGCTCGGAAGAGCTGGGCCCGAGGTTGACGTGGGTCGTCTCCGACTTCGCGATCACGCTGCTCAAACGGACGATCTGGGCCGCGTCGATCGTGCAGAACACCCATACCAGAGAGCGGCTCCTCGGGCTCGCCGACCAGATCTGGCGGCACGTCTCGATGCGCCGGTGCTCGGCCGGCCGGGCGCGGGGGCTGTGGGACCAGCCGGGCAACGTGTTCGGCGGCGTCGACGCCCAGCCGGAGGAACCCTCCTGGTACTTCAGCGAGCGGGTCGTCGAGTTCCTCGTGGCGGCGACCCAGGCCAGGAGCGATCCTCCCCTGCGCAACCCCCGGCTCGTCGAGCTGGCGTACGAGATGCTCGGCGAGGCGGAGCACCTGCTGGATCAGGAGCTGGTCCTGCGTCCGCTGATGGCCGGGCAGACGATCCAGCCCAAGCTGCGCGGCATCCAGGCCGCGCTCCAACGGGCCAGGACGATCGCCGGGGAGCGGCCCGCGACGGCCCAGGCGCTGATCTACGACGCCCTGCTCGACCTCGAGCGGCTGGCCACCGCGCGCGACAACGCGGCGGAGGCCATGTAGATGCTGGTTTTCGCGATCTCCGACAAGGGCGGGACCGGACGCTCCGTCACGAGCACGAACGTCGCCTACCGGCATGCCCTCCAGGGCAACGACGCCTGCTACCTGGACTTCGACTTCGGCTCTCCGACGGCCGGTGCGATCTTCAGTGTGAGCTCGGTGGCGCGCGGCACCCGCTCCGGCGGGCTGCACGAGTACCTGCGGGGCGAGCTCGCCGAGCCGCAGCGGATCGACGTGTGGGCGGAGTCCGACCGGGAGGGGCTGCGCGTCAAGCCACCCGGAGCCGGACGGCTCGTGCTGCTCCCCGGCAGCGAGGGCGGGGGCGAGCTGTCCTCGGTGGACGAGGAGATGGTGCACAGGTGCGTCCAGCTCTTCGGCCGGCTGGAGGAGGAGTTCGATCTGTGCATGGTGGACGTGAGCGCGGGGCGCTCGTTCACCGCCGAGATGGTCCTGCGAGCCACCGCACGGCTGCCCGCCGTCCCGTTCCGCTGGCTGGTCTACCACCGGTGGACGCGCCAGCACATCATCGCGGCCGACGGCCTCGTCAACGGGACCGACGGGCTGCTCGACGCCGGCGCGCGGTTCGGGCACGACCCGGAGGTCCTGCGCGACCGGATCCGCTTCGTCCGCACCGCGGTGCTCGAGTCCGAGGCGGCCGAGCTCGTCGGCCTGCGCGACGAGCAGCGGGCCTGGCTGAGCGCCTACGACGGCGAGCTGCGCGAGCTCGCGGGCCGTCACGGCGTCGGCCGTACGAACATGCTCGGCAAGGTTCCGCTCGACCCGATCCTCCAGTGGCGGGAGCAGCTCATCTCCGACGAGGACGTGCTGGCCAGCAAGATCGCGAATGCCGAGACGGCCGCCGCGTTCGAGGACCTGGCCAAGAAGATCATGGACGACAGCGCGTGGGAGGGACTGTGACACCCGTGAACGCGATGTTCGGCGAGGTGACGGCGGAGCGGCGGATCGCCGCCGCGCCCCTCTCCCACGTGTCCGTCGAGCTCGGGCACCTCTACATGGAGGACTTCGAGGCCGGTCCCGACCGGCTGCGCCGGCTGTTCCGCCGGGTCGCCCCCTGGGCCGGGGCCGTACGGTCGACCTGGGAGGAACGGATGCCCGGGCGGCAGGCGAGGGTCAGCACGTGCTTCCTCGTCGACGACTACTTCAGCCGCTTCAGCTCTCCGGCGGAGTCCGTGCCGATGGTCCTCGACGCCGCGGCGGACAGCGGCCTGTCCATCGACTACCTCGCGCGGGAGTCGGCCTGCGCCGAGCCCGCCGGGCTGGTCGAGGACCGGCTCGTCGACGACCCGCCGCCGGGCGCCAACGGGTCGCGCCCGCCGGTGAAGGAGACGGGCTGGCTCTGCAACGGCATGCGCTCGCCCCAGGCGGGGG
>BCRI01000185.1 GCA_001552515.1 Sphaerimonospora mesophila NBRC 14179 = JCM 3151
CGGATTCACCGGCGATCACGCTGAGCTTGCCGAGCCCCAGCTCGGGTGGCGTGTCCCCGGGCCACAGGTAAGCAAGCCACGGGTTGAGCCAGTCGGCGAAGGTGACGAAGGCCAGCAGCAGGGACAGGCCCAGCACGATCGCGGGGATGACCACGGCGACGTAGGTCATCAGCTCGATGGTCCGCTGGACGCTTCGCCGCAGTCCGGTCACGCCGATCGCCGCCGCGGTGCCGAGGAGGGTCGAGATGACGGCCGAGGCGACGGAGATCTGCAGGCTGTTGCGGAGGGCGTCCAGGATGAAGGGGTCGGTCCAGGCCTGTTCGTACCAGGTCAGGGACAGCCCCTCCAACTGGGTGACGTGCCGGCCGGCGTTGAAGCTGAAGACGACGACCACCGCGATCGGCACGAAGAGGAAGAGGTAGACCAGCACCGCGTAGACCGAGAGCAGTCGGTCGAAGCGGCCGCCGGACGTACGTCGGATGCTCACAGCACCCCCTCGGTGGGAAGCGGCCCGGTCAGGCGGCGGGTGAGCCAGGAGTAGCCCACCACGACGAAGCTCATGAGAAGGATGAACGACCCGGCGAGGGCGGCCCCCAACGGCCAGTTGCGCGACTGGAGGAACAGGTCGGCGAGCGCGTTGCCGAGGAAGTACGAGCGTCCGCCGCCCAGCAGGACCGGGATCAGGTATTCCCCCATCACGGGGATGAACACGAGCAGGCAGCCGCTGAGCACGCCGGGAGCCGACAGCGGCAGGGTCACCTGCCGGAAGGTCGCCAGGCGGCCCGCCCCGAGGTCCTTGGACGCCGCGCGCAGGGCGGGGTCGAGGCGTTCCAGCGAGACGTAGATCGGCAGCAGCATCAGCGGCAGGTAGTTGTAGACGATGCCCAGCACGATGGCGAACGGCGTGTTGAGCAGCCGCACGTCGTCGGCGAGTCCCATCGCGGACAGCACCTCGGGGATGCCCTTGCTGCCGAGGAGGAACGTCCAGGCGTAGGTGCGGATCAGCATGCTGGTCCAGAACGGCACGATGATCAGCGCGAGCAGGACCACCTTCTTCCGGCCGGCCTTCATCGCGAGGTAGTAGGCCAGCGGATAGGCCAGCAGCAGGGTCACCACCGTGCCCAGCAGGCTGAACTCGATGGTGTTGAGTATCGGCACCAGCCGGGTCTGGAGCTCGCCGTAATTGGCCAGCGTGAACCCCGGCTGGTAGCCGCCGCCGGGTCCCCGTACGCCGACGGACACGACGAACAGCACCACCAGAGGCGCGAACATGAACAGCAGGAACCACAGCACGGCGGGGGTGGCCGCGAGGGCCGGACCCCGGCCCCTTCGAGATGTCGACGCCATCGTCTTCCGGCTCACGACGACTTGATCCTCGCCCAGGTCTCGGCCCGCAGCGGGCTGTTGTACGTCTCGGCGGTGGCGAAGGACAACGGGGCGATGGTCTCCTCGGCCGGGTAGATCACCGGATTGTCGCGGACATTGGAATCGACCAGTTCGGTGACCGCCGGATCGGCATGCGGATAAAGCGAGAAGTTGATGTTGTCGGCGGCGTTCTTCGGCTCGTGAATGAATTTGAGGAACGCCCAGGCCGCGTCGGGATGCGGGGCATCCTTCGGCACCGACCAGTTGTCGCTCCAGATCTCGCCGCCGTCCTTTCCGATGACGTATTTGAATCCGGGATTGTCGCGTACCACCTGTACGCCGTCTCCGGTCCAGGCGATGGACAGCCAGGTGTCGCCGTTTCGCAGGCCGGGCTGAATGTCGCTGCTGATCGCGAAGAGTTTCGGCTTTATGCTCTTGAGGAATCGCTCCACCTCGCCGAGGCCCTTTTCGTCGCGAACGTTGAAGTCGAGACCCAGGCTGACCGCGGCCGATCCGATCGAGGAGATCTGGTGGTCGACGATCACGGCCCGGCGGTCGAGCTCCGGAGCCAGCTTGAAGAACTCCGCCCAGCTCGACGGCTCGCCGCCGGCGTCACCGGAGAAGATCATCCCGGTGGTTCCCCAGTGCTTGGGGATCGTGAACCTGTTGCCGGGATCGAACTCCTGGTCGACGACGGCCTTGTTCCATGAGGACAGGTCGACGCCGATCTTGTCGTAGTCCAGCGGCTGGAGCAGGTCGCCCTTGATCCAGCCCGGGATCGCGTACTGGCTGGGGACGGCGACGTCGATGCCGGAGTTGCCGGCGCGAAGCAGCGCCTCCATCTCCTCCGTCGAACCGAACACCTGCACGTTGACGCGGATCCCCGTCTCCTCGGTGAACCGCTGGAGCACGGCGGGGTCGTCGTAGTTGGGCCAGGTCGCGAGCGTCAGCGTCGACCCGGACCCGCCGCTCGCTGCGGCGCTCCCTCCGTTCGTCTCCTTGACCGGCGGCGCACACGCCGATGCGGCGACACCGGTCCCCGCGAGCAGGGAGCCGTAGCCGAGGAGCCCGAGCAGGTGGCGGCGGGAGATCGCGTTGGGGGACGGCATGGGGCACTCCTAGGGCCTCGAAGCGGAATTCCACGTGGGCACGATCCGGGCGTCCTTCGGATGCCATCCGACGTCGACCGTCGTGCCCGGTTGGAGGTTGATCTCGTGGGCGGCGCCCGCGAGCGGGATGCGCACCCGGACCGCCCCCAGGGTGCGGGTGCGCACGGTGCAGTCGACCTGGTCACCGTGGAAGCTGAAGGACTCGATCACCCCGGAGGCCGTGCATTCCGCGGTCGCCGTGTCGCCGCTCCCCGGCGTGGACAGGCGCAGACGCTCGGGGCGCAGCGCCAGCTGTGCGGATCGTCCGGGGGTGAGATCACTCGTCGTGGGGATGCCGGAGAACCGCCCGGCATCGGTCGTGATCTGGGTGAGGCCGCCGGAGGCGCCGGTCACGGTGCCCGGGACGAAGTTCATCGTGCCGATGAATCCGGCGACCCACGAGTCGACCGGGAGGTCGTACAGCTCCTGGGGGGTCGAGTCCTGTACGATCTCGCCCGCGCGCATGACCGCGATGCGGTCGGCCATGGACAGCGCCTCCCCCTGGTCGTGGGTGACGAAGACGAAGGAGATGCCGAGCCTCGTCTGCAACGACTTGAGCTCGGTCTGCATGTCGACGCGGAGCTTGGCGTCCAGCGCCGACAGCGGCTCGTCGAGCAGCAGCACCGACGGCTGTGCGACGAGCGCGCGGGCGAGCGCCACCCGCTGCTGCTGCCCGCCGCTCAGCTCCCACGGCCGGCGGCGGCCCAGATGGTCCAGCCGCACCATGAGAAGGGCCTCGTCGACCCGCGACTGGATCTCCGACTTGGCGATCCGCGGCCGCTGCTGACGCAGCGCGTACCCGACGTTCTTCGTCACGTCCATGTGCGGAAACAGTGCGTAGTGCTGGAAGACCGTGTTCAACGGCCGCCGGAAAGCGGGTACATGGGTTATCACGTCGCCGCCGAGATGGATTTCACCGGCCGACGGCGTCTCGAATCCGGCGAGTAGTTTCAGCAGCGTGGTCTTGCCACAGCCCGAGGGGCCGAGCAGGGCGAAGAACGTGCCCGGCTCAAGGGCGAAACTGACATCGGAGACAGCGCGAACGTCGCCGTATTCCTTGCACAGTCCATTGACGCGAAGAAAACCCTCGGCGACCCGTTCGTCATTGGCTACCGGCACGCAGACCTCCGTATCGGGTCCGCCGCCCGCCGGGGTCCGGAACATTTCACTGCGGATCGGTGGGACGGCACGTGCAGGGAGCATGACCGGCGCCGGGAACGGCGGTCAACGAACGGATCCGCTTTCCAACACAGTGTTGGTCGCCGGTGCGGGCTTTTCCGCCACCCTGGAGGGATCCGGCGTTATCGCCTTCCCACAGTGTGGGAGAGCACGCCGACCTCGTGGCGTGGCGATTCTATGGCGATTTCACCGTGGCGCCGCGGTCGCCCCTCCTGATGAGGGCACGACCACGCGGCGGTCGCCCGCTAAAGCCCCGGGGTGGCAGAACGCGGAGCGCGGGATGGCAGGGAGCGGAGCGGGAGGGAGCGAGGACCGCATGCCGGGCCCCGTGGGGCGGGGCCCGGCGGCGGACCGGAGCTTCCTCCGCTCACGGTGTACGGGAGCTCAGGCGCAGGCCGCGCCGTTGAGCCGGAAGACGGCGGGAGTGGGGTTGGCGCCGGTGTGCGTGCCGTTGAAGCCGATCCACAGTGTCTTGCCCGGAGCGATGTCACCGTTCCAGGACATCGCGGACGCCGTCACCGCTGAGCCGGTCTGCGACCAGGTGGCCGACCACCCCGCGGTCACCTGCTGGCCCGGGTCGGGGAAGGCGAACGTCAACCGCCAGTCCCGTACGGTCGCCGACCCGGTGTTGGTGATCGCGATGTTCGTGGTCATTCCGCCTCCCCAGGTCGTGGAGGTGGCCTCCACCCGGCAGGTGGGGCTCGGCGAGACCGAGGGCGAGGGCGAGACGATGTCGTTGTAGATCGTCACGGCCACCGTGCCGGACGCCGGACCCACCGCGCCCTTGGTGTCGGTCGCCACGACGTAGAGGTGGTGCGTCTCGGAGGGGACGCCGTAGGGCGGCCAGGGCAGATTGACGCTTCCCTCGGTCACCGCGGGCTGGAACGTGGCCACGAGGGCGGACGTGCCGTCGTCCTTGAGCTCACGCACGGAGTAGCAGGCGATGCCGTCGTCGTCCGTGGCCGGTGCCCAGCGCAGCTGGGCCAGGTTCATGAAGACGGCGGTGACCTCGGGCGTGCCCGGCGCGCTGGGCGGCGTGTTGGGAGGCGGCGATGGCGGTATCGGGCCGGTCCGGCACGGGACCGGGCCGGACGGCCACGGCGACGGCGTCGGCGACGGCGTCGGATCGGCCGCCACGCTCCCGGCCATCGCCGGGGGAACGAAGAACACGGCGGCTCCCAGCACCGCCGCGACCCACGTGCGCACGGTTGTCCTCACCCGCATGGCTCACCTTCCGGTCGTACGTCCTGGCACGCGGATTGTGCTGGCGAGCGCCGCATCGGTCAACGGAACCCGGGCGCCGCCCGGCTGCACCGCTGGCCGGGGGCCGGCGATGCTGCAACTTTCACCGGCCGATAGGGGCTCGAGCGGGGTCAGGGCTCGCTCTGGACAGGGGCGTCCCGCACGGCTTTACTATCAATAATAGGAAAGATTGAATGTGATCTGTGCCCGCCTGCGTCGCCGGTATCCGAACCCGGCACGTGATCGAGGAGGAACGAGATGACAGCGTCCGGAGTCCGTCCCGATGTCACCGACGAGCAACTGGCCCGGATCCCGCGGATCATCGACCTGGACGCCCATCTGGTCGAACCGCCCGACCTGTGGACGAGCCGGCTGCCGGCGAAGTATCGGGACGTCGGTCCCCGCGTCGAGCTCCGGCCGATGGGCAACCCGAAGCTGGACGGGGCCGGATACATCGAGGAGCCCGGCGCCGAGGGCAAGCCGGTCACCTGGTGGTTCTACGAAGACCACAGGTACTCGGTCAAGCGGGTGATCGCGGCAGCCGGATATCCGGCCGACGAGATCTCACTCGACGGAGTGACGATGGACGAGATGCGGCCCGGATGCTGGAAGCCGCAGGACCGGCTGGCCGACATGGATCTCAACGGCGTCGAAGCCCAGATGTGCTTCCCCAACTACCCGCGGTTCTGCGGCCAGATCTTCCTGTGGGGCAAGGACAAGGAACTCGCCCTCCTCTGCGTGAAGGCGTACAACGACTTCATGGTCGAGGAGTGGGCGGCCCAGGGCGAGGGCCGGCTGATCCCGCTGTGCCTGGTGCCGCTCTGGGATCCGCACCTGGCCGCTGCCGAGGTACGGCGCAACGCCGCCCGGGGCGTACGCGCCGTGGCCTTCAGTGAGCTGCCGCCGTACCTCGGGCTTCCGTCCATCTACAGCGGCCACTGGGATCCGTTGTTCGAGGCGTGCGACGAGACCGGCACGGTGATCTGCTGTCACATCGGGTCAGGGACCAAGACGCCCAAGACCTCCGACGACGCGCCGGACGCGGTCGCCGGCACCATCATCTTCGGCAACAGCGTCGGCGCGATGGCCGACTACCTGTACTCCGGAGTGTTCTCGCGCTACCCGAACCTGAAGGTGCTGTTCGCCGAGGCGCAGATCGGCTGGATTCCCTACCTGCTCGAACGCATCGACGACGTCTGGGAGACCCACCGCGGCTGGAGCGGCAGCCAGCGGTACGCCAAGGAGCGCCCGTCCGCCTACTACCGGGACCACATCTACAGCACGTTCTTCAAGGATCCGGTCGGTGTCTCGCTGATCGACAAGGTCGGGGAGGACAACGCGATGTTCGAAACCGACTATCCCCACCAGGACGGCACCTGGCCGTACTCCCGGGAGCAGGCCGCCGAGCAGCTCAAGGACGTGGACGACCGGCTCGTCCACAAGCTGATCCGGGGCAACGCCATCGAGCTGCTCGGCCTCGACCTGTGACGGCCGCCCGCGGACGTGCCGGGCGATCCGGCCGGGTCGTGCGTCCGGCCCGGCCCGTCCGCGGGCCTCAGCGGCTGTGCGTCGAGGCGCTGCGGTAGTCGGTGTAGGTGTAGGGGTTGTCGAGGGTGGTCGTCTCTGGGATGTCGGGGTCCATCCCCTTCTGCCATGCCTCCTCGCCCATCGTCGCGCGCAGATGATCGACGGTACGCTCCACCTCCTCGTGGGCCCTGGCGAGGTCGACGCCCCGGTGCTCGTGCTTCACCACCCGGCCGTCGATCAGAACGGTGTGCACGTCCCCGCGCCGGGCCTGGAACGCCACGTGGCCGAACGGGTTGAGCAGCGGGAACGACACCGGCGAGTGCTCGTTCTTGATGAGGACGATGTCGGCCTTCTTGCCGACCTCCAGGCTGCCGAGGTCGTGGTCGCGGCCGAGTGCGCGCGCCCCGCCCCGGGTGGCCCACTCGACGACAGTCGGCGCTGATCGCGCTCGCCGTCTTGAGCAGCAGCGGCAGGTGCTCCTCGGTGAGCTTCTCCAGGGAGGTCTCGGCGGCATGGGCGTTCACGTTGACCGCCGCGATCACGTTTCCCAGTCCGTCCTGAGCGGGGCGGCCACGGAGCGGATGCCCAGGGCGAGCTGCTCGTCGGTCAGGGCCCAGCCCTTCGCCCGCACCTCGCGCAGTGCCGACTCGCACTCGCGCGGCGACGGCCGCCACCGCGGCTCGATGCCCGACCGGCTGGGCTCGGCGAGCACCCGCTCGGCCTCCTCGGGGGGAGCGCGGCCAGCAGCGCCTTGCCGAGCGACGTCTGCAGGGCGGGGAAACGCGTGCCGGTCTGCACCGAGAGCGCGAGGATCTTCGATACGGCACTCACGCGGCCCGGTGAGACCGGAGATCCGGCGCCGGGGTCGCCGCGCTCAGAACGTGAAGCCGCCCGGCCGTCCGTTCCTGTCGGCGATCAAACCGGCGAGCGTGGCCACGGCGATCTCCGGAGGCGTTCGAGAGCCGATGTCGAGTCCGATCGGACGGCGGACCCGGGCGATCTCCTCGGCTGGGACGCCCAGCTCGGTCAGCGCCTGTACGTGCGGGCCGACGTGGCGCGGACTGCCCATGATGCCGATCCAGCGTGCGGGGGTCTTGAGGATGTCGCGCAGGAGCGGCCCGATCTCCTCGCGGTGGTGGTCGGTGACCACCACGTCGGCCGTGCCGTCCAGGTAGTCGCCGGGCTCGGTGACCACCGAACCCGGTGGGAGATCGTGGAGTTCGCGATCGGCGTCCGGCTCCAGCAGGATCCCCCGGAAGCCCAACTCGGCGCCGAACCGCAGGAGGTGGCCCGCCACCGGGGAGGCGAACACCGCGACCAGCGTCCGTCGCGTCTCGTCCGCGGAAGCGGCGCCGTGGGCGACCGCGCAGGCGGGGTCCTCGTCATGGCCGTAGGTCATGACAGCAGTGTCTCAGCAGCGGGCCGCCGCAGCACGGTTCGCACCCCGTGGCCGACGGGCGGGACATGTCGACAACGATCCTCGCGCGGCGATACCGTATTTTACGTTTTCCTTACCCAGGGGGCCGCCCTGGGCTTCCCTCGAACAGCAGCGGGCGGAGCCGGCATGAACGACCAACCGATGGGCCCCGACGGCGGCAATCCGCCCGCCTGGGGTGGGCAGCCCGGTCAGCCCGGCTCGAACCCTCAACCTCCGTGGTCCCAGCCGTCGCAGCCGGGCTGGGGTCCGCCGTCTCAGCCTCAACCCGGCTGGGGCCCGCAGCCCGGCTATCCGCCGCCGCCCCAGCCCGGTCAGCAGAACTGGGGAGCGCAGGCGGGCCCGCCCGGTTGGGGGCCGCCGCCGATGCCGCCGAAGAAGAGCGGTTTGTCGAAGGGCTGCCTGATCGCGCTGGTGGTGACCGGAATCATCGTGGTCCTGGGCATCGGCGCCGTCGTCGCGGGAGGCCTGTTCGTGGCCGGCAAGGTCAACGAGGCGGCGGAGCAGAGCGCGCCGGGATCGGACCGGCTGCCGAAGGAGATCGACGGGCTCGAGCTCCTGCAGGGCGGCGTGACGGGGCTGGCGTGCAGCCTCGGTGGAGGCCAGTTCGACGGCATCGCCGAGTCCGGGAAGATCGGCTCGTACTGCTACACGAACGACGCCGGCGCGTTCGCCATGGCCATCGCGGGCAGGGGCGAGGCCTTCGAGATGACGGGATCGGTGATGCTCAGCGGCGCCGGCGACGGCACGAAGCCGGAGGACGTCGACGGGGCCCGGTGCGTCCGTGACGCCGGCGCGTCGGCGATCTGCGTCGCGACCGAGAACGGCGTCACCGCCCTCGTCGTGACCTCGGGCGGAGTCAGCGAGAGCACCGCGGCCGAGATCGCGGTCACCGTCGCGGGAAGGGTCGGCTGAGCGGCGTCGTCGCGGCCGGGGCGGGGCACCGTACGATGAAGGAGACGGCGGGTTCGCCGTCTTCGGCAGGCTGGGGCACGCGAGCGGCGTGCCTGAGGGAGGGCTGTCCGTGCACTTCGACATGGTGGTGGAGACGCCGAGAGGGTCGCGCAACAAGTACGAGATGGATCCCGCGAGGCAGCGGATCCGCCTGGACCGGCTGCTGTTCACCGCCACCGCCTATCCGTACGACTACGGCTTCCTGCCGCACACCCTCGCCGAGGACGACGATCCGCTGGACGCGATGGTGCTGGGCGAGCTGCCGACGTTCCCCGGCTGCGTGATCGCCGTACGGCCGGTCGCCGTGTTCTGGATGCACGACGAGAAGGGCCCCGACGCGAAGATCCTCTGTGTGCCCGCCACCGACGATCGTTTCGCCCATATCCAGGACATCACCGACATCCAGCCGCACGTGCTCGACGAGATCGGCCACTTCTTCGAGGTCTACAAGGTCCTCGAACCGGGAAAGAGCGCCGACGCCCGCGGCTGGGAGCCACGGGCGCAGGCCGAGATCGTGGTGGAGGAGGCGCGCAGCCGGGTCGCTCAGATCTCCTGAAGGCTACTTGCCGAAACCGGCGGTCAGACCGCTGAGCAGCTGGCGGCGGCCCACCGTGTAGAGGATCA